>NZ_CP020947.1:3562500-3862500 GCF_000172795.2 Rhizobium sp. CIAT894
AAGGAACTTGCCGGCTTCATGGCCTGCCGCTGAGCCAGCCCGACCCCATCATGCCGGAACGGCGCTTTTCTCCAAAGCGCTGACGTTGTTTTATGGCGTCTCTTCTTTCCCGGTTTTTCTTCGCCTTGCTGGCATCCTTGCGTCGTTCATGCCAAGACAAGGCATCAAGGCAGCATAAGGACCGCAGATGAGGGAACGGCGTCCATCATATAAGACGCGCGAGCGGACAAAGCCCGCCGCCGACGCCGCGGCCAAGCGGGTCACCCTCCCCCGTGCTCTTTCCAAGCTTGGGTATTGCTCCCGAACGCAGGCCGAGCGGCTGATCGCCGAAAGTCGCGTTGCCGTCGACGGCCGCACCATCAGCGATACCTCCGCCTGGGTCGACCTTGCCACCGCCAAGATCAGTGTCGACGGCCTCGTCATCGCTGCCGAGACGAAAATCTACCTGATGCTCAACAAGCCGCGCGGGCTCGTCACCACCCGCCATGATCCCGAAGGCAGGCCGACAGTCTATGATTGCCTCAGGGATTTCGACATCCCGCACCTCTCCCCCGTCGGCCGGCTCGACAAGGCGAGCGAGGGCCTGCTGCTTTTCACCAACGACACCGAATTTGCCCAGATCCTGCTCGATCCCGTCACCCATGTGACGAAAACCTATCATGTGCAGATCGACCGCATCATGGATGACGAGGCGATTGCAGCCATGACGTCGGGCATTCGCCACGACGGCGAGTTGCTGACGGCAACCGC
The DNA here is from genome assembly GCF_000172795.2 of Rhizobium sp. CIAT894. Lineage (NCBI taxonomy): Bacteria > Pseudomonadati > Pseudomonadota > Alphaproteobacteria > Hyphomicrobiales > Rhizobiaceae > Rhizobium > Rhizobium sp. CIAT894. The sequence continues at coordinate 3,563,251 of NZ_CP020947.1, forward strand.
CGCTCGGCGTCTGCGCCAGGGCGACAGGAACTCATGGATCGAGGTCGAGCTCGACGAGGGCCGCAATCGCCAGATCCGCCGCATGCTGGAGGCGCTCGGGACGGAATGTCTGCGCCTCGTGCGCGTCGCAATCGGCGGGCTCGAACTTGGCGAACTGCCGAAAGGCGCCGTGCGCGCGCTGACGGAGACGGAATTGCAGTTGCTGCGGCGGAAAACCGGCATCGAAAAGGCAAGACGCAGTTGACTGAAGCAACCGGCATGGCGCCGCATGATTTCTGGCAGGAGATTCATCCGCCCGGCACCTTTGGCGGCGACGGCGAATTCGCTTCCTTCTATGTCGCCACACTGGAAGATGGCCGCCAGCTTCGCCTGCCGATCCGCGTGCTGGCGGATGGCAATCACGCCCTCGCCTCGCTGATCGTCAATCAGGCAGGCTTCGCCGTGCTCGATACGCTCGCCGAAAGCCTCGCCGAAAAGATCAGGCCCATGCGCATCGATGTCGTCGCCGGCCTGCCGACGCTCGGCCTGACGCTTGCCGCCGCCGTGGCGCAGAAGCTCGGTCATGACCGGTATGTTCCGCTCGGTACCTCACGCAAGTTTTGGTACCGCGACGAGCTTTCCGTCGCCCTGTCTTCGATCACGACGCCGACGCAGGAGAAACGCCTCTATATCGATCCGCGCATGCTGCCGCTGCTGAGCGGGCGGCGCGTCGCTTTGATCGACGACGTCATTTCCAGCGGCGCCTCGATCGTCGCGGCTCTTGATCTGCTGACGGCCTGCGGTATCGAACCCGTCGTCATCGGCGCCGCCATGCTGCAATCGGAGCGCTGGCGCGAAAGGCTAACGGCGGCCGGGCCGCAATGGCCGGCACGCACCGTCGGCGTCTTCGCAACGCCCCTTCTGGAGCGGAACGCCGCAGGCCGGTGGCAGGCACCAGCGGCCTGAGACGAGATATTGCAGTCCCGCCTGTCGGCGCCTCTGTACAGCATAAGAGGAACGATTACAGTCCGGCCTCATCGATGAAACACCGGACCTGCCCATGTCGTTTGCGCAAGCATCCCTGCTGATCCTTCTGCTGGCGATGCTCGTTCTCTTCTCCCTCGATCGCTTCCGCATCGAGGTGGTTTCGATCGCCGGTCTGCTTGCCGGCCATGCGCTCGGCCTTTATCCCGCCGATCGGATCTTCGCGGGCTTCGCCAGCCCCGTCGTCGTCACCGTCGTCGAGATCCTGCTGATCGTCCAGGTGCTGGCGCGCGCCAAGCTCTTCGACAGTCTCGCTGCCCGTTTCGCGGCCACGGAACCCTCGGGTTTCCAGGTCATCTCAGGTACGTCTTTGCTTGCCGGTTTCATCTCCATCTTCATGAACAATATCGGTGCCTTTGCGATCACCCTGCCGGTGGCGCTGCGGCTCGGCACGGCTCTGGCGATCCCCCGCCGTCAGTTCGTCATGCCGGTCTCGTTCGCAGCCCTGCTCGGCGGTCTCGTTTCGCTGATCGGCACGCCGGCCAACCTGCTCGTCAGCGATGCACTCGGCGAGGCAACCGGAGCCGGCTTTCACTTCTTCGATTTCGCCTATGTCGGCCTGCCGGTCGCAATGGCCGGCATAATGCTGGTCGCCCTTCGCGTGCAGCGGCTGTTTCCAGAGCCCGACGAGGCGCCGGCGACGATCTCGCCGGTCACGCGCCGCATCGTCGTCGAGCGCCGCATCCCCGAGGTTTCGCCGCTGGTCGGCGTGAGGCTTTCCGATTGCCCGGCCCGCTTCGGCATCAAAGCCCACGCGTTGATCCGCGGCGACAATTTCGTCTTCGGACCGCTCGAGCAATCGGTGATCGCGGCCGGCGACGTGCTGCTTGCCGAAGGCAGCGATGCGGTCTTTGCCGGTCTTGCCGCCGCGCAGGCGCTGATGGCCGATATCAATCCGCACGGCCTGCGGCCGGATTTCTTCCGCGTCGAAAGCGTCGTGATGCCGGAAAGCACGCTGGTCGGTTCGCGGATCCGCTCGCTCGAAATCTTTCACAGTCGCGGTGTCGCGGTCACCGCTCTTTCCATGCGCGCGCCGCGCATCGAGGGCCGCTTCCTCGACCTGCAACTATCGATCGGCGATATATTGACGTTGGAGGGGCCGCGCATGGCGATCGCCGAAGCGCTCGAAGAAAGCGAGTGCCTGCCGCTTGCCTCGGCCGCTTCGACCGAACCAGCCTCGCTCTCCTGGCGGCCCTTTGCGCTCTTTGCCTGCGGCGTCGTCGCCTCCGCGGCCGGCCTGCGTCCCGACGTCGCCTTTGCCGGCGTCGTGCTCGCACTCGCCCTGCTCAATCATCTGAACATTCGCCAGGCGATGGCCGATCTCAACTGGCCGATCATTATCATGCTGGCGGCGATGATCCCGATCGGTCAGGCGGTCGCAAGCACCGGGACGGCCGAAACCATCGCCGGCTGGCTGAGCCTCGTCGTGCCGATCACCCAGCCGCTCTTCGGCGTTGCCCTCATCCTCTTCCTCGCCATGGCGCTGACGCCCTTCGTCAATAACGCAACGGTCGCTATCGTCCTCAGCCCGGTCGCCCTTGAATTTGCAAGAACCGGCCAGCATGCGCCGCATGCCTATCTGATCGCGGTCGCCGCTGGCGCCTCGCTCGATTTCCTGACGCCGTTCGGCCACCACAACAACACGCTGGCCATGGGCATCGGCGGTTACCGCTTCAGCGACTTCCTGCGTGCCGGCTGGCCGCTTGCCGTCACATGTTATGGCCTCGCCTTGTTTCTCCTGGCTCTGTTCTGGCTGTGATGCGATACTCTGTAATGCGATACTTGGGGCCACCTTGACTTCCCGGCCATGAAACGACAGGAAGCCTTCACCCAAACACAAGGACAGTCGAGCGCCGTGCGAATCCTCTCCGAAGCCCATTTCCCCGAATTGCCGAACTATTATCGCGGCAAGGTGCGCGAGAATTACGATCTTCCTGACGGGCGCCGCATCATCATCAGCACCGACCGGCTGAGTGCCTTCGACCGCATTCTCACCTGCATTCCCTATAAGGGCCAGGTACTGACGCAGACGGCGCGCTATTGGTTCGAAGCGACGAAGGACATCTGCCCGAACCACGTCATCGACTATCCCGATCCGAATGTCGTCATCGGCAAGCGGCTCGACATCCTGCCGGTCGAAATCGTCGTGCGCGGTTATCTCGCCGGCACCACCGGGACCTCGATCCTGACACTCTACAAGAAGGGCGAGCGCGAGATGTACGGCATGCGCCTACCCGACGGCATGCGCGACAACCAGATCCTGCCCGAACCCGTCATCACCCCGACCAGCAAGGAATTCGACGGCGGCCATGACGAGCCGCTGACGCCTGCCGAAATCGTCACGCGCGGCCTTCTGACTGCCGAGCAATGGCAGGCACTGTCGACATATGCGCTCGCTCTGTTTGCCCGTGGCCAGGAGATGGCGGCAAAACGCGGCTTGATCCTTGTCGACACCAAATATGAATTCGGCACCGATAGCGACGGCAATATCATTCTCGCCGACGAGATCCACACACCCGACAGCAGCCGCTACTGGCTTGCCGAAAGCTATCCAGCAAGCTTTGCGGCCGGAAGACGTCCGGAAAGTTTCGACAAAGACTTCGTCCGTGCCTGGGTGGCCGAACGCTGCGATCCCTATAAGGACGAGATCCCCGAAATCCCCGTCGAACTGATCGAGCAGACCTCGGCCGTCTATATCAAGGCTTACGAGGCGATTACCGGCGAGCGCTTTGTCCCCGACAATAGCCACGACACACCGCTTGCCCGTGTTCGAAGCAACCTCGCCCCCTATTTCCCTTGAAAAGACGACAGGCAATAGCGCTAGCATCAAAAGGGGATACCGGGATCGGCCCGGCGGGGGACGGATGATAAAAAGGCCGAGACGCAAGGCCGAAGAAACGCGCGAGGATATTCTCTCCATGGCGGAGGTGCTGTTTCGCCAGCACGGCTACGTCGCCGTGTCGATCGCCGACATCGCCGGCGCACTGCACATGTCGCCCGCCAATGTCTTCAAGCATTTCCATTCCAAGGTCGCGCTGATCGACGCGATCGCCGGACGCCATCTCGACAATGCCGCCGAGCGTTTCGCCGCTTTCGAGCAGGCCCTGCCGCCGAAGCAGCAACTGCTCCGTTTCGTTCTGCGCCTGCTGGAAGGCCATCTGCAGGACATCCAGAACAATCCCTACATTTTCGAAATGGTGCTTTCGACGATCGAGGCCAAACTTGAGGCCGGCAATCGCTATCGCGCCCGAATCGAGCAGAAGCTCGGCGAAATCATCCGCGAAGGCATGGCGGAGGGACGTTATCAGTGCCGCGATCCCGAACGCGCCGCACGCACCGTCGCAGACGTGCTGGCCTGCGTATTGCACCCGATCCTGATTGCCCGCGACGACAAGGAAACCCTCGTCCACCGGGCCGAGGACATTGTCGGCTTCGTCGATGCCGCATTGCAAAATAACGCTTGCTAAGTGACGATTGCTGACTTACGTCACTTCGTAAAGCCTTTGTTAAATCCGGATGGCATTTGAAGCCAAATCAATCCTGACGCTTATATAAGCCTGCGCTTGGTCCAGCCGAGCCCGTGGATCGAACGGTAATTGCCACCGCACAGGGAATTCAGAATGATACGGCGCGCCCTCCTCATCTCCTCGGCTCTGGCGTTCGGCACGTTGCTCGCCGCCTGCAGCGACAATGCCGGCAAACCCGCCGGCAATGCCGGCGCGGGCGCGGCACAGCAGGCAGCCCCGGTCGGCGTGATCACCCTGAAGAAGGACAGTTTCCCGATCACCACGATCCTTCCGGGCCGCGCCGAAACCTTCCAGACAGCCGATATCCGGCCGCAGGTGAGCGGCATCATCCGAGAGATCGCCTTTAAGGAAGGCGGAGAAATCAAGAAGGGCGATCTTCTCTACCAGATCGAGGATGCGCCCTATATCGCTGCCGTCGAACAGGCCAAGGCGGCAATCTCCAAGGCGCAAGCGAGCGTGCCGAGCGCCGAAAGCAATCTCGACCGCTACCAGCGCCTCGTCGGCAGCGGCGCCACCCAGATCGAATTCGAAACGGCCAAGACGACGCTGCTCCAGGCCAAGGCCGAAGTGGAATCGACGAAAGCAGCGCTTGCCGCCGCGCAGATCGATCTCGATCACACCCGGATCGTCGCACCCTTCGACGGCGTCATCGACCAGACGGCCTATAATGTCGGCAACGTCGTCTCGGCCAACCAGACGACGGCGCTGACGACGATCCGCCAGCTCGATCCGATTTATATCTCGCTGACGGAATCGAGCACCAACCTCTTGAAGCTCCGCGATGCGATGGCCGCCGGCGACATCAAGGGCGCAGACAATGTCGCCTTCCACCTGATCCTCGAAGACGGCAAGGAATATAATCAGCAGGGCAAGCTCGACATGTCGAAGCAGGTGGTCAGCGAGACCACGGGCACCTTCATCATCCGCGTGCTTTTTCCCAATCCCGACCGCATCGTTCTGCCCGGCATGTATGTGCGGGCAACCGTCGAGCTCGGCGCCGAGGCCGGTTATGCGCTGCCGCAGCTGGCGACGAGCCGTGACGCCAATGGCCGGCTGACGGCGCAGTTCATTTCTGCCGACGGCAAGGTCGAAACCCGCGCTTTCGAGAACAGCTCACCCTCCAACAATTCCTGGCTCGTGACCGAAGGCATCAAGGACGGCGATCAACTGATCGTCGCCGGCCTGCAGTCGATCACGGCAGGCATGCCGGTAAAACCGGTCCCGATGAAGATCAATGACAACGGCGTGGTCGTGCCTGCTGAGCAGCCCGCGGCCGGTGATACGCAGAAGCCCGCAGCGAAATAATCGCTTCGAGCCCGCAGCGTCACCGTCTCAGCCGCACAGGAACAACCGATGGCCAAGTTTTTCATCCGACGTCCGATTTTCGCCTGGGTCATTGCGATCACCATCATGCTCGCCGGCCTGCTGGCGATCTTCACCCTGTCGATCTCGCAATATCCCGACATCGCTCCGACGACGGTTCGCATCAATGCCCCCTATAGGGGCGCCAGCGCCGAGACCGTCGAGAAATCCGTGACGACGATCATCGAGGATGGCATGACCGGCCTCGACGACCTCACTTATATGACCTCGACGTCGTCGACCGGTTCGGCCAGCATCCAGCTCACCTTCGGAACGAGCGCCGACCCTGATATTGCCCAGGTGCAGGTACAGAACAAGCTGCAGCTGGTCCAGTCGCAGCTCCCAAGCGACGTCATCGATGCCGGCATCAGCGTCACCCGCTCGACTTCGAGCATTCTTCTCGTCGGCTCGCTTGTTTCGACCGACGGCAAGCGCAACTCGGTCGACCTCGGCAACATCATGTCGACCTCGATCGAGGATCAGATCCAGCGCCTGGAAGGTGTGGGCAGCATCAACGTCTTTGGTTCGGGTTACGCCATGCGTGTCTGGCTCGATCCGTTCAAGCTGCTGAAATACCAATTGACGCCGAGCGACGTTACGTCGGCCATCCAGGCGCAGAACACCCAGGTCTCCGTCGGTTCGCTCGGCGCCCAGCCGGCGACCCCCGGCCAGCAGATCAACGTCACCATCACTGCCCAAAGCCAGCTGACCACCGTCGCCGATTTCGAGCACATCATCCTCAAGGTCGAAAAGGACGGCGCGACGGTACGCCTGAGCGACGTCTCCCGCATCGAGATCGGCCAGGAAAGCTACGGCGGCGGCTCGCGGTATAACGGCCAGCCGTCGACCGGTTTTGCCGTCAATCTGGCGATCGGCGCCAACGCCATCGATACCGCAGCCCGCGTCCGCTCCGCTCTCGAGGTCATCGGCCGCGGCCTGCCGGCGGGCGTGGAGATCACCTATCCCTACGACACGACGCCCTTCGTGGAACTGTCGATCGAGAAGGTCGTGCACACGCTGATCGAAGCAATTGTGCTCGTCTTCGTCGTGTTGCTTATCTTCCTGCAGAACCTGCGAGCAACGCTGATCCCGACGATTGCCGTTCCCGTCGTGCTGCTCGGCACTTTCGGGGTGCTGGCGATCACCGGTTACTCGATTAACACCTTGACGATGTTTGCCATGGTGCTGGCGATCGGCCTTCTCGTCGACGACGCCATCGTCGTTGTCGAAAACGTCGAGCGCATCATGTCGGAAGAGAAGCTTTCGCCGCTGGAGGCGACGGAAAAATCGATGGGCGAGATCACCGGCGCCATTGTCGGCATTGCGCTCGTCCTCACCGCCGTCTTTATCCCGATGGCCTTCTTCGGCGGCTCCACAGGCATCATCTATCGCCAGTTCTCGATCACCATCGTCTCGGCCATGCTGCTGTCGGCCCTCGTCGCCCTCGTGCTGACGCCCGCCCTTTGCGCCACGATGCTGAAGCCGGTCAGCGAACACCGGAAGCACCGCGTCGGCGACTGGTTCAACCGCAACTTCACGCGCTCCACCAACGGTTATATCAGCGCCATCGCTTATCTCCTGAAGCGGCCGATCCGCGTCATGCTGGTCTTCCTGCTTGTCGGCGCCGGCTGCGCCTATCTCTTCACCCGCCTGCCGAGCTCCTTCCTGCCGCAGGAAGACCAGGGCGTGCTGTTGACCATCGTCACCACGCCGCCGGGTTCGACGACGCAACAGACCCAGGCGGTCGTCGAAAAGGTGGAGAATTATTATCGCCAGAATGAGAAGGATGCCGTTGAATCGGTGTTCGGCGCGCTGGGCTTCGGCTTCAACGGCTCCGGCCAGAACAGCGCCATCGTCTTCACCAAGCTCAAGGATTTCTCCAAGCGCACCGATCCGAATCTGAGCGCCCAGTCGGTCGTTAACCGCGCGCTGCGTAACTTCTTTGCCATCCGCGAGGCGCAGGTCTTCGCGCTCCTGCCCCCGGCGATCCAGGGTCTCGGCGTATCGAGCGGCTTCTCCATGTATCTCGTCGATACCGGCGGCCACGGCAACGACGCGCTGACGTCCGCCTCCAAGCGGCTGATCCAGATGGGCAATACCTCGGGCAAGATCGTAGCCCTGCGCAGCAGCAGCAAGGAAGTCGAGCCGCAGATGCGCATCGTGCTCGATCAGGAAAAGATCGGCGCCATGGGCGTCGACATCGCCTCGGTCAACTCGATGCTGTCGATCATCTTCACCGGCCGCGACGTCAACGACTTCACGCTGAACGGCGAGATCAAGCCGGTCTATGTCCAGGGCGATGCGCCCTTCCGCATGCAGCCGGATGATCTCAACCATTGGTACGCCCGCAACACCGCCGGCGAAATGGTGCCTTTCTCCGCCTTTACCAAGACGGAGTGGGTGAAAGGCGCGCCATCGCTTGCCCGCTTCAACGCCGTCAGCGCCATTCCGCTCGATGGCGCTTCCGCACCCGGTGTCTCCTCCGGCGATGCGATGAACGAAATGGAAGCGCTGACCGAACAGCTCGGCGGCGGTTATACGGTCGCCTGGCAGGGTATCTCTTATCAGGAGCGCCTCTCCGGTTCGCAGGCGCCGATGCTCTACGCGATCTCGGTTCTCGTGGTCTTCCTCTGCCTGGCGGCGCTTTACGAAAGCTGGTCGATCCCCTTCTCGGTGATCATGGCGGTGCCGGTCGGCATTCTCGGGGCGCTGACGGCCGCGACCCTCTTCGGTCAGGCGAACGACGTCTATTTCAAGGTCGGCCTGCTCACCACCATAGGGCTGGCGGCAAAGAACGCGATCCTGATCGTCGAATTCGCCAAGGACCGCATGGAAAGCGGTATGGGGCTCTACGAAGCTACGCTGGAGGCGGCACGATTGCGACTGCGGCCGATCATCATGACCTCCCTTGCCTTCATTCTCGGCGTTGTGCCGCTGGCGATCGCGACAGGCGCGGGCTCGGCGGCACAAAACGCCATCGGCATCGGCGTTCTCGGCGGCATGCTGGCGGCGACGATGCTCGGAATTTTCTTCGTGCCGTCCTTTTTCGTCGTCATTCGACGCATCTTTGCCACACGGGGCAAAAATGCGGCAGGAGTGTGATAAAAATGCACTGTGATAATGCTGTTCCGATTGCTACATTGCGCCCGACTGCTTCGGTGTGTGTATTTTTGGTAGGACGAGGCGCGGTTGCGTTAGTGAAGCATGAAGCTTCGGACAAGAATTGACTTGCTCGAGTACAGGAAGAAATGAATGGTATCTCTTCGTTTTGCCACCCCGGCATTATTATTGTTGTTGTCGGGCTGCGTTGTTGGCCCGGATCATGTTCCTCCTGAAATGCCGCTGCCCGCCAAATTCGGAGAAGGCGGAACGAAGAGCGATGGTGATGTTGCTACCGCAGCCTGGTGGACCGCCTTCAACGATTCGCGGCTGAACGGTTACGTCAACGCCGGCCTTGAGCAGAACCTGACAGTCCAGCAGGCGATCGAACGCATCAATGCGGCCTCCGCCGCCGTCACTACCGCCGGAGCCGGCGCCCTGCCGAACCTAACCGTCGGCGGTTCGCACACGGTGAGCGGCCAGAGAGGCGAGCTGCGCACGCAGTTCGACACGCGCAACACCAGCGGCGGCGACGTCCAGCTGAGCTGGCTGCTCGATCTCTTCGGCCTCTACAAGCGCAGCACCGAAAGCGCTCTCGCCTCGCTCGATTCCGCTTACTCATCGGCCGATGTTGCCAGGCTGACGCTGATCCAGGATCTCGTCTCGAGCTATATCGACGTTCGCTACTACCAGCAGCGCCTGGCGCTTTCGAAGGCCAACCTGAAGTCTCGCCAGGAGACCTACGAACTGACCAAGTTCCAGCTCGAAGCTGGCGCCGCCTCGCGTCTCGACGTCGTTCAGGCCGAAGGTCTCGTACAGTCGACGCTCGCCGAAATTCCCGGCCTCGAAACCAACATCCGCGTATCGGCTCATCACATCGCTACGCTGCTCGGCCTGCCGGCCTCGGCTCTCGTCGATGAACTGCTGAAGGGCTCCGGTCAGCCGGTATTCCGCGGCGGCATCACCTCCGGCATCCCCGCAGACCTGATCCGCAACCGTCCCGACATTCGTGTGGCGGAACGTGATCTCGCTGCCGCAACCGCCAATATCGGCGTCGCCCAGGCGCAGCTCTATCCGAGCATCTCGCTCAGCGGCTCGATCTCACCGTCCTACATCAACCAGCGTGGCATCCATGGCGGCCTGACGCCTTGGTCCTTCGGCCCGACCCTCAACCTGCCGATCTTCGACGGCGGCCGCCTGCGCGCCAACGTCAAGTCGGCGCAGTCCGATGCCGCCACGGCCTACCTCAATTGGAAGTCGACGGTACTGACCGCAGTCGAACAGGTGGAAAACGCGCTTGCGGCCGTCCGCCGCGACGCCCGCACGGTCGCCGCGCTTCAGGCCCAGGTCAAGACCACGCAGGAAACACTCGAACTTTCCACCGCATCCTACAAGGACGGCGCCTCTTCGCTGCTCGACGTTCTCGACGCGCAGCGCCAGGTTTCGCTGGCCCAGGCAAGTCTTGCCCAGTCCGTCCAGCAGATGGCCAAGGACTACGTCTCGCTGAACATCGCAGTCGGCGGCGGCTATGCGCCCGGCGGCAAGACGACAGCACCGGCCAAGCCCGTGCCGGCTGCGAAGCCGGCCAATCGCTGATCGGCAGCCTGCCTGTTCTGAAAATGCCAAACCCCGCGATCGCCTCGCGGGGTTTTTTCATGCCCGCGGAATTCGCTTCTGGGATAATTGCGCATAAGATGAATTTGGATTCGACAAGATTGCAAAGTCGAGTTAAAGGCTTTGCTTAAACGATTAATCAGAGCGCCATCGATCATGCCTCAATCGCGCCCCGGACCGAACCTCAGCAGGATAGCGACGTCGCTCGGCGTCTCGGTCGCAACTGTCTCCAACGCGCTTTCCGGCAAGGGCCGGGTCTCCGGCCAACTGATCGAAAAAATCCGCGAGCATGCAGCCGAGCTCGGATATGTCCCGAGCCAGGCCGGCCGGGCATTAAGGACCGGGCGCAGCGGCGTTCTCGGCCTGGTGCTGCCGGATATCGCCAATCCGCTGTTTCCGAAGATCGCACAGGCGATCGAATTCGCCGCCTCCGCCGCCGGTTACGGCGTGCTGATCGCCGATTCCCGCGGCGATGCCGCCACCCAGACCGAGGCGATCAATCGGCTCGTCGAGCGCAGCGTCGATGGCATGATCATCATTCCCCGCCGCGCCACCCGCATTTCGGCCGCCGCCTGTCCGGTCGCCGTCATCGACACCGCCTCGACGCCAGGCAACACTGTGGCGGCCGACCATTGGCAAGGCGGCCGCGAAATCGCCGATCACCTCACCGGCCTTGGCCATCGCCGCATCCTCATTATCGGCAACAATCAGGAATCGAACGTCCAGAACGATCGTGCCGGCGGCATTCGCTCCGGCATGCGCGCGGGTATGCATGCGGAAACGCTGTGGATCGACAGACTGGAGCAGGATGGCGGCATCGGCTGCCCGCTCGGCCTCGCTGAAAAGGTGAGACAGGGTTTCACCGCCTTCGCAGCCCTGTCCGACCTCCAGGCCCTGCGCGCGCTGACGGAACTGCAGCAGGCCGGTATCAACATTCCCACTGACGTCAGCGTCACCGGCTTCGACGACCTCATCTGGTCGCCCGTCGTCACACCGTCGCTGACAACCATGCGGATGGACATGGACAGGATTGCCGAGATTGCCGTGTCGGCGCTGACGGATGCCATCAAAACGAGGGTCACCCGGGAGGGCATGCTCGTGACCGCTGAGACCGGCCGTGTCGCCATGCAGTTGATCGTCCGCCAATCATCCGGGCCTTGCGGACCCGGCACCAAAAATCTCAGAGATGGAGAACATGTAGGATGAAAAAAGCTGTCATTGCCTCGGTGGCGCTCTCCGCACTGTCGCCGCTTGCCGCATCCGCGGCGGAACGGACGCTGACCATTTCCGTCTATGCCTTTGCCCAGGACGAGTTCAAGACACTGGTCTACGATCCGTTCGAAGCCAAATGCGGCTGCAAGCTCGTGGTCGAAACCGGCAACAGCGTCGAACGATTGGCCAAGATGGAGGCCAACAAGGCCAATCCCGTCGTCGATCTCGCCGCCGTTTCCATGGCCGATGCACTGGCCGCCTCCCGCGCCGGGCTGATCGACAAAGTCGATACCGCGAAACTTTCCAATTTCGCCAAGCTCTACGACATCGCCAAGGATCCGAACGGCGACGGCATGAGCGTCGGTTATACCTTCTACGCCACCTCTATCGCCTATCGCTCCGACAAGATGAAGATTGACTCCTGGGCCGATCTCTTGAAGCCGGAATATATCGGCCACGTCGCCTTTCCGAACGTGACCACCAATCAGGGTCCGCCGGCGCTCTATATGCTGGGCCAGGCGCTCGGCAAGGACACGCCCGATCTGAGAGGACCGATCGAGGCGCTGGGCGAGAAGAAGGACGAGATCGTTACCTTCTACGAAAAATCCTCGCAGCTCGTCCAACTGATGCAGCAGGAGGAGATCTGGGCAGCGCCGATCGGCCGTTTCTCCTGGGCAGGCTTCACCAAGCTCGACGTCCCGGTCGCCTGGGCGACGCCGAAGGAGGGCCAAACCGGCGGCATGAACGTGCTGGTGCTGGCCAAGGGTTCGAAAAACCAGGATCTCGCCTTGCAGTTCATGGATTTCTGGCTCTCGACCGACATCCAGACCAAGCTCGCCGAGAAGCTGATCGACAGCCCCGCCAACAGCGAGGTCAAGCTGTCCGAGACTGCGGCCAACAACCTCACCTACGGCGAGGCGACGGCCAGGAGCCTCAAGCTGATCCCGTCAGCCGTCGCCCTCGACAATCGCGCCGGCTGGCTGAAGACATGGAACGAGAAGGTCGGCCAGTAAGGTCCGTGTGAAAACCGGTCCCGGCGCTGCCGGGCCTGCTCTCCCGTCCGGTTGAAAGGCGCCTCATGTTTCAGAACCGCACAGAAGCCCTGGCGCTTGCCCTGCCGGCAGCCATCTTTGCGACCCTGGTGTTTCTGCTGCCTGTCACCATTCTGCTGTCGGAAGGCTTCCGCGCCGGCGGTGCCTGGACACTGTCGGCCTATGCCAATTTCTTTTCCGCCACACTGAATCGCACCGTTTTCCTGCGAACCTTCCGGCTCGGCCTCGAAGTGACCGCCGTCTCGGCGATCATCGGTTATGCCGCAGCCTTTGCCATCGTCAATCTGCCGCCGAAGGGCAAGGGCCGCATGATCGGCCTCATCACCCTGCCGCTGATGATCTCGCCGGTGGCGCGCACCTATGCCTGGATCGTCATTCTCGGCCGCACCGGCATCGTCAACCAGGCGATAACGGGCCTGGGCCTCAGCGCCGAGCCGCTGCGGCTGCTGTTTACCGAGACCGCCGTCTTCATCGGCCTCCTGCAGCTCTTCCTGCCGCTGATGATCCTGTCGCTGATCAGCGCGCTCGAAAACATGCCAAAGGATGCGATCCCGGCCGCCCGTGTGCTCGGCGCCAACTGGTTCCAGGTGTTCTGGAAGGTCATCCTGCCACTGACCAGGGAAGGTCTCGTTATCGGCGGCACGCTCGTCTTTACCGGCTCGCTCACCGCCTATATCACCCCCGCCGTCCTCGGCGGCTCCAAGGTGCTGATGCTCGAAACGCTGATGTACCAGCAGGTTTCCGTCGCCAATGATTTCGTCTCGGCGAGCGTCATCGCCTTCATTCTGATCGTCATGAGCTTTGCCGCCAACATCCTGCTAAAACGCCTGGCAACGGCGAGGAGCCGCCGATGACCCTACGGCTGTTTTCGCCTGTTGTGCTCTTGCTGCTGCTGATCTTCCTGATCGGCCCATTCCTGATCATCATTGCGGCTTCGTTATCATCAGGCGATACGCTGGCCTTCCCGCCGCAGGGGCTGTCGCTGCGCTGGGTGATGAAGGTCTTCACCATCGAGAGCTTCCGTGACAGCTTTGCCATGTCGATGTTTCTCGCCGTCTTCGGAACGCTCGCAGCCCTCGTCCTCGGCATCCCGGCCGCCTACGCGCTCTCCCGCTACCGGCTGCCCGCGGCCGAAACTGTCCGCACGATCGTTTCGCTGCCGATCATCGTCCCCGGCATCATCGTCGGCCTGGCGCTGCTGCGTTATCTCGTCGTGCCCTTCGGCTTCGATATCACCCTGGCGCTGTTCTTTTCCCATACGGCCCTGGTGCTGCCCTATGCCGTGCGCGTCGTTTCGGCGAGCCTCGACAATCTGCGCTCGGATATCGAGGAAGCGGCCGTCCTGCTCGGCTCCTCCAGGCTCGGCGCCTTCTTCCGCGTGGTGATACCGAATATCCGCGGCGGCATTCTTGCCGCCTTCATCCTCGGCTTTGTCACCAGCTTCAATCAGGTGCCCGTCTCGCTCTTCCTCTCCGGCCCCGGCGTCCGGACGTTGCCGATCGACATGCTGGGTTACATGGAAACCACCTACGACCCCTCCATTGCGGCGCTCTCCGCCCTTCTCGCCTTCCTGTCGATCGGCATCATCTTCCTCGCCGAACGCTTCCTGGGATTTTCGCGATATGTCTGATGCCTACCTTCAACTCGACAAGCTGACGCTCGCCTATGGCGATACGGTCGCGGTGAGAGACCTCGACCTCGCCATCGGCAAAGGCGAGCTCGTTGCCCTTCTCGGCCCCTCCGGCTGCGGCAAGACGACGACGATGCGTGCGATCGCCGGCCTGCTGACGCCTGCCTCCGGCCGCATCCGGCTCGACGGCGCCGATATCACCCGCATCTCCGCCAACAAACGCGCCATCGGGCTCGTCTTCCAATCCTATGCGCTCTTTCCGCATCTGACAGTCTATGAGAATGTCGCCTTCGGCCTGCGCCTCAAGGGCATCTCGGGCGCCGATCTCGATGCCCGCGTCGGCGCCGGCCTGAAATCCGTCGGGCTCATCACTTTCGCCGGCCGTAAACCCGCCGAACTCTCCGGCGGTCAGCAGCAGCGCGTGGCCCTCGCCCGCTCGATGGTGATGGAACCGAAATTGCTGCTGCTCGACGAGCCGCTCTCCAATCTCGACGCCCGCCTACGCTTGGAAATGCGGGCCGAGCTGCAGCGTGTTCAGAAGGAGACGGGCGTCACCATGATCTTCGTCACCCATGACCAGGTCGAGGCCTTGGCGCTCGCCGACCGCATCGTCGTCATGCTGAACGGCGCCATCGAACAGATCGGCACGCCGGAAGAGATCTACAACAATCCCGCCTCTGCCTTCGTCGCCGACTTCGTCGGCTTCGAGAATGTCTTCGCACTGAAAGACGATAAGCTTGCGACGCCGAACGGCCCGACAGAGCTTTCCGGCCCGGTGCCCGAAGCTGCAGGGCTCGCCTGGCGTCCGCGCATGGTGAAGCTTGGTTCCGGTCCTTTTCAGGGTACGGTGCGAGGCACCTCTTTCGCCGGCAACAGCCGTGAATATCTCCTCGATACACCGCTCGGGCCGATCAAGGCCGAGATCGACGCAGGCCTGCCGCTGCACGAGATCGGCAACGCGATCGCCTTCGACCTGCCGGTTGCCGGCGCAGCAAGCCTCAAACGGTTCGGGTGAAATCATGGGCGTCTGGATCGACACCGATATGGGCTTCGACGACATCGCCGCCATTCTGGTCGTGGTGCAGTCGGAATTCGAAATCGACGGCGTATCGCTGGTCTTCGGCAACGCGCCGCTGCCGCAGGTGAGAAGAAACGCAGCCGGCGCCGCCAGCGCCTTCGGCTGGACCTTCCCCATCCACACTGGCCGCGCCATGCCGGTTCTCGGCAAGCTCGAAACCGCCCAGGCGATCCTCGGCACAACCGGTATCCCGACGTCAGGCAAGGGCCTGCCGGAGGCGCCCACGCTTGCCGAAAGCGATGCTTTTACAGCGCTCTGCCGCTGGCTGGAGCGTGATGGCCAGCACCGCATCCTGGCGCTCGGCCCCCTCACCAATATCGCCGCCGTGGCGCTCGCCCGGCCGGATCTTACCGCCCGCATCAGCGACCTCGTCTGGATGGGCGGCGCTGTCACCTCGGGCAACCACACGGCGTCTGCCGAGTTCAACGCGCTGGCCGATCCCGAGGCGCTGGCGATCGTTATCGCCCATGGGCTGCCACTGCGCATGGTCGATCTCGACCTCTGCCGCAAGGTGCTGGCAAGGCCGGAGGATGCCGAGCCGGTGCGCAATGCCGGCGGTGGCAATGCCGAGCTCATCGGCGACATGTTTTCCGGTTATATAAATATCGCCACCAGCCGCGGCCGCCCAGCCATGGCGATCTACGACCCCTGCGCCGCCATCGCCTTCGTCGCTCCCGATATCGTCGGATTCCGCCCGGCGCGCATCGACGTCGAGCTGCAGGGCGCCTTCACCCGCGGCCGCACCGTCGTCGAGACCCGTGCCACCCACGCGACCTTCAATGCGCACTTCGCCGCCGAGATCGATGCCGATAAGGCACGCGCGATCATTCTCGCCGCCCTGGTCTACGAGGCCCGCAAATGAACGCCACTCCTCGCCAGGAACCCGCCGATCTCTACGATCCTGTTTTGCGCGCACGCGCCGTCGCGGCTGCACGCGGTGACGCTCCCTTCGACGTGCTGATTACCGGCGGCCGGCTGCTGGACGCGGTGACGGGCCTGATCCGGCATGCCGATATCGGTCTCGTCGGCGCGCTGATTGCAAGCGTCCACGCGCCGGCAAGCCGCGCGGATGCAGTCGAGATCATCGATGCGGCAGGCAGCACACTGACGCCCGGCCTGATCGACACGCATATGCATGTCGAAAGTTCGATGGTGACGCCGGCCGAATATGCAAGTGCGGCCCTGCCACGCGGCGTCACCACCATCGTCTGGGATCCGCATGAATTCGGCAATGTCCACGGCCTCGACGGCATGCGCTGGGCGATCGAGGCGGCGCGCGCGCTGCCGCTGCGCACGATCCTGCTCGCCCCTTCCTGCGTACCGTCGGCACCCGGCCTGGAACTTGCCGGCGCCGTTTTCGATGCCGCCGTCGTCGCTGAGATGCTGCGCTCCTCCGTCGTTGGCGGCGTCGCCGAAGTCATGAACATGCGCGGCGTCATCGACGGCGATCCGCGCATGACCAATATCGTCAACGCCGGCCTTGCCTCCGGCAAACTCGTCTGCGGCCATGCCCGCGGCCTCGAAGGCGCCGGTCTCAACGCCTTCATGGCAGCGGGCATCACCTCCGACCACGAACTCACCTCCGGCGCCGATCTCGCCGCCAAACTTGCCGCCGGCCTGACGATCGAGCTGCGCGGCTCTCATGATCATCTGCTGCAGGAATTCGTCGAGGTGCTGAACGGTCTTGGCCACCTGCCCCCGACCGTGACACTCTGCACCGACGACGTCTTTCCCGATGAACTCTGCCAAAGCGGCGGCCTCGATGACGTCATCCGCCGCCTGGTGCGCTACGGCATGAATCCGGAATGGGCGCTGCGTGCCGCGACCTTCAACGCCGCGGAGCGTCTGAAACGCTCCGACCTTGGCCTGATCGCCGCCGGCCGCCGCGCCGACATCGTGTTTTTCGAAGACCTCGAGGAATTCCGGGCGCAGCTGGTCATATCGGGCGGCCGCATCGTCGCCCGCAACGGCAGCATGCAGGTTGACGTCCGGCATCTCGATCCGGCCCCGCTGGAAAATTCGGTGAAGCTCCCGCAACTCGGCGAAAATGATTTCCGCATTGCGTCGAGAGGTGAGCGCGTCCGCGTCGCCACAATCGACTGTCCGCGCTTCACGCAATGGGGCGAGGCGGAAACAGAGGTCAGAGACGGCTTCGTCGTACCGCCGGCGGGCAGCGCGATGATCGCCGTCGCCCATCGCCACGGCAAGGCCGACGGCGCCCCGCGCATCGGCTTTCTCACCGGCTGGGGCGAATGGCGCGGCGCCTTCTGCACCACCGTTTCGCATGACAGCCACAACCTCACTGTCTTCGGTGGCAATACCCGCGACATGGCGCTCGCCGCCAACGCGGTCATATCAGCCGGCGGCGGCATGGCCGTCGCCAAAGACGGAAAGATCGAGGCGCTCCTGCCGCTGCCGCTCTCCGGCCTGGTGACCGCCGCCTCGCTGAAGGACACCGCCCTGAGCTTCGCCAACATCCGCAAGACCATGGAAAAAATCGTCGACTGGAAACCGCCCTACCGCGTCTTCAAGGCCTGCTTCGGCGCAACGCTGGCCTGCAATGCCGGCCCGCACCAGACGGACCGGGGAATTGCCGACGTGGTGACGGGCAAGGTACTGGAAAGCCCGGTGTTGGAGGTTTTGTAGGTCTGGACGCACAGACCATAAAGTGAGGGATTGCCGTGCAGCCCCCTCATCCGACCCTTCGGGCCACCTTCTCCCCGAAGGGTAGAAGGGGGAATCGAGACGTTGCGACAAGTCCCTTCTCCCCAGCGGGGAGAAGGTGCCCGCAGGGCGGATGAGGGGGCCGCAACCGCAGTTCTAGCTACGCCTTCAACTCCCGCTCTACCAACGCTACCCAATAAGCCGCGCCATAACCAAGCGCCTCATCATTGAAATCATAGGCGGTGTTGTGGTGCAGCGCGCCGTCCACCGCCGGCCCGTTGCCGAGCCATACATAACAGCCCGGCGCCTTCTGGGCGAAGAAGGCAAAGTCGTCGCCTGCCGTCGACGGCGGAAAGTTTGTCCGCACTTTTTCACCAAAGACGGTGCCGGCAGCAGTAAGCGCCCGGGCGGTCGCATCCCCATCATTGACGACGGGCGGAATGCGCCGCTCGAAACGATAATCGGCCGATATGCCGTACATGGCAGCCGTTCCGCTAGCCAACCGGCCGATCTCGCGCTCCAGCTGATCGCGCACATCGGGCGAATAGGCCCGCGCCGTCCCGCCGATCTCCACGATATCGGGAATGACATTTAAAGCCTTCGGATCACCCGCCTGCAGGAAACAGGCGCTGACGACGGCCGGCTGCAGCGGATCGACCACGCGACCGACGATCGTCTGCAGCGATGCCAGGAAGGTGCCTGCCGCCGTGATCGGATCGCGGCCGAGATGCGGCTTGGCGCCGTGCGTGCCGATACCGCGAAAGGTAATGCGCCAGCTATCGGAAGACGCAAGCTGCGGCCCTTCGACGACGGCAATCTCGTCGACCGCAAGCCCCGGCATATTGTGCAGGCCATAAACGGCATCGCAGGGGAAAAGCGTAAACAGCCCCTCCTCCACCATGCGCTTCGCCCCGCCGCGCCCCTCTTCGGCCGGCTGGAAGATGAAATGCACCGTGCCGGAAAAATTCCGCGTCGCCGCAAGATGCCGGGCGGCACCCAGCAGCATCGCCGTATGGCCGTCATGACCGCAGGCATGCATCTTTCCGGGCACTGTCGATTTATAAGGCCGCTCCGCTACTTCAGGCATGGCCAGCGCATCCATATCGGCCCTGAGCCCGACCCTGCGCGTGCCGTTGCCGATCCGGAGCGTGCCGACGACACCGGTGCCGGCCAGCCCGCGATGCACGGCGACGCCGGCCTCTTCGAGAAGCCTCGCGACGATGCCGCCGGTGCGCTCTTCCTCGAAACCCAGTTCGGGATGGGCATGCAGATCACGGCGCAAGGATGTGAGGAACGGCAGATCGGCGCTGATCCGGGCAGGAATGCTCATGGGCCTGGATATCCTGTCATGCGAAACGGGCGCCCAACCGGCGCCCGCGTCAGATCATTCCTTGTTGATCAAACAGACTACAAGTTCAACCCCTCAGGCTTCTTCGACGAACACCTCTTCACGCTTCTTCTTGACGCTCGGCAGGAACACGACGATGAGCACCGCAAGCGCAATCGCCAGAAGCGTGGCGCTGATCGGCCGCGTGATGAAGGTTGTCGGATCGCCGCGCGACAGGATCATGGCGCGCCGCAGGTTCTCCTCGAGCAGCGGCCCGAGCACGAATCCGAGCAGCAGTGGCGCCGGCTCGCAGCGAAGCTTTGCCAGCACGTAGCCGATGAGCCCGAAGAAGGCGACGGCATAGAGATCGTAGACATTGGCGTTGACGCTGTAGACCCCGATCGAGCAGAAGGCCATGATGACCGGGAAGAGCACATAATAGGGCACGGTCAGCAGCTTCACCCAGAGCCCGATCAGCGGCAGGTTCAGAATGACGAGCATCAAATTGCCGATCCACATCGAGGCGATGATGCCCCAGAACAGCGCCGGCTGCTCGGAAGCGACGTTCGGCCCCGGCACGATGCCCTGGATGATCATCGCGCCGACCATCAGCGCCATGACCGGGTTGGCCGGAATACCGAGCGTCAGCAGCGGAATGAACGAGGTCTGCGCCCCGGCATTGTTGGCCGATTCCGGTCCGGCGACGCCGGCGACCGCACCTTTGCCGAATTCTTCCGGCGTCTTCGACATGCGCTTCTCCACCGTATAGGAGGCGAAGGAAGCAAGGATGGCGCCGCCGCCCGGCAGAATGCCGAGCGCCGAACCGATCGCCGTGCCGCGAACGACGGGCGCGATCATCTCCTTGAATTCCTGGCGGGACGGCAAGAGGCCGGACACCTTGGCCATCAGCACCGTGCGGGTCGACTCGCCCTCGAGGTTACGCAGGATCTCCGCCACCCCGAAGACGCCGACGGCGAGCGCCACGAAATTCAGCCCGTCGGCATATTCGCGAATGCCGAGCGTGAAGCGCGGCGTGCCGGTATAGATGTCGGTGCCGACGAGGCCGAGCAGCAGCCCGAGCGCCACCATCGCCAAGGCCTTGACGACGGAGCCGTGCGCCAAAGCGATCGAGGAGACGAGGCCGACGATCATCAGCGAAAAATATTCCGCCGAGCCGAATTGCAGCGCGATGGCGGTGAGCGGCGGCGCGAAAACCGCAACGAGGAAGGTCGAAACCGTGCCGGCGAAGAACGAACCGAGCGCGGCGATCGCAAGTGCTGCCCCCGCCCTGCCCTTGCGCGCCATCTGATAGCCGTCGATTGCGGTGACGGCGGAGGAGGATTCACCCGGCATGTTGATGAGGATCGCCGTCGTCGAACCACCATACTGGGCGCCGTAATAGATGCCGGCCAGCATGATCAGCGAAGAGACCGGTTCGAGCTGGAAGGTAATCGGCAAAAGCATGGCGATCGTCGCCGTGGCGCCGATGCCGGGCAGCACGCCGATCAGCGTGCCGAGCAGCACGCCGATCAGGCAGAAGAGCAGGTTGTCCAGCGTGCCGGCTGTCGCAAAACCAAGGGCGAGATTGCTGAAAAGATCCATCATCGCCTCCTAGAACCGGACCCAGGGGCCGAAGCGCTCGAACGGCAGGCCGAGCCCGTAGCTGAAGACCGCCACGGAAAAGACCGTCAGCAGCAGCGAAAGGATGATCGCGGAGAACAGGTTCATCTTTTGCGATGCGAAACAGGCGATGAAAGCGGTGACAAACAACGCCGGCGCAAATCCGAGCCCGCGTACCGTCAGCCCGAAGAAGACCGGCGCCGGCAGGATGAAGATCATGCCGCGCCAGGCCAAGGCGCCGACCGGCTCCCCCTCGACGCGCAGCGCCTGAATGAAGATGATCGCGCCGAGAAACACGAGCACGCAGGCAAGCACCAGCGGAAAGTAGCCAGGCCCCATGCGTATTGCCGTACCGAGGTCGAGCCCCAGAGACTGGAAGGCGAAAAAAGCGCCGGTCGCGACGAAAAGCGCGCCGCAGATCGCATTGGTGCTATCGAAACTGATGGATTTCATGATGTCCCCTGGGGTTGGAGATGGTTCGTAACGCGCTGCTGCCGCGACTGCCCCTCATCCGCCTGCCGACACCTTCTCCACGCAAACAGGGAAAAGCACACATGCCGCAAGCCTCTCACCTTATCCGCGAGTGCTCAGGGCAGGTCCCTCTCCCGTTTAAGGGAGAGGGTTAGGCTGAGGGGCTATTCCTGGCACATCCCTCACTAGTCCGCATATTCCCCGGCAGCCTCGATCACCGGCTTCCAGCGGGCGATCTCGCTTTCGAGCTTGGCTTTCAAAGCAGCCGGCGTCGCATCGGCGTCGGAGGACGGCGCCGTGCCGAGTTCGGCGAAGCGGGCGCCGACATTCGGGTCTTTCAGCGCAACCTGCAGCGACTTCGACAGACGTTCGTTGATTTCAGCTGGCGTGCCTTTCGGCGTATAGATGCCATGCCATATGCCGACTTCGAAGCCCGGCAGGCCGGCTTCGACAGCCGTCGGAATATCCTTCAGCACGTCGAGGCGCTTCGGCGAGGTGACGGCATAGGCCTTGATGGTGCCGCCCTGGATCTGCTTCGTCGTATTGGTGGTCTGGTCGCACATGATATCGACCTGGCCGCCGAGCAGATCGGTCATAGCAGGGCCTGTTCCCTTGTAGGGAACGGTCGTGAGCGGGGTCTGGATGGCGCTCATGAACATCATGCCGCAGAGATGCGAGGCCGCGCCGATGCCGGCATTGGCAACCGTCACCTTGTCCTTGTTGGCCTTGACATAATCGATCAGCCCCTTGAGGTCGGCCGGCTCGAAGTCCTTGCGTGCGACGATCGTCATCGGCACCTCGGTGACGAGGCCGACATAATCGAAAGCGCCGAGCGTGTCGTAGGCGAGCTTGCGGTAGAGGGTAGCGCTGGTCGCCATGCCGATATGGTGCAGCAGGATGGTGTAACCATCGGGGTCGGCGCTCGCCACGCGGCCGGCGCCGAGCGTACCGCCGGCGCCGCCGACATTTTCGACGACGATCTGCTGGCCGAGATCCTTCGACATGGATTCGGCGACGAGGCGCGCAACCGTATCGGTCGGGCCGCCGGCCGCAAACGGGACGACCATGGTGATGGTGCGTTCCGGATAGGTCTGCGCCGAAGCGGCACCGGCGAGAAGAGAGACCGCGGCAGCTGCGGTCAGGCCGAGCATGGCCTTCAGGATTTTCATCGTTTCCTCCCTGATGAAACAAACAAGCCCGCCGACACTCCTCCGCGCCGGTTCGGATTGCCTATTTGCCGCCGGGAAAAATCGAGCCGCAATCATCGACACCGCTTTTGGAAGACGATTCTGCAACGGTGCGAAGCAGCATGGGTCGATTTGGAAACAAACGGCGGCTGCGATGGGTGGAAATCCACCCATCGCATCTGGCGAGGAAGCGCAGCCCGCCGGCGAAGACTAACCTTCGGTGATCATCATCCGCTTATCCAGGCCGTATTTCTGCATCTTTTCGTAAAGCGTCTTCCGGGAAATACCGAGCGACTCGTAGACCGGTTTGAGGCTGCCACCATGCGCGACCAGTGCACTGGCGATGACCCCTCGCTCGAATTCGGCGACCCGCTCCGCAAGCCCCGTCGCCTCCTCGGCCTGCCGTCCGCCATTATCGAGGCCGAGGACCAGGCGGTCGGCAGCGTTCCTCAGTTCCCGCACATTGCCGGGCCAGTCGCGCTGGGCGATGTCGGAGATCACCTCCGGCAGCACGGTCATCTCGTCGCGGCCGTAGCGCGCAGCCGCTTCTCGCACCAACTGCAGGAAAAGCAGCGGAACATCCGCCCGCCGCTGCGACAGCGACGGCACATGCAGCGTTGCGACGTTCAGCCGGTAGAAGAGGTCGGCGCGGAAGCGCCCTGCAGCCACCTCCGCTTCCAGGTCGACTTTGCTCGTCGCGATGAAGCGGACGTCGAGCGCCACGATTTCGTTCGATCCGAGCCTGGAGATCACCCGCTCCTGTAGCACCCGCAGGAATTTCGCCTGCAGGTCGAAGGGCATGGAGCTGATTTCGTCGAGCAGGATGGTGCCGCCGCGCCCATGTTCGAACTTTCCGTAGCGCGGTCTCACCGCCCCCGGAAAGGCACCGATCTCATGGCCGAAGAGCTCGCTCTCGATCAGGTTTGCCGGCAGCGCGGCGCAATTGATCGCGATGAACGGCCGGCTCGCCCGGGCACTGATATCGTGCAGCGCGCGCGCCACCACTTCCTTGCCGGCCCCGGTCTCGCCGACAATGAGCGTATCGGCATCGCTGGCGCCGATCGCGCGGATGCGGTAGCGCAGATCCACCATCACTTGGGTGCGCCCCGGCAATCGCGCCTCGATGTCGTCGCGTTTGCCGGCGACTGCCTTCAGCAGCCGGTTTTCGAGCACGAGACCGCGCCGCTCCATCGCCCGGCGGATGACGCCGGCCAGCATCTCCGGCGTGAACGGTTTCTCGATGAAATCATAGGCGCCTTCGCGCATCGCCTTCACCGCAAGCTGCACGTCGCCGTGGCCGGTAACGAGAATGACCGGCACCTCCGGATCGATCTCACGGATCTTCTGCATCAGCGTCATGCCGTCCATGCCGGGCATGCGGATATCGCTGACGACGACGCCGGGAAAACTGTAGCCGATCAGCTCAAGCACGTGATCGCCGTTCGAAAAGGTCTCGACGCTGAAGCCGGAGAGCTCCAGCGCCTGCGCCGTCGAGCGGCGCAGTTCCTCCTCGTCGTCGACAAGCAGGATCTTCGCATCATTCATTCCGCCGCCTCCGGCATCAGCCCTGCTGCCGATTGCAGCTCGATACGGAACACCGCGCCGCCTTCGGGATGATTGGCGGCGGTCAGGCTGCCGCCGAAATCCTTGACGATGTTGTAGGAGATCGAAAGCCCCAAACCGAGCCCCTTGCCGACACCCTTGGTCGTGAAGAAGGGATCGAAAATGCGCTCGGCGATTGCCGCCGGCACGCCCGGCCCGTGATCGCGTATCGTCAGCACCACCTTGCCGGCCGCCTCGAAGGCCGAAACCTCGATACGCCTGTCATCCAGCCCTTCCACCGCATCGGCCGCATTGGAAATCACATTCACCAGCACCTGCTGCAGGCGCACCGAGCCGGCGCGCACCACCGGCGGCCGGGTCCCCAGATCGAGCCGGAGCTCGGCGTCAGCCGCCTTCAGCCGCCAGGCGATGATCTCCAGCGTGTCGCGCATCGCCTCTTCGAGGGGAACCGGCCCGAGCTTCTCGTTCGGTTTGCGGGCGAAGTTGCGCAAATGCCGGCTGATCGCAGCCATGCGGTCGATCAGCCCGCCGATCCGCCTTATATTATCGCGCGCCTCCTCCGTCCGGCCGCGATCGATCAGAACGGAAGCGCTGTCGGAATAGGTCTTGGCGGCGGCGAGCGGCTGGTTGAATTCATGCGAAAGCGCAGCCGACATCTGCCCAAGCCCGGCAAGCTTGCCCGCCTGGATGAGATCGGCCTGCGTCTGGCGAAGCTGCTGCTCGGTCAGTCGCCGCTCTGATATCTCTTCTTCGATGCGGCTGTTGACGCGGGCAAGGTCGGCCGTACGTTCTTCGACGCGCCGCTCAAGCTCGTTGCGGGCGTCGGCCTGCAGTTGCATGCGTTCCGCCAGCCGCGCCCGCCGCTGGCGCAGAACCGCGACCGCGAGCCCGGCAATGCAGAGGATCAGAAAGACAGCCGCAAGCGCCGTGCGCGCCTGCGCGCGGATGGAACTCGTCTCCATCAGCACGTTCACCGTCCAGTCTTCGGCCGGCATGTAGTGCGACAGCACCAGATATTCGCTGGAGCCGCGCTCGCCGGCAAGCGTCATCAACTCGTGCGGCTCAAAGCGCTGGCGGGTCACCGGCAGCGCCGTCAGCCTGGCATTGGCATAGCGCCGCGAAGCTTGCGTGCGTGCAACCCGCTCGGCCGTCAGCGGCAGAATTGCGCCGTAGAGCCATTCCGGGCTGCCGGACATGAAGATGATGCCCTCCGGATCGGAGACGAAGATCTTGTATTCCCCGCCGCTCCAGGACGATTCGATCATGTCGATATCGACCTTGAAGACGATGACACCGCGAATATCCGCGTCGACCCTTATCGGCGCGGCGAAATAATAGCCACGCTTCAGCGAGGTTGTGCCGAGCGCGTAAAACCGCGCCTGCCGGCCTTCGATCGCATCCTGAAAATAAGGCCTATAGCTGAAATTCTGTCCGACGAAGCTTCCCGGTCCATCGTAATTGCTCGCCGCGATCGTCTCCCCGTCCGGCTTGACCACATAAATGTCGGAGGATTTCAAGAGCCCGTTGATCTCCTTGAGATAGAGATTAGCGGCATCGCGTAGGGCGATGTCGTCGGGCGCGCTGACCAGTTCCTTGATATCGTCGTGATCGGCAATCAGCGCCGGTAGCGCCTCGTAACGGTTGAGGTGACCGCTGAGCGCCGAGACGGCAAGGCGCAGTGCCGTTCCTGCCTGCGCCGAAGCTTCCCCCATATAGGCACGCGTCGCGATCGCGCTTCCGTAGGTGAAGAAAGCGAAGATGATCACCGGCACCAGCAGCAGCGCCGCTATCGCACGATATCGCAAAGACAGATCCGGCTCCTCCCCTTCTGCCTTCACTCCCCAGCAAGGCATGCCCGACGGGGTTAGTTTAATGAGGCAAGCGAGGATTTCCAAGAGCTCGCCGAAACTTGACACTCGGCTGAGGCGGATGTCCTATTGCTGCACCGCAAGGAGACCCGTCCATGAGCGACGACCAGACACCCGCCGACAGCAAGCTCACCAGCTCCAAGCGCCGCTGGGCGGCAGAGGGCAAGTTCCTGACCGGCCGCATCAGCCGTCCCGACGCCGAGCGCCTGCCGCCCGGCCAGCATCTCGTCAAGAACTGGCCGGTGCTCGATCTCGGCCAGCAGCCCGTCGTTTCCACCGAAAGCTGGCGGCTTGAGCTGCGCGGCCTGGTTGAAACCACTCTTACCCTCACCTGGGCCGATTTCCAGGCGATCGAGCAGAGCAGCAATATCAGCGATATTCACTGCGTCACCACCTGGTCGCGCTACGACAACAGATGGAAGGGCGTTTCGACGCGCGATCTACTCGACCGCGCCATGCCGAAACCAGAAGCAGCTTACGTCATGCTGACGAGCTATGACGGCTATACCACCAACCTGCCGCTTGCCGATTTTGCCGCCGAGGACGCCATTCTCGCGACATCATGGGAGGGCCTGCCGCTGACGGCGGATCACGGCGGCCCGATGCGCCTCGTCGTGCCGCATCTCTATTTCTGGAAAAGCGCCAAATGGCTGCGTCGCATCGAGCTGATGCCCGAAGATGTGGCCGGTTTTTGGGAAAAGAACGGCTACCACATGCTTGGCGATCCGTGGCGCGAGCAGCGTTATTCCGACGACTGAGCCTTAGGCTACAGGAAACGGCGAAGCGCCAGGATGGCAAGCCCCAACAAGGCGGCGAGCCCAGTCAGCGACGCCATGCTGGCGAAATGAAGCGGTATCCTGCTCCAGCGCGGCTTGATGATGTCGGCCGTGTTGAAAGCCTCGCCGCTGAACTGGCAGGTGACGAGCGCAAGACCGCGCCGCACCATGTCGACATCAATGGCGGAGATGATTTCTCCTGCGGCAGGCGCCTCCCGCGGCATCTCCCGCATCGCCATCAGCACCGCCTTCGTCGCCGCGAGATAGGCATGGGCGCATTCGTTGAACGGACTTTCCTCATCCGTCACGCTGCCGGGCACTCTGCCCCACAGGCAATAGGAATATTGGATTTCGGCATAGTTCAGGATGCGGCGGAATGGTTCGTTGGTATCGACTGCACGGGATGCGAGGTCGATGATCCCACGGCGATAGTCTGAAATCACCGCCATCTCGCCATGGGAAATTTCCGGAACATCGAGACCGGTAGCATTGCCGCCGGCACTGCGGCTATGCGCAAAGCAGTTTCCGGCGATCATAAAAAGGCAGGCGATGACGGCAAATGTCGTCGGCAAAAATAGCCCGGTTCTCTCGCGTCTCATGATCGCCCTGAAAGTTCGGGGCGCAGACCAGGCTGCGCCCTTGGATGCATTCAGCGAAATGCCCTCGCCGGCCGTCCGCGCTGCCCACCCTTGACGGCGAAC
Organism: Rhizobium sp. CIAT894; assembly: GCF_000172795.2. Classification (NCBI taxonomy): domain Bacteria; kingdom Pseudomonadati; phylum Pseudomonadota; class Alphaproteobacteria; order Hyphomicrobiales; family Rhizobiaceae; genus Rhizobium; species Rhizobium sp. CIAT894. The sequence continues at coordinate 3,591,025 of NZ_CP020947.1, forward strand.
TGCCTTTCGGCCAGCGCTCCGAAGGCAAGGCCGAGCGCTGCCCAGAGGATCGCGTGCATGGCGAGCGTTGTCGTGCGGAACCGCCAAAGCACCAGCGCCGAGAAATTCTCCGGCACCTCGTTGATCGGCGGCAAGAGATAGAGAACGAGGCCGATGAAGATGAGATAGGCAACACCGGCGATGATCGCGCCGTTCCAGAGACCGAAACGTTCTGAAAGACGGCGCGACAGCGCAACCGCGGCGATCAGCGCGGCAAGCGAGACGACGATCATCAGGAAGAATAGCTCGGTCCTGACGCCGATCGTGTCGGGATTGCCGACCGCCGGCGGGTTGGCCGGATACTTGATGCCGGGAACGAGCACGATCGCCACGAAGGCGGCGACGGCGATGACGACCGAGGTGCCGCGCGGCGAAAGGCTGCTGAGGCGGCCATGCACGAAAGCGAAGGCAAGCGAAAAAAGCCCGCCGACGGCGATGCTGTAAGCCATGACGCCGATGAAGAGGCCGGGACCGGCCTGCGTGGCCCGGCTGACGATCTCAGGTTCGGCGGCTTCGCCGGCCGCCTGGGCGCTCGCCTCCTCGAAGGCGATCGCCGCATCGACGAGCGGTTCGCCGAAGGTATGGGCAAAGGCAAAAACGAGAATGCCAGCAATCACGCCCGCGAGCATGCCGCGAAGCAGAAGATTTCCAACCATGTCAGTATTCCCCTAAGCATGTCGCGCAAAACTATGCAGCGGTTTTACGATAACGACATGCGTAAAACAAAGACCTAAAGCGCGAGAAGCAAATCTGAAAGATCGCGATGCGCTTTAGTGGCAGGGAAAGCCGAGGAGATGACGGGCGTCATGCACGAATTCGTGCACATACATGCCGTTGAACAACGCCATCGCGCCTTCCTCGGTGCCGACGAAATAGAGAACGATGAGCATCAGCAGACCGCCGAAGATCGCCCAGGGCAGGATATCTCCGAGCGGGATTGGCGCCGGTGCCGCGACGGGCGTGAAAGTGGTGTCAGACATGTATTCCTCCGGAATGACGCGTTCAGTCGAAAGAGTGTTTGTGCGGTAAGGTCTGACTTCCAGCACGAAGAGCTTTCGACACGCTGGTCACAGTGGCGCGACCGCGCCGGATTTCCACCGGCTTCCAAACCCGCAACAGCACGGTTATATCTGCTCGCCGAAGAAACTGTCAACGACACTTCGCGAAGCCGGCAAAGGCTGTCCCCACCGCTATCCGGAGATCGGAACGACCGTGAACACGCGCCTCACCTGGATCTGCCACGGCGCAACGGCGGCAAGCCGCAAGGGCCTGTTCCCGCTCGACGAACCGCTGGAAGAAAAGGCCATGGCGGAAGCAGGCAGGATGGCCGCCCCTCCCCGCGCCGATCGTATCGTCATGAGCCCCGCTTTGCGCGCCCGCCAGACCACGGAAGCGCTCCGCCTCGAAGCCCGGATAGATCAGGCGCTTTGCGATTGCGACCACGGCCGCTGGGCCGGCAGATCGATCACAACGATTGAGGCCGAAGAGCCGGAGGGCCTCATGGCGTGGATGAGCGATCCGGAAGCTGCCCCGCACGGCGGCGAGAGCATTGCCGATCTGCGCACGCGCATCGCAGGCTGGATGGATGAGCAATCTACACTCGGCGGCCATGTCGTGGCCGTTACCCATGCATCCGTCATAAGAGCAGCCATCGCGCATGTGCTTCACGCACCGCTTTCCTCCTTCTGGCTCGTCGACGTCGAGCCACTCGCCGTCATTCGCATGACCAGCAACGGGCGGCGCTGGTCGTTGCGCCTTCAGCATTAGAGATGCCTCATACGATCCAGCCTTACGCAAGCAAATCGCGTCATCTCTATTGAACCGGGTTTGACCGGGACTACTTCCTTGTCCCAAGGAGATGGAAGACATGGCATATGATTGGAGTGGGGAACGTACGCGGCGCCTGCGTTTGATGCGGGTTGCGACGTTCACCCTAATTCTGGTCGGTCTGGTCGTCAGCGTCCCGCTGCTGATCGTCACCGCCTGAAAAGCGAGACAGGGCGAGCGATGCAACAGCACGCTCGCCCTCGTTCTTCCCGAGCCCTCACCTTCGCCATTGCACCCGAAAGATCCTTGATCTCCCGAAAAAGCCGACGAACGGCCGCAGCAAGGCTGCCATCCCGATGGCGCCGCAACAGGCCGCCCCTCCAACAATTTGCCCCCTGAGTTCAACGAACATTTCAGATTTTCGTGATAATTCCGCGCAGGGTGGAGATGGAGAAGGCGATATGCCGGCGTTTTTCCAAAGCAGGGCCGGACGGCAATGTGTGTCGATTGTGGTGTTCGGAGTAACCCTCTGGCTCCTCGGCGCGCTGTTGCACTTCGACGACGGCCTCGTCACCTTCATGATCGGTTTCAGTGAGTACGGCGCCGACAAGCTCGTCCTGGCCCTCGGCGTCGCCGGCGCCATGAGTTTCATCTATTCGGTGCTGCGCATCGCCGACCTGCGCAAGGAAATGGACCTGCGCGACGCCGCTCAGGCGAAGGCCGATTGGACCGCGACCCACGACCATCTGACCAAACTGCCGAACCGCTACGCCTTCGAGCGCAAGCTCCTCTCGCGGCCGATCCTGGATGAGGAAGCCGAGATCGAGAATTGGGCTCGCAACGTTACTATCTTTTCCGTCGACCTCGACGGTTTCAAGAAAGTCAACGATCTCGTTGGCCACAAGGGCGGCGATGGCCTGCTGATCGAGGTCGCAAAACGTATCTGCGCGCTCGGCAATGCCGATTGCGTCTATCGCTTCGGCGGTGACGAATTCATCATCGTCGCCTTCGGCCTGACCGCACAGCGCGAAGAGCATTTTGCCAAGCTTTTGATCCAGGCCGTCACCCGGCCGATCCTTATCGACGGCTTTGCTGTCGAAGTCGGCGCCAGCGTCGGCTACGACCGCTGGGCCGAGGGAGCCGAGCCGCTTGAGGATGCCGCTCACCGCGCCGACCTTGCCATGTACGAGGCGAAATCGCGCGGGCCCAATCACTCTCTCGTCTTCGAAGCCTCGATGCAGGACAAGGTGACGGAACGCGCCGCGCTGGAAACCAGCCTGCGCGCGGCAATCTCCAAGAAGGCGATCAAACCCTTCTATCAGCCGCTGATCGACCTGAAGACCGGCCAGCTCTGCGGCTTCGAAGCCTTGGCGCGCTGGATCGGCGACGACGGCGTCAACATCCCGCCGCCCGTCTTCATCGACATTGCCGAAGAAACCGGCATGATCACCGCCCTCTTCGAGGATCTGCTTGCCCAGGCCTGCAGCGACGCGCTCGGCTGGCCGGAGCACGTAACTCTGTCCTTCAATGTCTCGCCGGTGCAGATGGAAGACAGGCTGCTCGCCTCCCGTATCCTCAAAGTGCTCTCGGCGAGCCGGCTGCCGCCGCAGCGCCTGGAAGTCGAGATCACCGAAAATGCACTGATCCAGGATCCGGCCGTCGCCGCCGTCGTCCTCGACGAGCTGCATGCCGCCGGCATCCAGATCGCGCTCGACGATTTCGGTACGGGCTATTCGAGTCTTGCCCAGCTCGCGCGTTATCGTTTCGACAAGATCAAGATCGACAAAAGTTTCGTCGCCACCTATCGCGACGACGAAAGGCAGGAAAAGATCGTCCGCGCCATGCTCGGCCTCGGCAGGAGCCTCAACATCAAGACGACTGCCGAAGGCGTCGAGGAGCACGGCCAACTCGCCTTCCTGCTGCAGCTCGGCTGCGATATCGGCCAGGGTTATCTTTTCGGCAAGGCGATGCCCGCCGCCGAGGCGAGCATCTTCATCAGCGATCGCAATGCCAGTCTGGCCTCAACGGCCTGATACTCGTTTTTAGAATAGCTGGCGCAGGATCACGAAGAGCACGAAGGCGATCGCGATCGAAGCCGGCAGCGTCAGCACCCAGGCCATCAGCATGTTGCGCACGGTCGACCATTGCAGGCCGGAACCGTTCGCCGCCATGGTGCCGGCGACGCCTGACGACAGCACATGCGTGGTCGAGACCGGCAGGCCGAGATGATCGGCCGAGGCGATTGTTACCATCGCCACGACTTCGGCTGCCGCGCCCTGCCCGTAGGTCAGATGCGTCTTGCCGATCTTTTCGCCGACGGTGACGACGATGCGCTTCCAGCCCACCATCGTGCCGAGGCCGAGCGCGATCGCGACCGCCACCTTCACCCAGAGCGGGATGAACTTCGTCGCGTTGTCGACCGCCTTGTGGTAGTTCGTCACCGCCGTCAAATCGCCGGCGTCCATCGGCAGCAGCTTCTGCTTGTCGATCAGCTTCAGCGCCTCGCCGATCAGATAGATGTCATTGCGGACGTTGCCCACGAGGTTGGTCGGCACCGCTTCGAGTGTCGGGAAGCCGGCGACTTCGGCGCTCGTCTGATGGATATATTGCTGCAGGGCCGGTGTCGCCGCATCCGTCCAGCTCTTGTTCTTGACGGCGTTGCTGACCTCGGCCTTGTAGTCGGTGACGGTCACGCCGGGCTTCACATATTTGCCGAGCGCGGTCTCCACCTGGGCCGAGGCCGCCTTGTAGGCTTCGAGATAGTTGACGTCGGGCGTGCGGTTCAGCGCGAAGGCGGTCGGCACCAGGCCGATCAGGATGAGCATGATGAGGCCCATGCCCTTCTGGCCGTCGTTGGAGCCGTGGGCGAAGCTGACGCCGGTGCAGGTGAAGATCAGGATCGCGCGGATCCAGAGCGGCGGCGGCTGGTTGCCCTTCGGCTCGTCATAGAGCGCCTTGCTGCGGATCAGAACCTTCATGACCAGCAGAAGAACGGCCGAAAGACCGAAACCGATCAGCGGCGAGATCAGCAGCGACAGGCCGATATTGGTCGCCTGCGACCAGTCGACGCCGCTCGTGGCGGTTCCCGCCGGCGCCAGGAACTGGTTCGCGAGACCGACGCCGATGATCGATCCCACCAGCGTATGTGAGCTCGACGACGGCAGGCCGAGATACCAGGTGCCGAGGTTCCAGACGATCGCCGCGATCAGCAGCGCAAAGACCATGGCAAGGCCGGAACCGGAGCCGACCTGCAGGATCAGCTCCACCGGCAGCAGCGCCAGAATGCCGAAGGCAACGGCGCCGCTTGAGGTCAGCACCCCGAGAAAGTTGAAGAAGCCCGACCAGATGACGGCGAATTCCGCCGGCATGGAACGAGTGTAGATGACGGTGGCGACGGCATTGGCCGTATCGTGGAAACCGTTGACGAACTCGAAGCCGAGCGCGATCAGCAGCGCAAGACCTAAGAGAATCCAGGGAACGGCAGCGGCTGTTGTCAGGTCGCGTCCGAGCGCATAGGCGACATATCCAAGGCCACAGACCAGAACGAGCGCGAAGAGCGGCAAGAACCATTTGCCGGCAGAATTCGAACTGTGGAGCGGGTGGGACGTATCGCTATGAACCTGGCTGGGGGCAATATCGGCCATGGCATAGTTCCTTATTCCGTTTTGCAAATTTGCCTTTTGTTAATAATTCCGCCGCGTGAAGCTCTCATGACGCCTGTCCGGTCCGCCCGGTAAGGCACTGACATCCGATGACATTGGTCATCGCCGGCTGCGCATCCCGGGAAGATGCCGCGTCGCAACTCCAGCCGAACAAAATGATAGGATATGCAGGGAGAATATGCGCGGGACGAATGGATGCCTTTCCCTCCGCGACCCCGACACTAAATTCAACCATCTCACATGCGCGCGGAGCCCCCGAAGATCATGTCATCGACCGACCTTCTCCTGACCTTCAACGCCGGCTCCTCGACCGTCAAGATCGGTATCTTCGCCATGGATGGCGACGAAGCGCGGCGCATCGGCAAGGGTGTGATCGATTTCCGCGCCGAACCGCTCTCGCTCGGTTTGCGGCGAGGGTCGCAGATATTCGACGTGCCGTTGAAGGCCAAGGTGACGGAAGACCTACGCGACGTCATCAATGAGACTTTCGCGCTTCTCGCCGGTCATTTCGACGTTGCTGCCCTCCGTGCCGCCGGCCACCGCGTCGTCCATGGCGGCGACCGTTTCACCAGCGCGATCCTCCTCGACGACGCCGCAATCGATGCCGTCGATGCGCTGACGCCGCTCGCGCCCCTGCATCAGCCGCAGGCGCTGCGTTTCATCCGCGCGCTGCGGCATCTGAAACCGCATCTTGCCCAGACGGCCTCCTTCGACACGGCCTTCCATGCAACGCAGGACGATCTCGTCCGCCGCTTCGCCATTCCCCGCGCGCTGCATGACGACGGCATCAAGCGCTACGGCTTCCATGGCCTTTCCTATAAATTCATCGCCGCTGAGCTTGCCCGCAAAGCGCCACGCGCGGCAAAGGCGGTGGTTGCCCATCTCGGCAGCGGCGCCAGCCTCTGTGCACTCGGTCAAGGCCTCAGCCGCGATTGCAGCATGGGCTTTTCGACCCTCGAAGGCATCCCGATGGCGACGCGCCCGGGCGCGCTCGATCCCGGCGTCATTCTGCATCTGGCGGGAGAGAGGAAACAATCCTTCGGCGAAATCGAAGACCTGCTCTATCACCGCTCCGGCTTGCTCGGCATTTCCGGCATCAGCGCCGATACACGCGACCTTTTGCGGGATGCGCGGCCGGAGGCGCGCCAGGCGATCGACCTCTTCACCCTGCGCATCGCCGGCGAAATCGGCCGCATGGCAGCAACGCTCGGCGGCCTTGACGCCGTCGTCTTTACAGCCGGTATCGGCGAGCATCAGCCGGAGATCCGTGCCGGCGTGGCCAAGCGGCTCTCCTGGCTTGGCCTTGAGATCGACGAAAAAGCCAATGCCGCCAATGAGTTCACAATCAGCAAAAGGGAAAGCCGCATCGCCGCCCATGTCATCGCCACCGATGAGGAGCAGATCATCGCCGACGAGGCGCTGTCCCTTCTTGGCAATGGCTGATCCAGAACCGGTGGAAAGGCATGCCTCGACCGCGGCCCCGCCAGACAGCGAACTCACCCTTAGCAACCCTGCTGGCGGCCGCAGCACTGTAACTTTAGAATCATGAAGCGGGTGAATGCCCGCACCTATGCGCGCTCGAGCCGCAACTTCTCCTTCACGCGCCAGACCCGCGGCGTTTCACCCGTATATTTGAGGAAGAAGCGCGAGAAATAGGCAGGATCGGCAAAGCCGAGCCGAAATCCGATCTCCTGAACGCTGCCGAGGGTAAAAACGAGCTGGCGCTTCGCCTCTTCGATGAGTTTGCCGGCAATCAGCTCGTGCGGCGTGCTGCCGGTCATCGACCGGACGATGCGGGTGAGATGTGTCGGCGAAACCCCAAGCTCGCCGGCGTAGAAGGAAGCGGGCTTGTGCGATCGGAAATGCTGTTGAAGAAGCTCGTTCAGCATATCCATACGCCGCTCGTTCTCGTTCGACGGAAACTCGTAACTGTTTCCCTCATGCGAAATCCTCGCCGTCAGCCGTAACGCCAGAGCAACATAAGCGCCGAGCATTTCGTTGCGGCCGCTGCGGCGATTTTCGAATTCGTCGCCGAGCCGTCGCAACGTCTGCATGACATAGGCAGCCTCGGCATTTTCAGGATCGAGCGGCGTCAGATGCGGCACAGCCAGCCATTCGCCGAGTTGGCTACGGTCGCCGAGCGGCTGGCTGAGATGCGATCTCAACAAGGTTATGACAAGGCCGTCGATATCGCGTGAAAAACGAAAGCCGTGATTGAGCCCAGAAGGCACCGTGATGATGGCCGGCGGGCGGATGACATGACTCTTGTCGCCGAAGATCGCATCGCCCGAACCGCCTTCGATGTACAATATCTGAAAGAAATTCTCATGGCGATGCAGGCGAATCTCCCAGTGGTGCAGGCTGCTGCGGGAACGAACTGTTTCGCAATGCAGCCAGAAATCCGGCTCTCTCCCGGTATTTTCGCCATAGAGCTCGTAGGTTGGTACATGTCTGCGCATGGGGCCCCTCCTGCACCAATGTTCGATTAGTGCAATTTTTAGGCCGGGATGTCCATTGTTGCGACAGGGAGCCCACGGCAGAATCTGACAAAACGCAAAATGTCAGGGAGGACGCAGTTGCGAACCCAGGTCGCCATCATCGGTTCGGGACCATCCGGCCTACTGCTCGGTCAGCTTCTGACCGAAGCGGGCATCGACAACGTCATTCTCGATCGCGTCGACAAGGATTACATTCTCGGCCGGGTGCGCGCCGGCGTTCTGGAGGAAGGCACCGTCGCACTGCTGGATCAGGCCAAGGCGGGAGCGAGACTGCATGCCGAAGGCCTGCCGCACGACGGCTTTTCGCTGGCCTTCGACGGACGCGACCATCGCATCGATCTGCATGAGCTGACCGGCGGCAGGCGTGTTACCGTTTACGGCCAGACCGAGATGACGCGCGATCTGATGGAGCGGCGCGAAGCAAGCGGCGCCCTATCGATTTACGATGCCGCCGGTGTCATGCCGCATGATTTCGATGGGCATTCTCCTTTCGTCACTTATACGAAAGACGGCGTCACCAAGCGCATCGATTGCGACTTCATCGCCGGCTGCGACGGATTTCATGGCGTGAGCCGCAAGGCCGTTCCCGAACAGGCGATCAGGCATTTCGAGAAGATCTATCCCTTCGGCTGGCTGGGTCTGCTTGCCGACGTGGCGCCGGTCAGCCATGAACTGATCTACGCCAACCATCCAAGGGGCTTTGCGCTCTGTTCGATGCGCTCGACCACGCGCAGCCGCTATTACATCCAATGCGCGCTCGATCAAAAGGTCGAGGCTTGGAGCGACGACCGCTTCTGGGACGAGCTGAGGCGGCGCCTGCCGGCGCATCACGCCGAGGCATTGGTGACCGCGCCGTCCTTCGAGAAATCGATCGCTCCGCTACGCTCGTTCGTCGCCGAGCCCATGCGTTTCGGCCGGCTTTTCCTGGTCGGCGACGCCGCCCATATCGTGCCGCCCACGGGCGCCAAGGGCTTGAACCTTGCGGCCAGCGACGTCCATTATCTGTTCTCCGGGCTCATCGAGCATTACCGCGAAGGCTCGGATCGCGGCATCGATGCCTATTCGCAGACCGCACTCGCCCGGGTGTGGAAGGCCGTGCGGTTTTCCTGGTGGATGACGACGATGATGCACCGCTTTCCCGATACGGGTGATTTCGACCAGAAGATCCAGGAGGCGGAACTCGACTATCTCACTCATTCCCGAGCGGCTTCGGCGGCGCTCGCGGAGAACTATGTGGGCTTGCCGTTCTGATACCCGGATCTGAGGCTGAAGTGCATTAAGTCGACCATAGAAACGGTCGCCGATCGTTCCGATCTCGACGCAAATCATAATTGCCTGGTCATGGATTACGGCCGAAAACGGCGCTGGAAGAAGCCTACGCCATGTTCCCGCGCCTGCCGGTCATGATCATGATGCCTGGAACGCTCTGCCGTGATCGACGGGACGGCAGCAGCACAAGCAGAGCATAGACGCTTGGATCGCAAGCAGGTTCGGCGTCATTAATTCGAAGCTTCGTCAATTTCCGTTGCCAAATTACCCGATAAGATTGCATATTCGAAACGAAAATCACACGGGAGGTAGAAATGGCAAATCACAAGCCAGTCGCAGGCGACGTATACTTGCCTGTTTTCAACATCGACAACGCGATTACCGGCGACATTCTCGAAAATACCAGTTCCACGGATGTCGATGGAGATACGGTACGCCTCAATTTCGTCAACGGACAACGCATTCCGCAACCGGCCAATGGGTCCCCTGCCACGAGCACGGCAATCCAGGGAGAATACGGCACACTCACCGTTTATTCCGATGGCAGCTACACCTATGCGCTCGATCACTCCAAGCCGGAGGTCGCAGCGCTCGGACCGGGGGATGCACTCGTGGAAAAGTTCACCTTCAAGATATCAGACGGCAAAGGCGCCACCGACGTCGGCGCGCTCAGCATCGCAATTGACTTGCCGGAACGTGGCGATGTGTTCGTCAACTTCGAAGATGTCGGCCATAGCGACTTCCCCACAGGCTACAAAGGCTTCGATTGGGGCGCTTGGCGGGACGGAGACGATGCGACGGTGCGGCAGGAGGCCGACGGCAACCACTATCTGGGAGGCGGCGTGTTCTGGACACCCATCTATTCAGCGGATGGCGGCCCATTCCAGATCAAGCAATTCGAAGTTGCCAACGGAACGTCGAACTATGACAACGTTCTGACGATCGAAGGCCAGCTGAACGGCAATGTCGTCTTCTCCACAACAGTGACCATCACCGCCGACAGCATCCACAATCCCCAACTGATCGATCTCAGCGCCTACGGCCCGATCGACTATCTCCTGCTCGATAGCGAACCGATCATCACCGAAGACAGCGGCCCCGATTATTTCGGCGCGCAATACGACAATTTTCATTTCCTCGTTTGACCGAAGGGGGAAAGGGCGTCGTATCGCCGAAAGCTCTGCATCTTTCCCGAGCGCACGATCGGCAGCTTCTATCGGGTACCAATTTCTTGCGATAGCTGAGCGACCTCAGCCCTGCTAATATAGGATCATCCGTGGGGGGCACGGATCATGCTGGGATGGAGGAAATGATGGAGTCGGTCGGGATCAGGTTAGCGGCGGTCATGTTCTCGCTGGCCGTATGGGCTATTATCATCGCCGCCGCATCCCATCTTTGGGCGATGAGGATACCCGTATTGCTTTTGGCTCTCTACAGATAACCCTCTTATCGGCTTTAATGCATGCCGCCCGGAAGGGTATGGCGGTTCCGGGATGGCGACACGCATAAAACCGAAGAGCTAAAGCGCGCCGCATGAATCCAGTTCCATGCGACGCGCCTTAGCGAAAATCCGGCAGATCAGAGCTGAACTGTTTTGTGCCCTCGTCGCCGCGTTTGGCGCGCGACCAATGTGCTATGGCGGGCGCCGGCACCGGCTCAAAACCGAGCCGCAAAATCGCTAATTCTACCTTGGAAGAAGTGGTAGCGGAGGAGGGATTTGAACCCCCGACACAAGGATTATGATTCCTCTGCTCTGACCTACTGAGCTACTCCGCCACTGGTCAAACGATGCCTGCTCGCGAAGCGTGCCAGCCCGTGGGATGAGCGGCTTATAAGGTGCGCCTCGGCTTTGTGTCAAGCGCATGATGGAGAAAAACGCTGGGCTTTGATGCCCGCCCTCTCCTGTTGATTTCAGGCGGCGACCGGGCTGGACAAAAGCGCCTTCAGCGAGGCCTCGGCCGAAGGTTCGCGCTCGGAGCGCTCGATGAAACCGCCGCCGAAGACCCGGGCGTCGTCGCCGGGTGCCGAATAAAGCGCGCAAGCCTGACCGGGCGCAATACCTGCCTCGCCGACCGTCAGGTCGACATAGGTGCCGTTGGCATCGACATGCAATACGGCCGGCGCCGGCGCGCGTGTCGAGCGGACCTTGGCGTAGCAGGCAAAACCTTTGCCGGAGGCAGCATCCGCAAGCGTCTCGTCGCCCAGCCAGTTGACGTCGCGCAGGTAGACGCGGTGCGTCTCCAGTGCTTCCTTCGGGCCGACGATGACGCGGCGCGAGCGGGCGTCGAGAAAGACGACGTAGAGCGGTTCACCGGTGGCGATACCGATGCCGCGGCGCTGGCCGATGGTGAAGTGCAGGATGCCTTCATGGGTGCCGAGCACGCGGCCATCGAGATGGACGATCTCACCGGCAAGCGCCGCATTCGGCTTCAGCTTGGTGATGATGTCGGAATATTTGCCCTGCGGCACGAAGCAGATGTCCTGGCTGTCGGCCTTTTTGGCGACGACGAGGCCCATCTCTTCTGCAAGCCTGCGCGTCTCGGCCTTCGGCAGGCCGCCCAGGGGGAAACGAAGATAGTCGATCTGTTCCTGCGTCGTGGCGAAGAGGAAATAGCTCTGGTCACGGTCGGCATCGGCCGGCCGGAAAAGCGCCCGGCGGCCGGGCTTATCAGCCAAAGGGTTCGGCCGCGAGCGGATATAATGGCCGGTCGCCAGCGCATCGGCGCCGAGCTCCTTGGCAGTCGCCAGCAGATCGGCAAACTTGACGGTCTGATTGCAGGAAACGCAGGGGATCGGCGTTTCGCCGGCCACATAGCTTTCGGCGAAGGGATTGATCACCGTCTCGCGAAAGCGCTTTTCGTAATCGAGCACGTAATGCGGAATGCCGAGCGTCTCGCAGACACGGCGCGCATCGTCGATATCCTGGCCCGCGCAGCAGGAACCGGCGCGGTGAACGGCGGCCCCATGATCGTAAAGCTGCAGCGTGATGCCGAGCACATCATAACCCTGCTGTTTGAGAAGGCCGGCAACGACGGATGAATCGACGCCGCCCGACATGGCGACGACGACACGGGTCTCTTCCGGCTTCTTGTCAAAATCCAGTGTGTTCAACGATAGTGCCAATTCTGCGCTGTTTCGATCCGCCGTTCTGACTTCGGAATGTGGCGGATTTCCTACATTTCCGGCGGGATCGGCCGCCAGCTTTCATGGGCGACGGATATAGAAATTATTACGCCCGCGCGCAAGTGCCGGCGTTTAGGCTGAGTCGCCGGCGTCACACGCCGCTCATGCATTGCAGCTATTCGCAATCGGTCTTTGCCAGCCCGAATTTCGTTGCGTAGATGAAACGACCCACATTTAGAAGATTCGAATAAATGACAACCGCCTCAACCACGCTTCGCGGCGTCCTTGTCGCATTTGTTGGCTATGCCGTCTTTGCCTTCAGCGATGCGTCCATCAAAGCCCTGCACGGCGCCGTTCCCTCCTTCCAGATCGCCTTTACCGGCGCAGTGCTCAGCCTGTCGGCCCTCCCATTCATCAAGGGGCCGGGCGATTCATGGCTCGACATATTCGCAACGACGAACCGGCCGCTCTGGATGGCGCGATTTGCCGCCGGCGCGACCGGATCGATCGCTTCCATCATAGCCTTCACCAAGCTGCCGATGGCCGAGGCCTTCTGCCTGCTGTTCCTGCTGCCGTCGGTCGTCACCATCCTCTCGGTGATTTTCCTGAAGGAGGATGTGCGCTGGCAGCGCTGGGCCGCCGTCATCGTCGGCTTCCTTGGCGTGCTGGTCGTTCTCCGGCCGGGCTTCCGCGAACTGTCCGCCGGCCATCTGGCTGCAACCATCGGCGCGGTCTCCGCCGCCGTCGCGATCGTCATCCTGCGCGCGCTCGGCCCGGCAGAGAAGCGCCTGTCGCTCTATGGCGCTTCGCTGCTCGGCACGCTTATCGTCAGCGGCGTTCTCATGCTCTCCGAAATCGTCGTGCCGAGCCCCCAGCAATGGATCTTTATTGCAGGCTACGGATTGCTTGGCGCCGCGGGAAACGTGATGCTGATGACAGCAGCGCGGCTCGCCCCGGCAACGCTCGTAGCGACACCGCAATACAGCCAGATGATCTGGGCCATCGGCTTCGGCTACCTCTTCTTCAACGATCACGTCGACCTGCCGATGGCTCTCGGCATCGTGCTCATCATCTGCTCCGGTCTGCTGACGCTGATCCGCGAGCGTAAGCGCCACGTGCCCCTGCCCGCAGCCGTCACCTCCGGCGACGCGCAATCGCCGCTTGCCACGACGCCGGCCGAAGGCGATGCGCAGGCACCCGCGCGATAGGCTTATTCTGCCTCCGCACCTCGATTGCGCCTGTGGTTCCGTTCGTCGATCGGTTTCCCGATGCCGCCCTGGGATTAATCCGATCTTACTAAAATAATTGATGTGCCATGGAACGATCCCTTCGATCATGCGTTGCAGGGACAGAAATGCCGCAATCGATTGCTGAGGAGGGTTACATGGGCAGGTTCGGCGCGACGACGGAGTACAGCAGGATCAAACATTGGATCGAAGAGCGGGGCGGCCATCCCGCCCGCATCAAGAACGCGAGCGACAGTGAAACTGTCCGCGTCGACTTCTCTCCGGAAACGCAGGAGGATATTTCCTGGGACGAATTCTTCCAGGGCCTCGACGGCAGCAGGCTCGCCTTCCTTCACCGCACGAAGGCTGAGGACGATAGAGCCCGTTTCGGCAAGCTCGTCCGCCGGAAACGCTTGCCTCACTGAAATTCATTCGTTCCTGACGCAGAAAACCCGGCGCCGTTTCCCGCGCCGGGTTTTCAATATTTCCTTGGGAGGGAAACTCAGTCGATATTGAAGGTCAGCAGCTTTGCCTGGCGGATCGCCTGATGCGCTGTCAGCTGTGCAAGCACGCCGTCATCCACCTCGCCGTCGACATAGAGCAGCGCGATGGCGTCGCCGCCCTGCTTGTCACGGCCGAGCTGGAAATTGGCGATGTTGACGCCCGCAGTACCAAGCGTCGTACCGATGAAGCCGATCATGCCGGGAACGTCGGTATTGGTGATGTAGATCATGTGCGAGCCGACATCGGCATCGAGATTGATGCCCTTGATCTGGATGAAGCGCGGCTTGCCATCCGAAAACACCGTGCCGGCAACCGAGCGCGTCATGGTTTCCGTCGTCACCGTCAGCTTGATATAGCCGTCGAACACGCCTGTCTTGTCGCGCTTGACCTCGGAAAGTACGATACCCTTTTCCTTGATCATGATCGGCGCCGAAACCATGTTGACGTCGGCGACCTGCGGGCGGATGAGGCCGGCGAGCACCGCACTCGTCAGCGCCCGTGTGTTCATGTTGGCAGTGATACCGTCATAGAGGATTTCGATTTCCTTGATCGGCTCCTCGGTGACCTGGCCGACGAAGGCACCGAGAACGTCGGCAAGACGGATGAAGGGCTTCAGGATCGGAGCTTCTTCCGCGGTGATCGACGGCATGTTGATGGCGTTGGAGACGGCACCCTTGACGAGGTAATCCGCCATCTGTTCTGCGACCTGCAGGGCGACATTTTCCTGCGCCTCAGTCGTCGAGGCGCCGAGATGCGGGGTGCAGACGACGTTCGGCAGGCCGAAGAGCGGGCTCTCCTTGGCCGGCTCGACTTCGAAGACGTCGAAGGCGGCACCGGCGACATGGCCGGACTTGATGGCTTCGGCAAGGGCTGCTTCGTCGACCAGGCCGCCGCGGGCGCAGTTGATGATGCGAACGCCGGGCTTGGTCTTTGCCAGCGCTTCCTTGTTGAGGATGCCACGCGTCTTGTCGGTCATCGGCACGTGCAGGGTGATGAAATCGGCTCGGGCGAAAAGCTCGTCCAGCTCGACCTTGGTGACGCCCATCTCCTCGGCGCGCTCCTTGGAGAGGAACGGATCGTAGGCGACGACATGCATCTTGAGGCCGATGGCGCGGGCGCAGACGATCGAGCCGATATTGCCGGCGCCGATGACACCGAGCGTCTTGCCGGTGATCTCGACGCCCATGAATTTCGACTTCTCCCACTTGCCGGCCTGCGTCGAGGTATCGGCTGCCGGAAGCTGGCGGGCGACGGCGAACATCAGCGCGATCGCGTGTTCGGCGGTGGTGATCGAGTTGCCGAAGGGCGTGTTCATGACGATGATGCCGCGGCGCGAAGCGGCCGGAATATCGACATTGTCGACGCCGATACCGGCGCGGCCGACGACCTTGAGGTTCGTCGCCCCTTGGATGATCTTTTCCGTCACCTTGGTGGCGGAGCGGATGGCGAGACCGTCATATTTGCCGATGACGTCGAGCAGACGGTCCTTGTCCTTGCCGAGCTGCGGTTCGAAATCGACTTCGACGCCGCGGTCGCGGAAGATCTGGACGGCGGTTTCCGACAATTCGTCGGATACGAGAACGCGAGGTGCCATTGTGGCCTCCTTCAAAAGTGTTCAGCGATGAATGAATGGAGATGCGGGCTCCGCCCTGTGGCGGAGCCGGATGCGATCACGTCAGGCGGCGGCCTGAGCGAGCTGCGCCTTCTGTGTTTCGAAGGCCCAGGAAAGCCAGGGCATCAGCTTCTGCATGTCGGATGCCTCGATCGTGGCGCCGGCCCAGATACGCAGGCCGGACGGCGCGTCGCGGTAATGGCCGACATCATAGGCGACGCCTTCCTTTTCCAGCAGGCCGACCAGGCCTTTGGCGAAAGCCGCCTGGCCGTCGTCGTCGAGCGCCGTGATGTCCTTGTCGACGATCTTCAGGCAGACGGAGGTGTTGGAGGCCGTTTCCGCCTTGACGGCGAGATTGGCGATCCAGTCGTTGGCCGCGACGAAGTCGTGGATGACCTTGGCATTGGCGTCGGCGCGGGCAATCAGCGCCTTGAGGCCGCCGAGGCCCTTGGCCCAGACAAGTGCATCGATATAGTCTTCGACGCAGAGCATCGACGGCGTGTTGATCGTCTCGCCCTGGAAGATGCCTTCCGTCAGCTTGCCGCCCGAGGTCATGCGGAAGATCTTCGGCAGCGGCCAGGCTGGCGTGTAGGTGGTGAGACGCTCGACAGCACGCGGCGAGAGAATGATGACGCCATGCGCGCCCTCGCCGCCCAGAACCTTCTGCCAGGAGAAGGTGACGACATCGAGCTTGGCGAAATCGAGTTCCTGCGCGAAAGCGGCCGAGGTGGCGTCGCAGATCGTCAGGCCCTTGCGGTCGGCCGGAATGAAATCGGCGTTCGGCACGCGCACGCCTGATGTGGTGCCGTTCCAGGTGAAGACGACATCGCGGTCGAAATCGACAGCGGAGAGATCGGGAAGCTCGCCGTAACCGGCTTCGAGCTTGCGCACATCCTTGAGCTTCAGCTGCTTGACGACGTCGGTGACCCAGCCGGCGCCGAAGCTTTCCCAGGCGAGCATATCGACGCCGCGTTCGCCGAGCAGCGACCAGAGCGCCATTTCGACGGCGCCGGTATCGGAGGCCGGAACGATGCCGATGCGGTAATCCGCCGGCACGTCGAGAATTTCACGGGTAAGGTCGATGGCCTGCTTGAGCTTGGTTTTGCCGACCTTCGCACGATGCGAACGGCCAAGGGCCGCGTCGGAAAGAGCTTCGAGCGACCAACCGGGGCGCTTCGAGCAAGGGCCAGAAGAAAAATGAGTATTCTGCGGACGGATGTCCGGCTTTGCGGTCTTCGCCATGATGCTATCCTCTCAGATAGAAAGCCCTTCGTTGGGGAAGGGTGTCCCGCCGCCGTGTGTATGGATAGCAGGCGTCATAGTCAAGATCGAAGTGTCGCAGAGGGAGGATATTTTGACGCAGGTGAACTTGACGGAACAAAAAGCCGCCCGGTTCGGGGCGGCTCTCGGATGCAAGGGAATGAAAATTACTTGTAAACCGGCTGCTGCAGCGGAATTTCCGGCGGCGGTTCGTAGCTCGCCTGGGCGCAGCCACCAAACAGATAGCGGGCGCCGACGCGGGCTTCGTGGACGTTGAGACCCTTGTCGCGGCCAGGGCCGCCATTTTCGGCATAACCGAACATGTTGCCGCCATCGATATGCAGATAGCGGTAGCCGACATCGGCCTTGACGTTGCAGGTCACGTCGATCGAGGCGCCGGCCATGAGAGCGTAGGTGAAGCGCCAGTTACCCTTGCCGCCATGGTTGACCTCGTCGTCGCAGAAGCTGCCGTCATCGGCGCAGGCAACGTTGCGCAGGTTCTTCCACTTGACGTAGGAGCCGCCGATACCGGCGCCGACATAAGGCGTCACGTAGCCGTAGGTGCCGAGATCGACATAGGCATTGGCGAGCAGCGTGTAGGCGGTCAGCGAAGAGCGGTCGCTCGAGGTGCAATCCACCAGCGGGAAGCCGCACTGCCCAGATGTCGAGCCCTTGAAATCAGCCTGCGTGAGATAGTCGAGAGTCAGATCGGTGCGTAGATAGCTGTTGATCTGATAACCGACACCGCCGCCGACGGTCCATGCGTCGTCGAGATCAGCGTCGTCGAAATTGACTTCCGTGGCGTTGCTGCCCTGGAAATAGCGCGCGCCGCGCAGATCGGTAAAGGCATAGCCGACATCGCCGCGCAGGTACCAGCCGGTCGCTTCCGTGACCGTTACCTCGGGCGGCTGCTCCGGGATAGGCTCGGCAGGGGCGAGATCCGCGGAATAGGCGTTTGTCGCAATCAACAATGCGGCGAAGATGCCGGACAAGCTTCTTTTCATGGATCCCACTCCAAAATCCGGTTGCGTCGGCAGGCGCAAGTCGCTGCCAATCTGATACGCTTCGAATGGATAATGAATTGGAAACGTTAAAAGCTGCTTAACCACGCTTATTTACCGTAGATCTTGAAGCTTCCGGTAGAGGAAATAGGAATTACCGCGGTAAAAGTCTTTGAAGCAACGACCGGACGAGGCGATTTGGTTTTGCTTGCGCAAGGGGTGATAAATTGGCGAGGACGCCTGCCTGACCCACCCTCACCTGTGCTCGTCACAGGAATCCAGTGCGCTGAAGTCCTTGAGCGCGGGAAACTCTTCGGCGTTACATCGGTCATTCACCGCGCCGACGCGCGGTGGCTGGATTCCTGTGACGAGCACAGGAGAGGGAGGATAGATTGATACTTGCACTGGATTTTCTGCTGTGGAGCTTAGCGTCGACCGAAGCTTCAGCACGCCCATCAGCCACACAGCAAGCCAATTAGCACTCATCCTGGAGATGCCCCGAAGGCGTCTCCAAGGACGGGGGGGCGGAGAGAGGCCCGCCCATCCCCCAAGCCCCGCTAAGCCTGATCTGTCCTCAAGGAATCAAGCGGCGGTCCGGACGTTTGAGATCGTGCCGATCAGCTCGTTGACGATACGCTCGATCTGGGCGCGATCGTCCCCTTCGGCCATGACGCGGATTAGCGGCTCGGTGCCCGAAGGGCGAATGACGAGACGGCCGCTCCTGGCGAGTTCGGCTTCGGCATCGGCGATCGCCTTCTGCACCTGGATATCCTCCAGCGGCTTGCCGCCACTGATGCGGACATTGCGCAGGAGCTGCGGCACCGGCTCGAAGCGACGGCAGACTTCGCTGACCGTCCGCCCAGTGCGCTTCACCGCGGCAAGGATCTGCAGCGCCGCGACCAGACCGTCGCCGGTCGTGCCGTAATCCGAGAGCACGATATGGCCGGACTGCTCGCCACCGACATTGTAATTGTGCTGGCGCATATGCTCGACGACGTAGCGGTCACCGACTTTGGTGCGGGCAAGCGCCATGCCGCGCTCGTCGAGGAAACGCTCGAGGCCGAGATTGGACATGACAGTGGCAACAATGCCGTTGCCGCGCAACTGCTGGCTTTCGGCCCAGCTTTCGGCGATGACGGCCATCAGTTGGTCGCCGTCGACGATCGAGCCGTTTTCGTCGATAATGATCACACGGTCCGCATCGCCATCGAGCGCGATGCCGATATCGGCGCGCACCTCGTCGACCTTCTTCTGCAGCGCGACGGGGCTGGTGGAGCCGCAATTGAGATTGATGTTGGTGCCGTTCGGCTCGTTGCCGATCGTCACGACATCGGCGCCAAGCTCCCAGAGCACGGCGGGCGCCACCTTGTAGGCAGCACCATTGGCGCAGTCGATCGCGATCCTCAGTCCCTGGAGCGTCACATCGCGCGGCAGCGTGCGCTTGGCATGTTCGATATAGCGGTCATGCACACCGTCGACGCGCTTGGCGCGGCCGATGTCATCGGATTTGGCGAGCTGCGCGTTCAGGTCCTTGTCGAGCAGGTCCTCGATCTCGGCTTCGAGCTCGTCTGAAAGCTTGTAGCCGTCGGGACCGAAGAGCTTGATGCCGTTATCCTCGTAAGGATTGTGCGACGCCGAGATCATCACGCCGATATCGCAGCGCAGCGAGCGCGTCAGCATGGCAACGGCCGGTGTCGGGATCGGGCCGAGAATGAAGGCATCGAGGCCGGCGGCAGTGAAGCCCGCCACCATGGCGTTTTCGAGCATGTAACCGGAAAGGCGCGTATCCTTGCCGATAACGACGCGATGGCGATGATTGCCGCGGCGGAAGATCGTGCCGGCGGCAATGCCGACTCGCATCGCGAGATCCGGGGTCATCGGGAAGACGTTGGATTGACCGCGAATACCGTCGGTTCCGAAATAGCGTCTTTTCATCTGCACTCCTGCGCTTTCCGCGCGCCATTCAGGGCAGCGCCTCTTCCAAGCAAATCCGGCTTCAATGGAATGTCGTCCATCCCGCGTGATTCATGCTTGCCTCATTTCAGCGGAATGCCACAAAATGTGGCTATCGGCACGTAAATTAGCGAGAAAAATGAATATATCCCGTTACCAATGAAAAAAGGCCGGATCTCCCGCAACGGAAATCCGGCCTGTTTTCGAGATGTGCCAGTTGCTCAATGCGGCTGCGGTTCGAGACCGGCTTCGGGCTCGTCACCCTTCGTAGCAGGACGCGCGCCGGCCTTCGGCACGGCCGAACCACGGCTCGGCGGCGAATCGTCACCGAGATCGCGCGACGGCTTCTCGCCACGGATCAGCGCCTTGATCTCCTCGCCGGTCAGGGTCTCGTATTCGAGCAGGCCTTCGGCAAGAGCGACGAATTCGTCGTGCTTTTCCGTCAGGATCGTGCGGGCCTGTGTATAGGCTTCGTCGATCAGGCGGCGCACTTCATTGTCGATCTTCTGCGCGGTCGCTTCCGAAACATTCTTCGACTGCGAAACCGAGTGGCCGAGGAAGACTTCCTGCTGGTTCTCGCCATAGGCGACCTGCCCGAGCTGATCGGAGAAGCCCCATTGCGTGACCATGGCACGGGCAAGCTTGGTCGCCTGCTCGATGTCGGAGGAAGCGCCCGAGGTGATGTTTTCCTTGCCGAAGGTGAGTTCTTCGGCAACACGACCGCCCATCATGATGCAGAGGCGTGAAACCATCCACTTGTAGCTCATCGAGTAGCGGTCGCCCTCGGGAAGCTGCATGACCATGCCGAGCGCACGGCCGCGCGGAATGATCGTCGCCTTGTGCAGCGGATCGGCGACGGCGACATTCAGCGCGGTAATAGCGTGACCAGCCTCATGGTAAGCGGTGAGCTTCTTTTCCGCCTCGGTCATGGCCGAGGAACGACGCTCGGCGCCCATCATGATCTTGTCCTTGGCGTCTTCGAATTCCTGCATGGTGACGACGCGCTTGTTGCGGCGGGCAGCCATGAGGGCGGCTTCGTTGACGAGGTTCATCAAGTCGGCACCGGAGAAACCGGGCGTGCCGCGGGCAAGAACCTTGAGATCGACATTCGGCGCCAGCGGAACGTTGCGGGCATGCACCTTGAGGATGCGCTCGCGGCCGACGATATCGGGGTTTGGCACCACGACCTGACGGTCGAAACGGCCGGGACGCAGCAGCGCCGGGTCGAGGACGTCGGGGCGGTTGGTGGCCGCAATCAGGATCACGCCCTCGTTCGCCTCGAAACCATCCATCTCGACCAGCAACTGGTTCAGCGTCTGCTCGCGTTCGTCATTACCGCCGCCGAGACCGGCGCCGCGATGACGGCCGACGGCATCGATTTCGTCGATGAAGATAATGCAGGGCGCATTCTTCTTCGCCTGCTCGAACATATCGCGCACGCGGCTGGCGCCGACACCGACGAACATTTCGACGAAGTCGGAACCGGAAATGGTGAAGAAGGGCACGTTGGCTTCGCCGGCAACCGAGCGGGCGAGCAGCGTCTTACCGGTGCCCGGAGGACCGACAAGCAGCACGCCGCGCGGGATTTTGCCGCCGAGACGCTGGAACTTCTGCGGATCCCGCAGGAATTCGACGATTTCCTCGAGATCCTGCTTGGCCTCGTCGACACCGGCGACGTCTTCGAAGGTGACACGGCCATGCGCTTCGGTGAGCAGCTTGGCCTTCGACTTGCCGAAGCCCATCGCGCCGCGTGAGCCACCCTGCATTTGCCGCATGAAGAACAGCCAGACGCCGAGGATCAGCAACATCGGCAGCAGCGTTCCGAGGTAGCTCAGAAAGCCGGAGGACCCATCGGTCTCCGGACGCGCGGTGACAGCAACGTTTTTGGCCTGCAGGCGGTCGAGCAAGCTGTCGTCGATGACGGGTGAATAGGTCTGGAAATTATTGTTATTTTCCAGATACGTTCCGCTCAGCCGATTACCGGTGACCACGACATCCTTCACACGGCCCGCATCGACCTCACGCAGAAACTGCGAATAAGGGATTTCGCGGGAGCCTGTCTGCGCCGGCGCCGTCTGGAACATACTGAAAAGGGCGATCAGCAGAAGCGCTATGATCGCCCACAAGGCGAAGTTACGTAAGTTAGGGTTCATTGAACTCCCCAGCACTGGAACAGCCGCCTCATGGCGACCGTCTTATTCGTTTCTAACATAGGGTTGCGCCGTGCGATTGCCAAGGCGATCCCCCAGGTCAGATGGTTTTTCCGTCAATACTTCTTAAAGGCGGCCTCGCATAGGGCGCCGTCGCGAAAACCGCCGAAAGCCTGTTGGCAAAGATGAAATCAAATCGTGTCAAAAAGCGGTCGAAGGGTGCGAAATAAGGCGTGAGGTGGATCGTCGGCTCGGATTCCGGAGATAGAGGGACTCCTCCGGCGGATAAGACCGGTGCCGAGGCGATGGCGCGTTTCCATGCTGCCTTGGGCAGGCCCCTGCCCTCTCCCCCCTCATTCCTGTGCTCGTCACAGGAATCCAGTGCGCCCAAGTCCTTGGGCGCGGAAGACTCGTCGTGTGTTGTCGGGTCATTCACCGCGCCGACGCGCGGTGGCTGGATTCCTGTGACGAGCACAGGAATGACGGAGGGGGCGGCCGGCCCCTCGATCTCTACTGTCATTCCAGACCTATTGACCGCCTTGAGCCTCCCATCCCACACCCCCGCCTCCCCGGGCTGCAAGACCAGCGGCAAGATCCCCCGGCTCTCGCGCGTGAGATAAAGCCCGTCCCGCCTGAGGTCGAAAACCACTCTCCCCGCGGTCATCCGCCCCGGCTCCCCGCCGGTGGCAAATGACAGAAGGCGTTCCATTTGCGCCCTCCCCGGCGCAAACGGCTGTCCACCGAAAACCGCCGTCAGCCGGCCGAGTGCATAGTCGAGAATAGCGCGATCCTGCCGCAACCCGTCAGGCATCACCTGCCCGAGCAGGCCGCCGTGAAGCCTGAAATGACGATCCAGCCATTCCGCTCCCTCGGCTGCAAGAGCCAGTCGCTCGTCCCAGATGGCACGAATATTCCGCTCGGCACCGGCATCGGCCAAAAGCTGCCGGCGGATCCGCACGCGCTCGTACTTCACATCGTCATTGCTCGGATCGTCGATCCACCCCGCGCCCCGCTCTTTGAGGAAAGCGCGGATATCGGCCCGGCTGGAAAAGAGGAGCGGCCGCAAGATCCAAAAACGCCGGTTGAAGAGCACTGCATCGACAATACCGGATGAAACCTGCTCCGTTCGCATTTCACGCATGGCAAGCGTTTCGCGCTGATCGTCGAACGTATGGCCGGTGACGATGAGATCGGCGCCGAATGTTTCCGCTGCCCCGGCCAGAAGGCCATAGCGCGCCTCGCGGGCTGCAGCCATGATACCTGTCTTCGGCTTGTCGCCCTGCCAGGTGGCGACGGTGTGGGGAATACCAAGCGATGCACAGAGGGCTGCGACCTTGCGCGCCTCATCTGCGGAGCCGGCGCGCAGCGCATGGTCGACGGTTGCAGCGCAAAGGGAAATCTGGAGATGCGGCGCGGCCTTCACGGCTTCATCGAGAAGGAGAAGCAGGCCGGTGGAATCGCTGCCGCCCGAAATCGCGACGAGAATGCGTGCGGGGCTTCGAAGCGATGTGAGAAACTGGAGGATCGCCTGTTGAGGCGAAGCGGCTTCCGGAGGCATGCCGGAAGACCTTAGCAGGCGAGGCGCTTCTGTTCGCTCGCGACCTTGCTGATGACGGCACGCGAAGCCTTCGGATAACGCTTCGAGACTTCGCGCAACGTCGCGCAGGCCGTCTCCTTATTGTCGAGGGCGGCAAGCGACATGCCGAGCTTCAACAGCATTTCCGGCGCCTTTTCGGAGGTACCGTATTTCTGGTGCGCATTGAGGAAGGTTTTGGCCGCCTCATTGTACTTGCCCTGCGAATAGAGCGCCTCGCCGAGCCAGAAATTGGCGTCCGCCGCCCGCGCGCTGCTCGGGTAGCGGGTGATGTATTGCGTGAATTCCTGTTCGGCCGTGCTGTAATCGCCTGATAAGACATGGCCGTAGGCCGCCTTGTACTGGTCCGCCTCACCGCCGAGCGAGGCCGTTTGCTGCGACGTGCCGGGATTGGCATCGGGAATCGGGCCGGAGCCGACAGTGGCGTTGTCGTCGACGGTGCCGCCGACCGCATTGCCGTTCTGATCGAAATCGATCGAACCGAGTTCCTTCGGCGGCTGGCCGAGGCCGCTATTGGCAGGCACGTTGGTGGAGGGAGCCGTTTCGGCTCCCTGCGGTGCTTGGATCATCCTGGCAACGTCGTCGCTGCCGGAAGCCGGAGCGGGATCGGTCTCGCTCTTCTTGACAGGCGCCTTGGCACCGCCGCCGCCGGAACCCGTCTTTTCCAATTGCTGGAAGCGGAATTCATTGTCTTCCTGCTGCTTGCGGATCGTCTCCTGCATCTGCAGCAACTGGAAGCTCATTTCCTCGATCCGGCCGTTCAGCTGCCGCAACTGCTCTTCGAGCTGCTGCACGCGAACCTCGGCATCGCCGCTCTGCACCTTGACAACGGGCGCCGCCGCCTGGTTTTCCGCGGATCGTCCGCCGAGATGCAGCCCGAAGAACGAGGCGGAATAGGCCGCCCGTTCGCTCCCGGTCATAGCCGCGAGGCACAGCATGCCTGCCACGACAAGTTTCTTCATATGTATCGTCCTGTCCCAGTGATTCTTCGCACCTCGATGGCACGAACAGGAGATTTTTCCAATTGCTGTCAAAAAGCAACGGAGTCTGGCCAAAGTGTGGTCAAAAAGAAAGGCGGCCCCCGAGAGGACCGCCTTGCGAAAGCAAACTGAATCGGCAGATTACATGCCGGCGCCGCCGAGAACAGTGACTGCGCGGCGGTTCTGCGACCAGCAGGAAATATCGTCGCAGACGGCGACCGGACGTTCCTTGCCGTAGGAGATCGTCTTCAGGCGCTGTGCCGGAACACCGCGCGAAGCGAGGTAATCCTTGGCGGCAGCAGCACGGCGGGCGCCGAGTGCCAGGTTGTATTCGCGGGTGCCGCGCTCGTCGGCATGGCCTTCGACGGTGATCTGGTAGTTCGGGTAGCGGGCGAGCCACTGGGCCTGACGGTCGAGCGTCTGCGAGGCATCGGCGCGGATCGACGAGGAGTCGGTGTCGAAGAAGATGCGGTCGCCGACATTGACCGTGAAGTCCTGGGCCGAGCCCGGCGTTGCCGCACCGCCGGCGCCGCCGGCGCCGAGGCCGAGATCACCGGCGCTGTTCGGCGGCTTCTTTGCGCAGCTCGCAAGCGCGAGACCGGCGACAAGCGCGATCATGACGGGGTTGCGGGCGAAATTCTGCATGCGGCTCATAGCCGGGGTATGAATTCGGCTCATGGCCGGTCTCCTTGCGAGTTCATCAGGGTTTCCGGACAGTAACCGCACTCGGTTAACCGCCCCTCAAAGTTTATGGTTAACAATTTACTGATTTGTCCCGTAGTCGCCCGGTTTTCATGATTCTGAGGCGACATGAAGGCATTGCCGCACCTGCTACTCCATAAGCGGCGACCAGGCCGGGTCGGAACCGTAGCTCGGAGTCTTGATGAGCTGTTCATTGTAGCCGGTCAGGTCGATCGAATAGAGCTGCGGACCGCCGGCACCCGCCGCCTGGCGGAAGAACATCAGCACGCGGCCGTTCGGCGCCCAGGTCGGGCCTTCATTGTGGAAGCCGGTCGTCAGGATGCGCTCGCCCGAACCGTCGGGTTTCATCACGCCGATCGAGAACTTGCCGTTGGCCTGCTTGGTGAAGGCGATGAGATCGCCGCGCGGCGACCAGACCGGCGTCGAATAGGAACCGTCGCCGAAGGAAATGCGGGTTTGGCCGGAACCATCGGCATTCATCACGTAGATCTGCGGCTTTCCGCCCCGGTCGCTTTCGAAGCTGATGCGGGCACCATCAGGCGAATAGGAGGGCGAGGTGTCGATCGCAGACGTCGAGGTCAACCGCGTCGTCGTGCGCGAGCGCAGGTCCATCGTATAGATGTTGGAGTTGCCCTCCTGCTGCAGGCTCATGATCACCTTCTGGCCATCCGGCGAAAAGCGCGGCGAGAACGTCATGCCCGGAAAATTGCCGACGACCTCGCGCTGCCCGGTTTCGAGCTGCAGCAGATAGACCCGCGGCTGCTGGTTGGCAAAGGACATGTAGGTGACTTCCTGCCGGCTCGGCGAGAAGCGCGGCGTCAGCACGAGATCGCTGCCGTCGGTCAGCATGCGGACGTTGAAACCGTCCTGATCCATGATCGCCAGCTGCCGCTTGCGCTGCTGCTTGGTGCCGGATTCGGAGACGAAGACGACGCGGGTATCGAAATAACCTTCCTCACCTGTGATCTGCTTGTAGATCGCATCGGCGATGATGTGCGCCACACGGCGCCAGTTCTCCGGCTGCGTATAGAACTGCTGCCCGGCCATCTGCTGTCCGGCAAAAGTATCCCACAGGCGGAATTCGGCGCGAAGGCGGCCATCCGCTTCCTTGGTAACCCGGCCGGTGACCAGCGCCTGTGCATTGATGACCTTCCAGTCCTCGAAACGAGGCGAAGCGTCGGGATTAGAAATCTTCTCGATGAAGGCGGTTTTGTTGATGGGTGCGAAGAGACCAGACCGCTGCAAGTCGGCAGCGATGACTTGCGAGACCTGCGCGCCCATGTCGCCCTGGAAGTCAGTCACCGCAATCGGAAGCGGTTGGATATTGCCCTTGTTGATGTTGATTTCGACACGCGCATTTGCCGGAGAGGAGACAACAGCGGCAGCGGTCATGCCGACGGCGACCACCAGCGCGCGGATGAGGGAACATTTGACCATATCAAACAAGCCTTTCAGCATCTAATGGGTAAGAGTGCTGGTGTCGAAGTTGAAAACAACTTCCTTCCAGACATCGTATTTATCTTTCGGAAGCATCGTAAAGGGAGCTGCGCGACGAACTGCGCGAAGGCCGGCATTGGTAAGACTTTTCTGCGCACGCTCACTGCCACCGGTGACCTGCACATCAGGATTGCCGACGATCTGCCCGTCAATGGCTAGCTTTATGTGGACCGTCAAAAGCATGCTGCCGATGTCTTTCAGGCGGCTGTCGACGATGAATTGACGTTCGATCGCGTTTCTCAGCGCCCCAACTTCAGCCACGCTGAGAACCGGCGAATTTGCGTCGCTGTTTCGGCGAACGGTCGTCCCCGCATTTGCATTGAAGGGAAATGCGAGGCCAAGGATCAACCCTGTCAGCACCATGTATATCCGGAAAACCTTCGCGAAATGGAACAAGTTCTTCGACACTTAAATCCCCAAATCGCTAGCATCGAAGGTGAGATCCAGCTCGTTCCAGCCGTTTTCTCCCTCATATTTGTCTGCAGGCAAATTTTTGAGAGGAGATGATTTCATAACAGCGCGGTAGACACTACTCTTGAGCGCTTGGCGTGTTGAATCCGGCCCCCCTGAAGCAATGACCTCGGGGTCGCCAACGACATTGCCGGCCTGATCGAGTTGAACACGAACCTTAAGCTGAACCTCGTTGGCGCCTGCCAGCCCCGAAACAACCGACCAATTACCGGAGATCTGACCACGTACGGCATCAATCTCGCTCTGGCTGAGTGAAGCACCACCATTACTCTTCTTGTTGCCAAGCGATGCTTCTTGCGTCGAGCGCTTGGCGCCGCCAGCCGAAGGATCGGTCTTGTTCAGCAGGGCCGAAATCTCATCAGCATTGAAATCGCTTTTCATCGAGGAGGCCGCTTTCGCCACCTCCTGCTTCTTGTCGGCCTTCTTCTTGTCCGTCGGCGCTTCCGCAGCCTTCGGTTGGTCCGGCGTTTTTTCCGGCGGCTTTTCGGCAGGTTTCTGCGGTTCCGGCGGCTTCACCTCCGGCTTGGCGACAGGGGTCGGCACCTTGTCCGGCAGCGCCTCAGCATCCGGCTTCGGCGGCTCTTCAGGCTTAGCCTGCTCTTCCGGCGGCTTTTCCTCCGGCTTCGGCGGCGTCACTTCGACGGGCTTCGGCGTCGGAATGGAGGCGACCTCCTTGGGCTGTTCGACCTCGGTCTCTTCCTTGTTGACTTCCTTGACGTCGTTCGGCTTGGGATCGATCGTCGGCAACGGCTTCTCGCTCGAATTCGCCGCGGCGGCCTCGCTGTTGCTCGGCTTGGCATTCGGGACCGGCGGCGTCTTCAGGTCGGCATTGTTATCGCCGGCATTCTCGGCCGGCTGGGCGATCGGCGGCCGCGTCGTCGGTACCGGCGCTGATGTCTCCTTCTTCGGAGCCTTCTTGTCGCCTTGCTGCATCTGCGTGATGGATTCCACCGGCACGAGATCGACCGGCATCGCCTCGAAATCCTCCACCTTGAAGGATTCAGGCGCGCTGAGCGACACCATCGCCCAGGTCAGCACCAGGCAATGCAGAACAGCAGATGTGACGACGCTGGTCTTCATCTTGAACGCTATTGGTCCTTCTTCTGCTGCGTCACGAGGCCGATATTCTTGAAGCCGGCGCCCTGGATACGGGCCATGACGTCGGCGATGACGCCGTACGGCGCCGTTGCGTCGCCGCGCACGAAGATCCGTTCATTATAGCCGGTCGTGGCGATCGCCTCGAGCTTGGCGGCGATCTCGGCGGCCGGGATCGGCGTTTCCTGCAGGAACACTTCGCCGTCGTTCTTGACGGAGATGGTAATCGGCTGCGTCTCGGAATTCAGCGCCTTGGCCTGCGTTTCCGGCAGGTCGATCGGCACGCCAACGGTCATCATCGGTGCCGCGACCATGAAGATGATCAGAAGCACCAACATGACGTCGACGAGCGGCGTCACGTTGATTTCGGAGATCACGGCCTTGTTCCGACCGCCGCGACGGCGGCGTCCGCCGCCCCCGCCGCCATTGCCTCCAACAGCCATACCCATATCAGTATACTCCGTTGGTTACTGAGCGGCAGCGCGCGGCTGCAGCTTCTCGTCGATCTGGCGCGAAAGTATGGCGGAGAATTCGTCCGCGAAGCCTTCCATGCGGCCAGAGAGCTTGCCGGCATCGGCAGAGAATTTGTTGTAGGCGATAACCGCCGGGATAGCGGCGACGAGGCCGATCGCGGTCGCAAGCAGCGCTTCGGCGATGCCGGGCGCCACCACCGCAAGGTTGGTGGACTTCGAACCGGCGATCGCCTGGAACGAGGTCATGATGCCGACGACCGTGCCGAAGAGACCGATGAACGGACCGGCCGAACCGATCGTTGCCAGCGACCCGAGACGGGCGCCGAGAAATTCCGATTCGCGTGACAGCGTCACGTCCATCGCCCGGTCGATACGCATCTGCAGGCCGATCGGCGAACGGGCGCCGCGCTCGAAGGATTTCTTCCATTCACGCATGGCGGCTACGAAGATCGCTGCCAGCCCGGTATTGTTGCGTTCCGACAGCGAGCGGTAGAGCTCCTCCAGCGACTGGCCCGACCAGAAGACCTGCTCGAACTTGTCGAACTGGCGCCGTGCGCGGCCATAGGCCAAGTATTTGTCGATGACGATCGCCCAGGTCCACACCGAGGCCGCGATAAGCCCGAGCATAACGAGCTTGACGACGATGCCGGCCTGCATGAAAAGCGACCAGAGGCTGACGTCCGTCGTTGCTGCTGCCAATCCTACTTGTTCCATTGATCCAAAATCCCCGAATCCAAACGCCCGGTGCTGGACCGGGCGGCACAAAGTGATCTCGCAAGAAGTGTCCGGCGACCGCCGCCCAAAGCCCTGGTCAAGCTTCCAAGCTCATCTTCCGCCTTCTTGCCGTCAAATTTGGTCAAAGGAAGGCGTGCACCGCACAAACTCCGACTTTCCCAGTAAGACACTATTATGGTTAATAGATCGTTAGTGCTGGACTGTGACAGTAAGCCTGTATTTGGAAGATTTCATTCCATGGGTTACTTGACCGGAGCAAGATCCGGCTGCCGAAAGAGCGCTCATCCTGCGGCGCGGGAATTCCTTCACATAAGTTCAAGTTTTGACAAGCCTGAATTCCGGGCGATTCGTCGCTATAGCGGCGTGCTGCCTTCCAGGAATTTCGCCGCCAGTGTTTCCGGCAGCCGCCTCGGCCGCCCCCTGGCGTTGATGACGGCGATGATCACCTTGGCAGTGATCAGCAGCGTTTCGCCCGAACGGATCTGCTGGTTGAGCACCATCTTGGCGCCGCCGGCTTTTTCCGTGTGCGTCAGGATCGTCAGCACATCGTCCATGCGCGCCGGGCTCTTGAAATCGATCTCCATGCGATGGACGACGAAGACGAGACCCTCCTCGTCGGCGCTGACAAGCTCGCGCTGTTCGACGCCGAGGCAGCGCAGATAATCGGTCCGGCCGCGTTCGAGGAAATGCAGGTAGCGAGCGTGATAGACCAGGCCGGAGAAATCCGTGTCTTCATAATAGACCCGCTGGACGAGGCGGTGCCCGGCCTCCGTCAGCTCTCCCGAAATCGAAAAAGGGCGTTCCGTCATAATTTTCTCCAAACTTCGGCGCCCTCTTTGGCGCAACGCTTCCCGCCAGGCAAGCATTGAATGCCCGACCGGCAGGCATTGAATGCGCCGCCGCCAGGCATTGAATGATTGTCATAATTTCTAATTATTCCCGATAACGAACGAACCGATCAGGAGACGATGCGATGAAGATTGCGGTTATGGGCGGAGACGGTTTCATTGGTTGGCCAACATCGCTGCATCTCTCCGATGCCGGTCACGACGTCCATATCCTCGACAATCTGTCGCGCCGCTGGATCGACACGGAGCTTGGCGTTCAATCGCTGACGCCGATGGATTCGATCCAGGAGCGCACCCGCATCTGGCATGCCGAAACCGGACGCCGCATCCACTTCAATCTGATCGATCTCGCCAGAGACTACGAACTCCTGAAGAACTGGCTTTCAGAACACCGCCCGGATGCGATCATCCACTTCGCCGAACAGCGGGCCGCGCCCTATTCGATGAAGAGCGACCGCCACAAGAACTACACTGTTAACAACAATGTCAGCGCCACGCATAACCTGCTGAACGCACTGACCGAGCTCAATCTCGACGCCCATCTCATCCATCTCGGCACCATGGGCGTCTACGGCTATTCGACGGTCGGCGCTGCCATCCCCGAAGGCTACCTGCCGGTCGGCATCGAAACCGCGGCCGGCGAGACGGTCAGCCAGGAGATCCTCTACCCCTCCAATCCCGGCTCGATCTACCACATGACCAAGTGCCTGGATCAGCTTCTCTTCCAGTTCTACGCCAAGAACGATGGATTGAGGATCACCGACCTGCACCAGGGCATCGTCTGGGGCACGCATACCGAGCAGACGCGCCGCCACGCGCAGCTCATCAACCGTTTCGATTACGACGGCGATTACGGCACGGTGCTGAACCGCTTCCTCATCCAGGCGGCGATCGGCTATCCGCTGACGGTGCACGGCACCGGCGGCCAGACCCGCGCCTTCATCCATATCCAGGATTCGGTGCGCTGCATCGAACTGGCGCTGAAAAATCCGCCGGCCCGTGGCGCCCGCGTCGAAATCTTCAACCAGATGACGGAAACCCACCGGGTACGCGACCTTGCCGAGATGATCGCGAGGATCAGCGGCGCCAAGATCGCCTGGCTGCCCAATCCGCGCAAGGAAGCCGCCGAGAACGATCTGATCGTCCGCAACGAAAAGTTCCGCAATCTCGGCCTCGAACCGATCACCCTGGAAGCCGGCCTGCTCGGCGAGATCGTCGACGTGGCAAAGAAATTCGCCTATCGCGTCGACCGCGCCCGCGTGCCGGCCGTCTCCGCCTGGACCAAGGACATTGCCGCGACGATCAATCATGATCCGGAAGGCAAACGGCTGAAGTCGGTGTCGTGAGTGCTGCGCGATGACGAAGGCTAGAAAGGCCGCGGCTTGCTCCCTCTTCTCCCCAACGGGGGTCCGAAGGACGGGTCGAGACCTGTGGCTCGACCCCGGGCGGTGGCCCGAAGGGTCGGATGAGGGGGCCACACGGCACGCCCTTCATTGCCCTTCGCTCGCGCTCAGCGCACTCGCTCCTGTCGGCGCTCGCCCCCTCATCCGCCTGCCGGCACCTTCTCCCCGCAGGGGAGAAGAGACATACAGCAGCGCCTTGCCGTCTCTCCTCCGCCGGAGCAAGACATATCGAGGCAGTCGAAGCCGATGAACCGCTCGTCCGTATTCGCCTACGTCACCCTCGTCACCAACGCCGACTACGCCATGGGCGCCACCGCCCTCGCCCACTCCCTGAGGCGCACCGGCACCACCGCCGACATCGTCGTCCTCCACACCGGCGGCGTCGATGCCGCCGCCCTCGCCCCCCTCACGGCCCTCGGATGCCGGCTGATCGACGTCGAGCACCTGCCGCTGTCTGGCGCCTTCAACGAACGCCACGCCCGCAGCCATCTCCATTCGGCAGCCCCCTTCACCAAGGGCCGCAAGCCGGATTTCCATTCGCCGCTCGACAACTTCTGCAAACTCAGGCTGTGGCAGTTCATCGAATACGAACGCTGCGTCTTCATCGACGCCGACGCCCTCGTGCTGAAAAACATCGACAGGCTGTTCCTCTATCCGGAATTTTCCGCAGCTCCCAATGTCTATGAAAGCCTCGCCGATTTTCGCCGCATGAACTCCGGCGTCTTCGTCGCCACGCCCTCGCATGACACATTCCGACACATGCTCGAAAGGCTCGACAGGCCGGATGCTTTCTGGCGCCGCACCGATCAGACCTTTCTCGAGACGTTCTTCCCAGATTGGCACGGCCTGCCGGTTTATTTCAACATGCTGCAATATGTATGGTTCACCATGCCGGAGCTTTGGGACTGGAAGAGCATTTCAATCCTGCACTACCAGTATGAAAAACCCTGGGAAAAGAATCATCCCAAGGCGGCGCGGCTACAACCGTTGATCGATCTGTGGCACCGTTTCCATGATGGCGGCGATCTGCCCGAGATCGCGGCGCTGGACAATCCGGAAGGGGCAGCATGAAGGTACTGGTATCTGGCGGAACGGGTCTCGTCGGACGGTATATCGTCGAAGAGCTGCTGACTGCCGGCTACCAGGTGATCGTCGGCGGACGCCGTGCGCCGCATCCGCGCCTCTTCTCCCGCCCGGTCGAGTTCGCAGCCCTTTCGCTTGATCCCGACAAGGATCAGATCGACATTTTCGACGACGCCTATTTTTTCGTCCACGCCGCCTTCAACCATGTTCCAGGCAAATATCGCGGCGGCGAGGGCGACGATCCGAAAACCTTCCACAAACTGAATCTCGACGGCACCGTCCGGCTTTTCGAGGCCGCCAAACGCGCCGGCACGCGCCGCTGCATCTTCCTGTCCAGCCGCGCCGCCTACGGCGAACATGCCGGGGGAAGCGAGCTGACGGAGACGATGCTGGCCAAGCCCGAAACGCTCTACGGCCAGGTCAAGCTCGATGCCGAGCGAGCACTTGCCCACCTCTCCACGCCGGGTTTTGCCGGCGTGAGCCTGAGGGCGACCGGCATCTATGGCGATTTCTTTCCGAACAAATGGGACGGACTGATCGCCGATTACCTCGCCGGCCGACCGGTTGCTTCACGTGCGGGAACGGAAGTTCACGGCCGCGACCTCGGGCGGGCGGTACGTCTGATGCTGGAGACGGAAAGCAACCGCATCTCCGGCGAGATTTTCAATGTCTCGGACATCGCCCTCGACACCAGCGATATTCTGTCCTTCATCCGCCGTCAGACGGGCTGTCGGCATTCGCTGCCGAGCCCCGCCGACAAGACAGCGCTCGCTGCAATGAGCGCGGCGAAAATCCGTGCGCTCGGCTGGGTGCCCGGCGGGACTCCTCTGTTCGAGGAAACGATGCAACGGCTGGCCGTTGCGCAGCCGCAATCTTTCGCGCCTATTCCGCATCGGCAATGATGGCGGGTTTCCTAATCCGCACCCGCCACGGCGCGAAGTGGGTGCGGTGCTGTCGCAGCCGGCATTGCATCGAACACTGAGCCGTCTATGCTTGCCCGACCTTTCTGATATCCGGCCGATCGAATGACCGCTAGAGAATTGAAAGCGCAGTTGCGCAATGAACGGCTGTCCGCTCGCGACGCTA
Source organism: Rhizobium sp. CIAT894 (assembly GCF_000172795.2). Lineage (NCBI taxonomy): Bacteria > Pseudomonadati > Pseudomonadota > Alphaproteobacteria > Hyphomicrobiales > Rhizobiaceae > Rhizobium > Rhizobium sp. CIAT894. The sequence goes on from NZ_CP020947.1 coordinate 3,625,056, forward strand.
TTTCCTCCGAGAACCGCGCGGCCAAAAGCGTGGCAATGGCCGATCATGCCGGCGAGGCCGTCGGCTTTGCGCCGGGCACGATCGTCTCCGGCTTCCTGCCGATCCGTTCGGAGGCCGATCTCAGGCCGCTCATGATGCGGTTTGCCGCGCGCGGCGCACGGCTCTGCGTGCCGGCGATCCTCGACAAGCAGACGATCGTCTTTCGCGAATTGGCGGAAGGCGCGCCACTCATCGAGACCGGCTTCGGCACCGTGGGTCCTGGAGCCGATGCCGCCATTCTCGACCCGGAGATCTTGCTGGTGCCGCTTTCGGCCTTCGATGCCAGAGGCCATCGTATCGGCTATGGCGCCGGCTATTACGACCGCGCCATCAGCCGTCTCAGGCAAAAAGGCCTGCATCCGAAGCTGATCGGCATTGCATTCGACTGCCAGGAAGTGGCACATGTGCCCAATGAGCCGCACGACATAAGCCTGGATGCCATCCTGACAGAAAGCGGCCTTCGCTTTTTTGCCTCTTGGATTGGATAGGGAATGCGGCTGCTTTTTCTGGGTGACATGGTCGGCAAGACGGGACGCACGGCGGTCTGGGACCGCCTTCCCGGCCTGATCTCTGACCTCAAGCTCGATTTCGTCGTCGTCAACGGCGAGAATGCCGCCGGCGGCTTCGGCATCACCGAAGACATCTTTCTGGAAACGATCAATGCCGGCGCCGACGTGGTGACGACAGGCAATCACGTCTGGGACCAGAAGGAAGCCGTTGCCTTTGCCGGGCGCCACGATCAATTCCTGCGGCCGGCCAACTATCCGCAAGGCACGCCCGGACGCGGCTCCGGTCTTTTCTATGCCAGGAACGGCGCGCGCGTGCTCGTCGCCAACGTCATGGGCCGGGTCTTCATGCATCCGGAACTCGATGACCCCTTCAAATCAGCGGAAGTGATCCTCGCCGCCTGCCCGCTCAAGGAGCAGGCCGATGCAATCATCTTCGATTTCCACGCGGAGGCGACCAGCGAGAAACAATGCTTCGGCCATTTCGTCGACGGCCGCGCCAGTTTCGTCGTCGGCACCCACACGCATGTTCCGACGGCCGATGCTCAGATCCTGAACGGCGGCACCGCCTATCTGTCGGATGCGGGCATGTGCGGCGACTACGACTCCTCCCTCGGCATGGATAAGGAAGAGCCGCTGAACCGCTTCATCTCCAAAATGCCGAAGGGCCGCATGGAAGCGGCGAACGGCCCCGCGACGATCTGCGGCGTCGGCGTGGAGATTTCCGATAGAACCGGATTGGCCGAAAAGATCGCGCCGCTTCGGCTCGGACCGCGGCTCGCCGAAACGGTGCCGGAATTCTGGCGGTAGAGCCTTTCCGCAACACGCAAATGTGAGCATCCCTGGTCTGGACCACTGCGACCTCATGCCGCATCCTCCCGCCGCCAAGTCAAAGTGATGGAGCGCCGGAGGGTGGCATGAAGCCGCAATATCTTGTTCTCGCTATCGCATGCCTTGCGGCCTTCGCCGCGCCAGCTTCAGCCGGAGCAGAGGAACAGCGAGCACCCGCCAGCCAGTGCCAGGCAATCGCGCAGAATACGCCCAAGGCGACCTTCGCTAGCTTTTCCGGCGCGGCACCGTTGACGCCTGCCGTCTCCGAGGGCGAAGACGTCAAATTGACCTTCCTCGGCCATTCCACCTTCGAGATCGAAACCGCCGGCGGCATCGTCATCGCGACAGACTATAACGGCTGGTACAGGCCAGCGACGATGCCCGATGTCGTGACCATGAACAAGGCGCACACGACCCATTTCACCTTGACGCCCGATCCCGACATCAAACATGTTCTGCATGGCTGGAGCGATGTTCCGGGCGCAAAGGCCGAGATCAAACTCGTCATCGGCGATGCCTATATTCGCAATGTCCCGACGGATATCCGCTTCAGCTATGGCCTTGGCGGCTCGCAGGAGAACGGCAATTCCATCTTCATTTTCGAAATCGCCGGTCTCTGCATCGGCCATCTCGGCCACCTTCACTATGAGCTGACAGACGCCCATTACATCGAGATCGGCCGCCTCGACGTCGTCATGGTCCCGGTCGATGGCGGCCTGACCATGGGCGCCGACAGCATGAGCCGCGTCATCAAGCGGCTACGCTCGTCGTTGATTTTACCGATGCACCGGCGCGGCCCGCCGGTCGAGGCCTTCGTCTCGATGTTCGGCAAGGATTTCGACATCGCCAATGCCCCCGATGACAGCATCACCGTCTCCCTGCGCACGCTGCCGAAAAAGCCTCTGATCTATGTCATGAAGGGTGTGCAGTAAAAGGCCGGCTGCTTTTCCCAGCTCCACACATCAAGCGAACTGCAGGTGACGTCTGATGCCGACATCCGGCATCTTGTCGTCGTCGAGATTGGCCTTGGCGATCTCCCAGCCGAATTTCAGCTTGTTGCCTGTGGAAACCCAGATCTCGGCATCGTCGACATGAAGGGCAAGCATGGTGAGCTTTGGATCCTGCTTGCCGCCGTCATACCAGGCCGCGACGATCGAACTCCAATACTCCTCGATCTTGGCAGGGTCGGGACGCACGTCGATCCTACCGGCAAGGCAGGCGTGATAGTCGTGATCCTTACCGATAACGCAGAAATGCGCCCGGCTGCCAGGCTTTATGGCCCGCACGATATCGGCATCGATCTTGGTATAGAACCAGATCGTGTTGGTGGTGGGATCGGCATGCGGCGCCATCGGCTGCATGTGCATATCAAGCCCGGAAATTCCGAGCATGCCGGCATGAACATCGTTGACCTGATCCCAGAGCTGACGTGCTGGCTGTTCCTGCGCATCGCTGATACTTGCCATGAGCGTTCCTTTCCGTTGGATGGAGTTCTTGAAACGTCATCCCCTCACCTTTGTTCCAAACTGCTTTTTCCTTGAACGGGTGCCGTTTCGCTCTTATAAGGCGGCCCATTCCGAACAATGAGACGTGAACAGGGGTGCCATGGCTGGCCATTCACAGTTTAAAAACATCATGCACCGCAAGGGCCGTCAGGATGCCGTGCGGTCGAAAATGTTCTCCAAGCTTGCGCGCGAAATCACCGTTGCCGCCAAGGCCGGCCTGCCCGACCCGACGATGAATGCCCGTCTTCGCCTGGCGATCCAGAACGCCAAGGCCCAGTCCATGCCGAAGGACAATATCGACCGCGCCATCAAGAAGGCAGCCGGCGCAGACGGCGAAAACTACGACGAAGTCCGCTATGAGGGCTACGGCCCCGGCGGCACCGCGATTATCGTCGAAGCTCTGACCGACAACCGCAACCGCACCGCCTCCAACGTCCGTTCGATCTTCACCAAGGCCGGGGGAGCGCTTGGCGAAACCGGTTCTGTTTCCTTCTCCTTCGACCATGTCGGCGAAATCACCTACAAGCTTTCCGTCGGCGACGCCGACAAGGTAATGGAAGCCGCGATCGAAGCCGGCGCCGACGACGTCGAGACCGACGACGACGGCCACTATATCACCTGCGGTTTTGAGGCCCTCGGCGAAGTGTCGAAGGCGCTGGAAGTAAGCCTCGGCGAAGCCGAAACCGTCAAAGCCGTCTGGCGCGCCCAGAACAACGTGCCGGTGGACGAGGAAAAGGCTCAGTCGCTGATGAAACTCATCGACAGCCTGGAAGATGATGACGACGTGCAGAACGTCTATTCCAACTTCGAGGTTTCGGAAGAAGTTCTGGCGAAGCTCTCGGCCTGATTTTTCCGGACAAGCGCATTAGAAAACCCGGCCATGACGCCGGGTTTTTCTGTTTTCGGGATGCAGTCTGCAATGCTACACGGCGGCCCGCGTGAAGTTTCCCAGCCCCGCAAACAGTTCCACCGATTTCAGCCGCGCCTCGATGTCGTGGATCGGCATCGAGATGATCACCTCATCGGCCTGCGTTTCGTTGAGAAACTCCGTCAGCTTCGCCTCCGCCGTCTTCGGCGACCCCACCACCGCACAACGCAGCGTGTGCTCGACGTTCATCTTCTCCATCGGCGACCAGAAGCCCTCCATATCGGTTACAGGGCGCGGGAATGGCCCGCGGACATTGCGGCGCAGGTTGACGAACTGCTGCTGGGCAGAGGTGAAATTGTATTGCGCCTCCCCGTCCGTTTCCGCCACCGCACCCATGACGCCGACCATCACATAGGGCTTGTCGAGCGTTGCCGAAGGCTGAAAACGGTCGCGGTAGATCGCGATGGCGTCGAGCAACATGTCGGGCGCGAAATGCGAGGCGAAGGCATAGGGAAGCCCGAGCATGGCGGCGAGCTGGGCGCTGTAGAGGCTGGAGCCGAGCAGCCAGATCGGAATATGCGAGCCATTGCCGGGAACCGCGAGGATCGCCTGATTCTCGACCGGCGTGCCGAGCAGTTGCTGCAGTTCGACCACGTCGTTCGGGAAGCTGTTGGCGCCGGCCTCGAGGTTGCGCCGCAGCGCCTGAGCAGTGTGCATGTCCGTTCCCGGCGCTCGCCCGAGGCCGAGATCGACGCGGCCGGGAAAGAGCGCCTCCAGCGTGCCGAACTGCTCGGCGATGACGAGCGGCGAATGATTGGGCAGCATAATGCCGCCGGAGCCGACACGGATGCGCGTTGTCGCGGCCCCGACGTGACCGATGACGACTGATGTGGCAGCACTGGCAACGCCCGGCATGCCGTGATGTTCGGCGAGCCAGAAGCGCTTATAACCGAACTCCTCGGCCTTGCGAGCCATCCGTGCCGAACTATCGAGAGACTGGCGGACGCTGCTGCCTTCGGCAACGGGGGAAAGGTCGAGTATGGAGAAGGGAACCATGGGGAACCTGCCGGGCAGTTTGAAGAATGCCGTCTATGTAGGTTGCCGTCCCTGCCATACCAAACCATGCACGCAACAAAAAGGGCCGCGCGAGCGCGACCCTTTTCAACCGTCGGAAACCACGGCTTAGCGGTGACGGCGCAGCACATGCACCTCGGCGCTTTGCTGGTGATGGCCTTGCGGCAGGGTGAAATTGCCGAGCTGGCGATCCATTTCCAAGGCCTCCGTGGCCAGCCGGTGGATCGCCTCCGTTGTTTCCTCGACCATCGAGGCATTCTGCTGCGTCATCGCGTCGAGTTCGGCGACGGCGCTGTTGATCTCCCGCAGCGTATTGGCCTCCTCGCGGGTCGCACCCATGATCTCGTTGATTTGTCCGTTGATCGCCTCGACATGCGCGCCGATGCCGGTCAGCGCAACGCCGGCCTTTTCCACAAGCGCCACGCCGCTTTCGACCTCATGCGTCGATTTCTGCAGCAGGCTGGAGATTTCCTTCGCCGCACTCGACGAGCGTTGAGCGAGTTCGCGCACTTCCATGGCGACGACAGCGAAGCCCTTGCCGGATTCACCGGCGCGCGCCGCCTCGACGCCGGCATTGAGTGCCAGGAGGTTGGTCTGGAAAGCGATGTCGTCGATGACCGAGATGATCGTGTTGATCTGGCGCGAAGAGGTCTGGATCGCCTCCATCGCTGCGATCGTCTCGCGCATGATCTGGCCGGAGCCGGTCGTCTCCTTCTTGGCATCGCGGGCGATGCGCTCGGCCTGTTCGGCCCGCTCGATCTGCTGGCGGACGGACTGGGTGATGGCGCTGATCGCATTCGCCGTCTCGGTGATCGAGCCGGCCTGGCGCTCGGTGCGCCCGGCAAGCTCATCGGCGCCGGTGCGCATCTCCTCGGAGCCGGCGCGCACCGCCATCGAGTTGCCGCCGATTGCGGTCATGGTTTCGCTCAGCGTCGCGAGCGCTTCGTTGAAATTGATGCGCAGGCTTTCAAGCTCGTTCGGGAAGCGAGTATCGATCTGATAGGCGAGATCGCCGCTGGCAAGATGATGCAGGCCCTCGTCGATCGCCTCGACCACCCGCTGCAGCGTCTTCGCCTCAGCCTCGCGCTCCGCCAGATTCTGCTGGCGGTCCTGCTCGGCCTGCAGACGCGTCTCTTCGCTGGCGGCTTCGAGTTCGCGGCTTTCGATCAGCGACTGGCGGAAACGAGCGAGCGCATTCGCCATCGTGCCGATCTCGTCCTTGCGGTTCAGACTGCCGATCTCGCTGTCGAGCTTGCCGTCGGCGACGTCACGGGTGACGCCGGCAAGCCGCGCAAGCGGTGAAAACAGGAAATTGGTCACGAGGCCGGTAGCAACCGCCATGACGACGAGCACGCCGATGCCGATCATCGTCAGCAAAGTGGCGATCTCGATCGAGCCGGCATTGAGCTCGCTCAGCAGCACGCTCTCGACCGCGAGGAAGCGGTCGCCGCGATAGTCGATGCCGCGGACATAAGCGCGGGCCGGCCCGTCCGCCCTGTCGAAATCGGCAACCGTCATCGCCGAACTGGCAAGCGCGTCCTTGATGAAGCTGAAGGGAGCCGCATCGAGCATCGCAAGCTTGCCGCTCTGGTCGAGACCGACGGCCGAGCCGTCGGCGGAGACGATCGCCGCCCGCGCCGTGCTGCCCTGAACGATGCCCTTGCCAAGGATACCGGTGACAATGTCGTCGCGCACCCTGAATAGGAAGATGCCCTTGGCCGCCCCGAGCTTGACGATCGGCACGGCATAAAAGATCGCCGACTTGCCGCTGGCGGCATCGACACGCAGGCCGGAAAAGCCTGTCGGCGCGGCGTCATCGGTCGCCTTGGCAGTGTTCTCGATTGCCTTGGCGAAAGCGATGCCGGCGCCGGTCGCCTTCCAGGCGTCCGACTTCAGGTTCTCGGCGAAGTCATCCTGCTTCTTGTAGGAATAGAGGACCGTACCGTCGAGATCGGCAATCAACAGATCGCTGAAGGCGGTATCCTCGAGGTCGCGGGCAACTTCGCCCTGTGTCTGCTCATGGTTCGAATAATAGAAACCGCTCGGCCCTTCGGGTTTCATCAGCTTCTCGCGCTGGTCGGCCGGGTTTGGATTGCCCGTGATGAAAACCTTCTTCAGCTCGCCGCGGGCATCGCCGGAAGTTTTCTGGATGGTCTTCCAGCCGCTCTTCAGGCTGGTGATCGACATCTGCAGCGCTTCGATGCGCGCGATGGAATTCGCCTGGTTTTCAAGCTGCGTCAGCTGGTCCTGCAGCATGTCGCCGCGAAAGATCAGCACACTTTCCTTGGCCTTCAGCGCCTGCTCGTCGGAGATCCGGCTGCTGGCGAAATAGGCAAGCACGTCGATCACGGCAATCGACAGCACGGTCAGCAGAATGAATGTGGCAATGACCTTGAAGGACAGGGACTGAAATCTCTGAGCCATGTGCGACGAACCCCTTCTGACACACCTGCCGGCGTGGGCACGCGGCGCATGCCTGATCGACCGATCTTTAAACAGAACATCAGGGGCTTATCTCCTTGCGACATGAGACCCCCTTCGTATTTGACATTAGAATTCAAGCATCTGTTTTAATTCCCGGTAAATGGAGCGACGTAAATCGCGGCATGTTTTTGTTTTGTTCACATATCGATGGCAGTTATTTCGCAATCGCTATAGGTTGAACCATGCAAAATACGATTCGCATCGTCGGCATCGATCCCGGACTTCGCCGCACCGGCTGGGGAATCATCGATACGGTGGGCAATTCCCTGAAATTCGTGGCTTCCGGCACGGTGACGTCAGATGGCGACATGGATCTCGCCTCCCGTCTCTGCCAGTTGCATGACGGCCTGGCTGAGGTCGTCCACGCTTACAAGCCGGATGAAGCCGCCGTCGAACAGACCTTCGTCAACAAGGATGCGGTGGCGACCCTCAAGCTCGGCCAGGCCCGCGGCATCGCCATGCTGGTGCCGGCGCGCGCCGGGCTGCACGTTTCAGAATATGCCCCGAATGCCGTGAAGAAGGCCGTCATCGGCGTCGGCCACGGCGAAAAACATCAGATTCACATGATGTTGAAGATCCTGATGCCAAAAGTCGAATTCAAGGGCGACGACGCCGCCGACGCGCTGGCGATCGCCATCTGCCATGCGCACAATCGCGGCAGCAACCGGATGCGACAGGCGCTGGCCGGCTAGCCTGTTCTTGACTTGTTCCCATTCGATGATAAGTAATACCTGGGAGGTATTACCATGCGCGTGACGGAAAAGGGCCAGGTGACGATTCCCAAGAACATCCGGGACCGCTTGAAGATCGGGCCGGGATCCGAGGTAGATTTCGTTGCCGATGAAAAGGGTGCCCGCTTGGTTGTTCTATCCAGCAGGATGGAGCCGTCGCAGGACGATTTTGAATCCTGGCTCGGCAGCATGAGCGGGACCCTCGACACCGGCGGCATGACGACCGACGAATTCATGGAATGGTTGAGAGGACCACGTGATGACCTCGGTCCTCGTTGATACGAACATTTTCATCGATATATTCGGGCCGGACAATCCTTTCAGGGAATGGTCCGTGCGGGCATTGAGCGCATTGCGTCCAGATTCGCAATTCGTCATGACACCCGTTGTTTGGGCAGAGCTGGCAAGCATGACCCCGCGCGAGGAAGCCCTTGCATTTCTGCTGTCGCGGTTAAATCTGGTCCGCGAGGCCCTGCCGTTTTCCGCCGCTTACCGGGCCGGCATGGCACATGCGCAGTACCGGAGGAGCGGCGGCCTGCGCGAGCGTACTCTGCCGGATTTTTTCATCGGTGCGCACGCCCTCGTTCGATCGCATCGCCTTCTGACGCGCGATGGCGCGCGCTACCGCTCTTATTTCCCGGAATTGGACATCATTTCTCCCGAAACGCACCCTTGAGAGACCACACCCCATGATCGGCAAGCTGAAAGGCACCATAGACGAAATCGGCGAAGACTATGTGCTCGTCGATGTGCACGGCGTCTGCTACGTCGCCCATTGCTCGGCCCGCACCCTGTCCAAGCTGGGCTCGGCCGGCGAAGCCTGCGTGCTGTTCATCGAGACCTATGTGCGCGAGGACCAATTGAAGCTCTTCGGCTTCATGACCGCGCTGGAGCGGGAATGGTTCAACCTGCTGCAGAGCGTCCAGGGGGTCGGCGCCAAGGTGGCGCTTGCCGTTCTCTCGACATTGACGCCGGGCGAACTCGCCAATGCCATCGCTCTGCAGGACCGCACCGCCGTCTCCCGCGCGCCGGGTGTCGGCCCGAAAGTGGCAATGCGCCTCGTCACTGAACTCAAGAACCGGGCGCCGGCCTTTGCCGGGGAGGCGATCAATATCGCTCTCAAACAGGAACTCGGCGAAGGTGTCGCCGCCGCACCCGTTGCCGATGCAGTATCAGCACTGACCAACCTCGGCTACAGCAGAGATCAGGCGGCAAATGCCGTTGCCGCGGCGATGAAAACAGCCGGTGACGGCGCCGATAGCGCCAAGCTGATCCGCTTGGGATTGAAAGAGTTGGCGCGGTGAACGCCGGAAAATCAATGAATGGATGTCGAGGCAGCCGACTTTTGGTGTATTGCTGTAACAGGTTTCAAAACGGAATGAGAGCATGAGTGAACCCGCGCGCCTGATATCGCCGGAAAAGCGGGGCGAAGATCTTGATGTCACGCTGCGCCCGCAATCGCTGGACGAATTCACCGGCCAGGCGGAGGCGCGCGCCAATCTTAAGGTCTTCATCGAGGCGGCGAAGAACCGCGGCGAGGCGCTTGATCATGTGCTTTTCGTCGGCCCGCCCGGCCTTGGCAAAACGACGCTGGCGCAGATCATGGCGAAGGAACTCGGCGTCAACTTCCGCTCGACGTCGGGTCCTGTGATCGCCAAGGCCGGCGATCTCGCCGCACTCCTCACCAATCTCGAAGAGCGCGACGTGCTCTTCATCGACGAGATCCATCGCCTCAATCCGGCCGTCGAGGAAATCCTCTATCCGGCCATGGAAGATTTCCAGCTCGATCTCATCATCGGCGAAGGCCCAGCCGCCCGCTCGGTGAAGATCGACCTGTCGAAATTCACGCTTGTCGCCGCCACCACCCGTCTCGGCCTGTTGACCACACCGCTGCGCGACCGCTTCGGCATCCCGGTGCGCCTGAGCTTCTATACCGTCGAGGAGCTGGAACTGATCGTGCGCCGCGGTGCGCGGCTGATGAATCTGCCGATGACCGAAGAGGGCGCCCGCGAGATCGCCAGGCGCGCCCGCGGCACGCCGCGCATCGCCGGCCGCCTGCTGCGGCGCGTACGCGACTTCGCCGAAGTGGCAAAGGCCGAAGCCGTGACGCGCGAGATCGCCGATGAGGCGCTGACCCGGCTGCTGGTCGACAATGTCGGCTTCGACCAGCTCGACAAACGCTACCTCAACATGATTGCCGTCAATTTCGGCGGCGGCCCGGTCGGCATCGAAACCATCGCCGCCGGCCTTTCCGAGCCGCGCGACGCGATCGAGGACATTATCGAGCCCTACATGATCCAGCAGGGTTTCATTCAGCGCACACCGCGCGGCCGCGTTCTGACCGCAATCGCGTGGAAACATCTCGGAATGCAACCGCCCAAGGAGATGGAGGCTGCGCAGTTCCGGCTGTTCCAGGAGGACGACTGAGTGATCACCCGCCGCGGATTTTTCAAGGTTCTTGGCGGCGGATTCGCAGGCGTCATGGCGCTCGGCGGTTATGCCTTTGCCTATGAACCGCTGGCGCGGCTCGGCATCGCCCGCTACCGGCTGACGCCGCCGGGATGGACGCCGGGGCTGAAGCTTCGCGTCGTCGCGCTCGCCGATATCCATGCCTGCGAACCCTGGATGTCGGCAAGCCGCATTGCCGCGATCTGCCAGCGGGCCAATGAACTCGAAGGCGACGTGACCGTCCTGCTCGGAGACTATGCCGCCGGCATGAACATGGTGACGCAATATGTGCATTCGAGCCAATGGTCGAAGGCCCTGGCCACCCTGCACGCCCCGCTCGGCGTCCATGCAATCATGGGCAACCACGATTGGTGGGAGGACAGGACAGCCCAGAAGAACGGCGGGATGGAAACCTTCGGCCACCGGGCACTCGCCGATGTCGGAATCCCGGTCTATAGCAACCGCGCCGTCCGGCTCGAAAAGGACGGCCGCGGCTTCTGGCTCGCAGGCCTCGAAGATCAGCTGGCGCTGTTGCCCGGCAGGAAGTGGGGCCGCAAGCGCATGCTCGGCCTCGACGACCTCGATGGAACGATGGCGCAGATTAGCGACGACGCGCCCGTCATTCTGCTCGCCCACGAGCCCGATATCTTTCCGCGCGTGCCCGAGCGTGTCTCGCTGACGCTGTCGGGCCACACCCATGGCGGACAGATCCGCTTCCTCGGCCGTTCGCCGATCGTCCCCTCGCGTTACGGCAATCGCTATGCCTATGGCCATATCGTCGAGGAGGGGCGCAACATTATCGTGTCCGGCGGGCTCGGCTGCTCCATTGCACCGGTGCGCTTCGGCGTCCCGCCGGAAATCGTGGTGATCGATCTTGGATAGGAATGACATGGCCAAGCGCACTCTCATCCGCCTGACTGCGGGCGCCGAGCGTTTCAACTATCGCATCGCCGGCCTCGGTTTTCGCGATGGCCACGTGCTCGTTCATCGCGCCGTGCACGAGCCCTTCTGGACCTTTCCGGGCGGCCGGGCGGAAATCGGCGAAACCTCGGAGGAGACGCTGAAACGAGAGATGATGGAGGAACTGGGGGTCGAGGTCACCGTCTCCCGCCTGCTTTGGGTCGTCGAGAACTTTTTCCATTACGAACAGCGCGACTGGCATGAACTCGGCTTCTATTATTTGATGGACATCCCGCCGGAATTCCCCTTCGAGCCACACGAGATCATCCATCGCGTCGAGGACGGCGATAATCATCTCGAATTCAAATGGGTGCTTGCGACGTGCCAGGCCCTGACCGCACTCGACATCCCGCCCTATTTCATCGCTGATGAAATCGAGAACCTGCCGGTAGCACCCCGCCATCTCGTCTGGCGCGACGGCAATCTCGACGACGACTGACGCTAGCTAGCTAGCCTATGGCTTTCTGTTCGAGGAACGGTTCCGTCTCCCGCTGAGGCGGTAGGCGCTGCGTTGCAGCTCGTCGGTGTCTGTGTTGAGGTCGCGGCGTTCAGCAGGCCGCGGACTTGCTTTTCAGAAAGCGGTTTAAACTCAGGCTGGTCTGACGTTTTCCGCTTTCGACTTCCCGGTCTTTTTCGCTCGATGACGCCGATCATCTGGCCCCAAGTGACCATGGGCAAAGTATAGGTGTGGCGGTAAATGCTGTCGATAGACCAAAGCCTGTCGGGCTGATCTCACGCTGTTGCGTAACGATACATTTTATTGTCGCGGCCGTATTGCCAGATTGCCTGAAATGACATTGCCTTCATCAAAATGACCATGGCCAAAGCGATGCCGTAGGGTATGGGATGGCCGTCAGGGATATACCGAAAAAGATAGAGACGCACGCAAACGCAAACAACCAGTAACGCGTAAATAGGATATATGAACGAATAGGTGCGCCACCAGAAGACCGATCCCACCTGGATTCTCGCTGCAAAGAGGCAGACAACTGCGCATTCGGGAAATGACATCAGCCAATCGAACCATTCCGCCATCGAAAGTGGCGAGGGGCTGAGATAAGTTGCATGTACTTTGCACATTTGGCCGATTAATACGGCTAGCGCTAAAATCCACCAAATGATTTGAGACTTCCTGCTCATACTGAATCCGCAGCGTGCGATATCCTTTGATCGTGGGCCACTATTTCATTCAACACGCAAAGGCAGATGAATAAACCAATTAAACCTTTAACGAAAAGCCCAGTTAAATCCGCGTTGGGACAAGACAGGCGCAATTCCGCTGAGGCAGTTGACTATCCCCGTTCGGCATCGTTCGCGGAAGTTCCATAGATATGCTTGAGCTTCAAACTCCATAATGCGGGGTACGCGCCTCAATAGGTGAAATTGTGAGGGGTGCCGATTCTAATCCCATCAAGGCGGTAGAGCTACCGTGGCGTCGATGCTGCTGAAGATCAGCGTAAGGCAGGCAATAAAGGAAGTGACGGCGAAAAGGTCAAAACGGACTGGCAGCGGGTCTTTTTTTAAAGATCCAGCCCCGCTTGCGAGGCCACACGTCAAGAGCACTGCGGCCGACCACGACAGACCGCTCCTCACTCAAGCGCAGGACCATTTCGTTGAGCGTGATGTCTTTCTCGTCATCGATCAGGCCGATGATAAAGGCCTCATGCTCATCCAGTCTGGAGCCTGAGCGTCGACCCTGTTTGCCCGCGGTCAGTTGATCCTGTCGCGCCTTGGCGATCCAGGCAATGGCCGTCGAAATCCCGGTCCCAAACCGCGCAGCCGCCGAACGCGCAGACATCCCGTCCGAAGACGCCGCCAGAACTCGAATGCGAAGATCATCACTGAACGCTCGTGACATTCATACCTCCTGATTCGAAGGCAGGGAATCACGGCAAACAAAGCATGTCACCAAAATTCCGATTCCGCGTTCAATGGACGTGCTCTAGGCTAACATTCCAGCAGCGTGTGAAGAGGAGATGCGCCGATGCCGACCTTCGATCCCGTCAGGTCATTTCGCAAACTCGCCTATAACAACGCCCTTGCCAACCACCGTCTGCTTCAGGCTTGCGCGGCATTGAAGCCCGGTGAATTCGAGGCGCCGCGCACGAGCTTCTTCCCCTCGATCAAGGAGACCTTGAACCACATCATCACGGTCGACTGGTTCTATGTCGATGGCATGGAAGGCGGCACGCTCGGCTTCCAGGCCTTCGAGGTCGACGAACCGTTCGACGACGTTCTATCCCTGGCGCAAGCCCAGGCGAAAGTCGATCAGCGCCTGACGACACTTTGCCAGACCTTGACGCCGGAAAGGCTGGTTTCGACCGTCCGCCTCCATCGCGGCGACCGCATTCAGGAAGAGCGGATGGACGACGTGCTCGCCCACCTTTTCCAGCACCAGACCCATCATCGCGGCCAGGTGCATGCGATGCTCGCCGGCACCAGCATCGCCCCGCCGCAATTGGACGAATTCATCGTCGCCGACGATGCGCGGTTTCGCGGCAGCGAACTCGCCGCTCTCGGCTGGAGCGAAGAAACGCTGATGAATTAATCCTGCAGCCGTCTTTTCAACCCGTCGATGATCGTCTTGGTAAGAAGGTCGTAATTCTCGTCAAAATGGTGGTCGCCGGGCAGTTCGACAACTTCCGCGCCACTCTCCTTCACCGCCGGACAGGCGACATCGTCATCATCGTCCTTACCGTAGACGCATTGCACCAGCTTCGGGTCGATGTTTTTCAGATCGGCGACGGGATCGCCTCCAGCCCCTTCCGTCTTCTGGCCGAGCCAGCCGAGAACGGAGATGACATAGTCGACCTGGTGCGAAAGCGACAGCAGCGACAATTGCGTCACCGCCGACTTTTCGGTTGGCTTAAGCAACTGATAGGTGGCCGGCACGACATCGGCGCCGAAAGAATATCCGACAAGCAGCACATGCTTTACCTTCCACTGCTTTCGGTAAAAATCGATGATCTTCGAAAGATCCGCGGCGGTCTCCTCCGGCTTGCGCTCCGACCAGAAATAGTGAAGCGAATCGACGCCGACGACCGGAATGCCTTCCTTCTGCAGCGTGCCGCCGACCTCCTTGTCGATATCGCGCCAGCCGCCGTCGCCGGAATAGATCACCGCCATCGTATCGAGGGCAGGCGTCGCCTCGAGTATCGCCAGCGGCAGGCCGAGCGGATTGCCGAAGGCGCCGGAGGCGGTGACGAGATCGTCAAGCGTATCGGCAAACACCGTTTGCGCATCGTCGGTGGAATCGCGGATCTCGATCGTCGCATGGATCTTCTTCAGCGCTTCGGCATGGGCCCTGCCATCCTTGTCGGCACTGGGCGAGAAGACGGTGACGATCGGATCCGGCAGGGCGCCGTCGCTGAGGCCATACACGATGCGTTGGCCGACCACCTTCTTGGAAGCCGGCGTGCAGAGCTCCTGGGCAAGCGGAATGCCGGCCTTCGGATCGACGGCGAGCGTCTGGCCGATCGTCGCATCCGGCGTCTGGGCAGCGATTGCCAGCGCCAATGCCCCGCCCTCGCCGATGCCGGCGACAATCGGCAGATGATAGGCGCTATTTCCGGTCGCACGCTGCACCTGCTGGCTCAGCGATTCGATGTCCGAGACCATGTAGACGCAGCCGTCGTTGAGGCTGACGTCGTAGCGGCTCAGCGCCTGGATATAGGAGGGGAAGTCGACGCCGATGACGACCGCGCCCTCGGAAACCAGTCTGTCGGCCTCGGCCTTCTCGAAGTCGCCCCAGCCGGCGGCATCCGATATCAGCATCACCGTGCCTTTCACCTCCCCTTCCGGCAGGAAGATGTGCGGCGACGGGATGAGCCCGGCTTCGAAGCTCTGCGTGGTTTCCTCGGCGGCATAGGCCGGTGCGGTCGCGAGCATGCAGGCGCATGCCGTGGCAAGAAGGATTGTCCTGATCATTTTCTCACTACCCCTTTCAATCCGCCCCCGATCAGAAATGTCGCGTCCATCAACGCGATCATCGGATTGCCCCCTCCGGATACCGCAAGATAGCGCGGTTGCCAGTGCGGATGAAACTTGGATTTGAACGCCCGAAGGCCTTTGAAGTTGTAGAAGCGCTCGCCATGTTCGAAGACGGTGCTGCCGATGCGGTCCCAGACGGGCGCCGCCTCGCGTTTCGACATGCCGGAGAGGGGCGCCATGCCGAGATTGAAGTGGGTGAAACCCTGGCCGCGCAGGTATTCCATGATCTGCACGAAGAGAAAATCCATCGAGCCCTTCGGCGCATCCGGCGAGAAGCGCATGAGATCGATCGTGCCCTCCTCCCTGGACTCCGTGACGAGGATATTGGCGAAGGCGACGATCCTGCCGTCCTTTTTCAGAATGCCGACCGGCTGCGAGGAGACGTAGTCGGGATCGAAGGCGCCGAGCGAAAAGCCCTTTTCCTTGGCGTTGTGATGTTCGAGCCAGGCGGTGGAAACGGCGGCGAGATCATCGATGATCGAGGACACGTGCTCCGGTTCGACGACGGCAAATTCCAGCCCGTCGCGCTGGGCCCGGCTTGCCGTCTGGCGAAGGTTCGCCCATTTGCCGCCCTTCATCTCGAAGGTTCTAAGATCGGCCACCGCCAGCTCACCGAGTTTGAAGGCGCGGAGGCCGGCATCGGCGCAATGGGAAAGCAGGGCCGGCGAGATCTGGTAGAACACGGCGCGGCAGCCGGCGGCACGCGCTGCTTCGACGAACCGCCAGACCAGTTCCTGCACGGCGCGATGTTCGCCGACCGGGTCGAACAGCGCGATCCAGGAACGGCCCTGCCGGCCGTACATGATAAAGGCATCGCCCTTTTCGGAAAACATGATGCTCTTGTCGCCCATGCGCACCAGATTGGCGTCGGCATTGCCCTGTTTGATGACGATATCAACGGCACGCGCCAGCGCCTCGTCCGTCGCCGGTTCCGGTCGAAAGGTCGCCGGCCGAAGCAGGCTGAAGATGGCGATCGCCGACGAGATGATGGTGATACCGAGCACGGCACGCAGTCCGCGCGGCGCTTCGGCGGTGAATTCGAACTGCCACCAGAGCTGGTTGCTGTATTCGACGTCACGATAGACGAAGAGCAGGATGACGACGGAACCGACAACGATGACGGCGATCGCCATCAGCCAGGACGCCGTCAGCGCCTGGTTGAGCAGCGAGGCGTGGCGGGTGAAAAGCCGGCGGCTGACGAAGAGCCCGAAGATGAGGAAGGCGAGAAAGGCAGCTTCGACAAGCGCGATCGCCTTCAAAAGCGACAAGGTCAGCGCCGCGACGGCCGAAAACACGGCCACCCACCAGGCTCCGTCGAGCCGCTGGCCGAGACCGCGGGCGGCGACGACGAGCGCGAGCCCGAGCAGGCTGGAGAGGAAATGCGCCCCTTCCACCATCGGCAGCGGCAGATAGTTGGACAGGAATTCAAGGTTCTGGTCCGGCGTCGGCGTGACGCTCGAAAATATCAGCATGACGCCAAGCAGCAGCGCAAGAGCCGACAGCAGCTGCGGCATCAGCCTTCCGCCGATGCGCCGCACGCTCGAGGCGGCCGGATGGTCGACGAAACGACGCAGCTCCGTCGCCGAAACCGCGAGCACGGCGATCAGCAGCGGCAGCACATGGTAGATCAGCCGGTAAAGCACCAGCGATCCGAGCACGGCATCAATGTTCACTGCGCTGCCGAGCGATGCGATGATCACCGTCTCGAATACGCCGAGCCCGGCCGGAACGTGGCTGAGCACGCCGAGACCGACGGCGATCGCATAGACGGCGAGAAAGACCGGCCAGCCGATCGCCGTCTGCGGCAAGAGCACGTAAAGCACTGACGCCGAGGCGGCGATATCGAAGGCGGTGACGAGGAACTGCCGAGACCAGGTGCGCGAATCAGGCAGGCGGATGGCCACGGGCCCGAGATCGAGTACGCGCCCGTCACGGCCGATGATCATCACCGCGCCCAGAATGGCGAC
Organism: Rhizobium sp. CIAT894; assembly: GCF_000172795.2. Taxonomy (NCBI): domain Bacteria; kingdom Pseudomonadati; phylum Pseudomonadota; class Alphaproteobacteria; order Hyphomicrobiales; family Rhizobiaceae; genus Rhizobium; species Rhizobium sp. CIAT894. The sequence continues at coordinate 3,642,459 of NZ_CP020947.1, forward strand.
GATCGAACCGGCGATCAACCGCAGCAGGAAGGCGCTGACCCCGATAAGCGGGCCGATCTCATCGGCGATGACGATGAGAGCGATCGCTGCGACCCCCGCAAGCCCGAGACCGAAGGACAGTGTGACGAAGGCGATGATGCGACCGATATCCTCCGGCGAAAGCCCGAGACGGGTATAGGCGCGGTAGCGGATCGCGCCGCCTGAAAGTGCGCCGAAGCCGGCAGTATTGCCAACCGCATAGGCACTGAACGCCGTCAGAGCCACATGCGGAAAGGGCAGCTTCTTGCCGATATAGTCGATAGCGTTGAGATCGTAGAAAATCAGCGAGAGGAAACTTAGCGCGGTGAAAAACAACGCGAGCAGGATCGCGCTCGGTCTGGTCGCCGCCAGCGCATCGACGACGTCGTCGTAGCGCACCTCGTTGGTGAGCTGCATGATCGCATAGCCGACAAGGCAGAAGACCACGAGTGTCGCGGCCGCGGTCAGCGGTGTTCTATAACGTCTGAACAATGCGCGAAAAGAAAATCCGTCCGCGTCTTCGATCTCTTTCAAATTGTCGTGGCCCGACATCTCTTATCCTGCTGCAATTGCCAGCTCGGCGGGAATCATTTTGGAAAGACGTAACATGACAGGCACGTAAGCTCCATGAAGCCATGCCGCCGCTACCCAGCCCCGCCGCTTGGCCTCCATCACCCTCAATTGGGGCGAATTTGCGCAGGCCGAGCTTCCCGCGCATTGCATTTTCGTAAGCTTGCGACGAGCTTTAACGGAACGGCGATTTGAGACGCGGGAGAACGGTTCGATATGCACGATAGCCCGGCCCTGATGATGATCGTTCTCGGCCGTCTGTTGCTGGGCGGCCTCTATGTCGCTGGCGGCATTCATCATTTTTTCGTTATCGTGCCGCTGACCGACGCGATCGAAGCCCGCGGCATCCCTTTTGCGAAATGAGTGCTGCTCTCAGGCAGCCTGTTCCAGATCGTCGCCGGCACAATGCTGACACTGGGTCTCTTCGTCGCGGCAGCGGCATTCGGTCTCATCGTCTTCACCCTTGCCGCCACGATCATGCTGTTGAATTTCTGGGATATGCAGGGAACGGCCCGCGAAAGCGCGATCAATACCTGGAAAACCAATATGGCGGTCATCGGCGGCCTGCTGGTGACAGCCGCCGGCGCGATGTGAAGCGTTTATGCCGCCGGCTCGCCATTCGCCCGCGCATGGGCGGCGTAGCGCGCGACGGCTGCATCGACCTCCGCGTCGCGATCACCCGCCACCTGGACCGTCGGCACGGCGAATTCGATGCCATTTTCCTTAAAGGCATTGCGGATCATCGCCAGCGCATTGCGGCGGATAACGAACTGCTCGCCGGGCTTGGTCATCATCGACAGCCGGATTTCGATCGCGAATTCGCCGAACTGCTCGACACCCTTCATCTTCAGCGTCTCGATGATATGCGGGCCGAATTCCGGATTTTCGAGCAGCGTCTGGCCGATCTGCTTGATCACCTTCTTCGCCTTGACGAGATCGGTGTCGTATTTGACGTTGAGGCTGATCTTGTCGATCGTCCAGTCGCGGTTGAGGTTCTTCACCGCGCCGAGTTCGCCGAACGGCACCGTCGTCAGCGGCCCACGATGATGCCTGAGCTTCACCGAGCGCAGGCTGAAAGCCTCGACCACGCCCTTGTGGCTGCCGCTTTCGATATATTCGCCGATTCGGAAGGCATCGTCCCAGAGGTAAAACATGCCGCTGATGACATCCTTGACGATCGTCTGCGCGCCGAAGCCGACCGCAACGCCGACGACACCGGCACCGGCGATCAGCGGTCCGATCTCGATACCGAGGCCGGAGAGCACCATCAAAACCGCAATGACGGCAATGACCACGGCCAGGATATTGCGAAAGATCGGCAGCAGCGTCTGTATCCGTGCGCGTCTGGCCTTCTCCTCGTCCGTTGTCCCGCCGTCCACGGATGAGTCGAGCAGCTTGCCGTCGATATAGGCCTTGATGACATGCCAGAGCAGATCGGCGGCAAGCAGGATAACAATGCCTCCGATGACGCCGCGGGCGATCTTGTCGACCATGGTATCACCGGCGGCCATCGTATCGGCGCCGACGCCGAGCATATGCCCGAGCCAGATGGCGGCAACCGCAATGATCAGCGCCCGCACACCACGGTCGAGAAGCACGGCCGCAATGCGGCGTGCGGCAAGGAAACTCGCTTCGGTCTGCTGCAGCGATTTCACCGCTAGCGTCGAGACGGCAAGCACGCGCGGCAGCAGCAGCACATAGATGCCGAGCCAGAGCAGCCAGTTGAAACCTGCCACCCACAGGCTCCAGAGCAACAGGAAATAAACGGTGAGCGCCCAGGAGATCCCGTGACCGCGCTTCTCGTCCTTGTGCGGCCGCGACCAGACCGCTTCGATGGCTATCAACAGCAGGCCGATCCCCAGGATATAGCCGATAAGGAGCCGGACGCTTGGGGAATAGCCGAGTGGCTCCATCGACTGGATCATCGCCCAGCCGAAAATGAAATAGATGACGAAGGTGGCGCAACGGCGGTACCAGAAGAGCGCAACGGCGCGCCCCGGCATAAGCGGAGCGCTGATGCCCTGTCGTTCTTCTTCGGTCCGAGCCGCTCCGATCAGATCGACCAGCACGCCGCCGAGGCAGATCGTGAAGCGCTGGACGATGAGCGCGACGACGCAGACGATCGCGATACTCTGGCTGAGGGGCGGCCAGCCGAGGCTGAGAAGCGCAAGCACCGTTGCCGCCGCGAAAATCAGCGCCGGGATGACCCGCGGCGCCAGATGCATGCCGGCCTCAGCCAGCCGACGACGGCGGCGGCGGAAGGCATAGCGGGCAATACTTTCGACGATCCCCCCAACCAGAAAAATCGCCAGAAACTGCCCCACCATGCGCGGCCAGCCGGTGGCAGCGATTTCACCGAAGAACAGCGAGGACGCATTGCCGATCTGAATGGGTAAAATCATCGCGGCATCGGAGACCATGGAGACATGCCGACGGGCGTGCTGCAGCAGACCCGACAGCACCGACATCTGATTTTCAGACGTGGCGTTGGCCGCAGGCGTCGCTGCCATCTGCGTCGACATCCACTGCTTGACTTCGGGCGTCTGCATGAGCTGCATCATCTCACGCACCTGCGCTGGCGGAGCGGCCGCGACCGGCGCTTGCGCCGGCGTCTGGGAAAAGCCAGGCGCAGCCGCAGAAAAAAACGCAATGAATGCCAGTATGCCTGATATGGCGGCCGTCCAGCCTCCTGCCCTGTCACGCCTCATGACCGCCCTCCAATGAAGTGTCGGCGCTTGCACAAAGCAAGGCCGACATTTCCCAATGGATACTCGCGACTGTTGCCGCCAGCAAGCGGTAGGAAAACCATACCGATGGCTAGGAGGATCCGGCGTCACCGCCTGCCGGAAGCGGACCTTCAGCCCACCATTTGCAGGGTGACGATCGCATTCCGCTCGATGAAGACGGTGGCCCGGCCTTCAGGATTTCGGGGCCGGCTTTTCTACATGGCCGCCGAAGCCCGCGCGCATCGCCGACAGCACCTTGTTGGCGAATTCGTCATTATCGCGCGAGGAGAAGCGGCCGTAGAGCGCAGCACTCAGCACCGGCGTCGGCACGCTTTCATCGATCGCCGCCATGATCGTCCAGCGGCCTTCGCCGCTGTCGGAGACGCGGCCGGCATATTTCGACAGCGCCGGATCGGCATACAGCGCATCGGCCGTGAGATCGAGCAGCCAGGAGGTGATGACGCTGCCGCGGCGCCAGACTTCGGCTACATCCTGCAGGTTGAAGTCGTATTGAAAATGTTCGGGATGGGCGAGCGGCGCGGTTTCCGCGTCGGCCACATGCGCGGCAGCGCCGATATTGGCGTGTTTCAGGATGTTGAGGCCTTCGGCATAGGCAGCCATCAGGCCATATTCGATGCCATTATGCACCATCTTGACGAAATGGCCGGCGCCATGCGGGCCGCAATGCAGGTAGCCTTGTTCGGCGGGGCTGGCCGCAGTTGCCTCGGCAGTGCGGTTCGGCGAAGCTTCCGTCGTGCCGGCGCCGGGCGCCAATGTCGCGAAAATCGGCGACAGGTGCTGGACGGTGCCCTTCTCGCCGCCGATCATCAGGCAATAACCGCGCTCCAGGCCGAACACACCGCCGCTGGTGCCGACGTCGACATAGTGGATGCCCTTGGTGATGAGTTCGGCGCCGCGGCGGATATCGTCGTGGTAATAGGAGTTGCCGCCGTCGATGACGATATCGCCGTTCTGCAACAGCGGCACCAGACTGGCCAACACCTTATCGACAATCGCCGCCGGCAACATCAGCCAGATGGCTCTGGGATGGGCAAGCCTCGAGACGAATTCCTCGAGCGAAGCACTGCCAGTCGCACCGAGGCCCGCGAGTTCGGCAACGCTTTCCGGCCTGGCGTCGTAAACGACGCATTCGTGACCGCCTCGCATCAACCGCTGGACCATGTAATTGCCCATGCGGCCCAAACCAATCATGCCAAGCTGCATAATGAATCTCCTGGAAATCGAGATGAAGTATCGAATCCGGAAATTAGCACCGGCAGTGTGACAGGCAAGCGAAGTCTCGTCCGTATCGGCGAATGCGACGATTGTGCCTCCGCCCGCCGGGACCAATGCACGCGTCAGATATCAGGCGCGCTGGCCGGCTCACCCTTCATTTCGCTGAGGAACATGCCCTCGCGCAGATTGATGTCATATTCGACGAAGCCCTTCATGCAGCAAAGCATCTGCGTCCAGCCCTCGCAGTTGAGATAAGTGCCGCGGCGGCCGGCATCGTCGTCGCGCCAGCCGGTCTCGGCGATGGTCACCAGCGTGCCGCCATCGTCCAGCGGCTTGAAGTTCATTTCCACCATCGTCTTATAGGTCGTCTTATCTTCGGCGGTCCCGCCGTCCCAACGCAGCACGATGCGGCTTTCAGGCACGAGCTCGACCACCTCGACCGCCGCATCCTTCCACCAGGTTACCGTCGTACCCTGGACAAGCGGCGCGCTCGCCCCGCCGATCGTGGTGAAATAGCTGCTAAGCTTCTTCGGGTTGACGACAGCGTCGAAGACCTCTGCGACGGGACGGCCGATGCGGCCGGAAACACGGATTCCGAGAGACATGGCACTTCTCCTCTTCTCCAGTGCACTGTTTTTCATTGTACCTGGCACCATTATGTTATAAAAACATAACATGTCAAGCGAATCAAACGACGACCCTGTTTTCAAGGCTCTGGCGCACCATCGCCGTCGCGAAATCCTCGACCTGCTCAAGGATGGCCCGCGGACCACAGGAACGCTTTGCGAGATGTTTCCGCAGACGGACCGCTGTACGGTGATGCAGCACCTGAAAGTGCTGGAGGAAGCCGATCTGGTCATCGCCAGGAAGGAGGGCCGCGAGCGCTGGAACCACCTGAACAGCTTGCCGATCAAACACATCTACGACCGCTGGATCAGCGCCTATGCCGGCCACGCCCTGTCGATCCTCGACCGGTTGAGAAGCAACCTCGAGGGCCAGCCGGAATAATCCCGCGATCAGATCGCCCCCGCCCAATCGACCATCGCGGAGCCCGCAGCTTTCCTGCATCCCCATGCATGATTTACGCGTTGTCCGGGACTACCGGTCTTTATAGCCTTCGCCGCCGAAACACTGAGGAGGCGGCGCGATGACGATATTGGTGACGAGAAGTGCCGGCCATCTCGGCGAGGCGCTGATGCGCACGCTGAGAGCGAAACGCCCGCGGGCGCGCGGCATAGGTCTTTGCCGAAGGGTCCTCTCCCTTGGGATAGAGGAGAAAGCTGGAAGCGGACACGCGAAAATGCAGCATTTTCTCCGCATGGCCTTTTCGCTGCGAAGCGTTACCAGATCTCAAGGAAGGTGCGATCCACGACCACCGATGGATGTTTACGATCCTGGGTGCCTACAAACGTAGGTGGGCACCGTGTGTCCAGGCCCACGGGCCTGGCCAGGGACAGCTCCCTTTGGATCGAGTATGGCCCCAGGGATTGTGGTTCCTGTCGAGAGGCGCAGACCGCATCGCGATATATAAGGACGTTTGCGCTGGCGCGCCAGTGGTGGCGGCAGGTCGTTCTTATTTAATTGAGATCAATTGAGTTCGGGGCCGGGCCGGCCGTTCAGCTTATCGGTGATGCCGCGGATGCGGCTCGAAACCTCACTGAGCGCCGCCGCCAGATTTTCTTCGGTACGGGCGGTGGCCGCAAGCACCGTGTCGCGATTACCGCGCAAAGACTCGAGCTCGGATTCCAGCCCGGCGACGCGACGCGTCAACTCGGCAATCTCGTCCATGATCATGATACCGGCCATAACAGTGATCCTGAGATCGCCGATTTCCCCGAACTGCCCCTTGAGATGACCGACATAGCGGTCGAAACGGGTGGCGAGATCGGTCAGGTGATCCTCCTGCCCTTCCTCGCAGGCCATGCGATAGGCCTTGCCGTCGATCGTTACCGTCACCTGCGCCATGCCAAATTCTCTCTTAATCAGCGATCCAGAACCGCGCGGATCGTTTCCATGGCCGTCACCAGCCGCCGCGACACCTCGCGGTTGACCTCTTCCAGCCGGTTGGCGCGGAATTCAGCCTGGTCGAGCTCCTGTGCCAGCCGGGAGCGGTCGGCGTGCACGCGCCGTACCTCGCCTTCGATCTCGCCCTGCTCGCGCTGTCGCTCGATGCGCATGTCGACGGCGTTTTCGAGGCTCGAAATCGCCTGTCTCAGCTCGTTCAGCGCTGCTTCCATGGTTTTGCCTGTGGGCATCATGCCTTCCCGATTCCCGCGCAGGACCCGCGAATCGACACGCGGCGCCGATCCTGTGATTTCAAAAAGGATATGCAGCTCGCCGACGGCCCGTCAATAAACCCTGTCACCCCTCTGCCGGCCTATCCTGTGGATGAGCATCTAACAGACATCAGTCGCAGCAGATTTGTCATTTGTACAATCGCGCGATCAAATGTCAAAAAACGCCACGCCACGCCCGGATTTGGCGTCCCATTTATTGACTTGCCAGCCCCAACTGCTATGTGTCTGCCGCTTTCACTCGATGGTCTTGGAGGCTCGAGGCCATCCCCCCGACACCCGGAACTTGCGGAAAAGCCATGACCTCTCCCGAACAACATGACCGGATGGCGAATGCGATCCGTTTTCTCGCCATGGACGCCGTCGAAAAGGCGAACTCCGGTCACCCTGGCATGCCGATGGGCATGGCTGACGTGGCGACGGTCCTGTTCACCAAATATCTGAAGTTCGATCCGAAGAAGCCGCACTGGCCGAACCGCGATCGCTTCGTGCTCTCGGCCGGCCACGGCTCGATGCTGCTCTATTCGCTGCTCTATTTGACCGGCTATCCCGACATGACGGTCGAAGACCTGAAGCAGTTCCGTCAGCTCGGTTCGAAGACCGCCGGTCATCCGGAATACGGTCACGCCACCGGCATCGAAACGACGACCGGTCCGCTCGGCCAGGGCATTGCCAATTCCGTCGGCATGGCGATTGCCGAACGCAAGCTGCGTGAGGAGTTCGGCTCCGATCTTCAGGATCACTATACCTATGCCATCTGCGGCGACGGCTGCCTGATGGAGGGCATCAGCCATGAAGCCATCGCGCTCGCCGGCCACCTGAAGCTGAACAAGCTGATCCTGTTCTGGGACAACAACTCGATCACCATCGATGGCGCCGTGTCTCTGTCGGATTCGACCGATCAGATCGCCCGTTTCAAGGCCGTTCATTGGAACACGATCGAGATCGACGGTCACGATCAGGCTGCCATTGCCGCCGCGATCGAAGCGGCCCACAAGTCCGACCGCCCGACCTTCATCGCCTGCAAGACGATCATCGGCTTCGGCGCCCCGAACAAGCAGGGCACCCACAAGGTTCATGGCAACCCGCTCGGCGCCGAGGAAATTGCAGCGACCCGCAAGGCGCTGAACTGGGAATCCGAAGCCTTCGTCATCCCGTCGGACGTCTTGGACAGCTGGCGTGCAGCCGGAGCCCGCTCCGTCGATCTCGTCAAGGCATGGGAAGACGGCCTTGCCAAGGCTCCCGCGAGAGCCGAATTCAGCCGCCGCATGGCGGGCGAGCTGCCTGAAGGCTTCGATGCCGCGATCAGCGCCTACAAGAAGAAGCTCGCCGAGACCAAGCCGACGCTTGCCACCCGCAAGGCTTCGGAGGACGCACTCGAGGTGATCAACGGCTTCCTGCCGGAAACGCTCGGCGGCTCCGCCGACCTGACACCGTCGAACAACACCAAGACCAGCCAGATGCACTCGATCACGCCGACGGATTTCGCCGGTCGTTACATGCATTGGGGCATCCGCGAGCACGGCATGGCCTCTGCCATGAACGGTATTGCGCTGCATGGCGGCCTCATCCCCTACAGCGGCGGCTTCCTGATCTTCTCGGATTATTGCCGCCCGCCGATCCGCCTTGCTGCGCTGATGGGCATCCGCGTCATCCACGTGCTGACGCATGACTCGATCGGCGTCGGCGAAGACGGCCCGACGCACCAGCCCGTCGAACAGCTCGCCGGCTTGCGCGCCATCCCGAACCTGCTGGTCTTCCGTCCGGCCGACGCCACGGAAACGGCCGAATGCTGGCAGATCGCCGTCAAGACGCACAACCGTCCTTCCGGCCTTGCTCTGACGCGCCAGAACCTGACTGCGTCCCGCACCGAATACAGCGAAAAGAACCTCTGCGAACAGGGCGCTTATACGCTCGCCGGCAATGCTAACTCCAAGGTGACGATCTTCGCTTCCGGCTCGGAAGTTGAAATCGCCCTCGCCGCCCGCGCAGCCCTTGAAGCCAAGGGCGTGACCGTCCGCGTCGTATCGGTTCCCTGCACGGAGCTGTTCTTCGAGCAGCCGGACGCCTATCGCAAGGAAATCCTCGGCAACTCGCCGGTCAAGATCGCCGTCGAAGCCGCCGTCCGCGAAGGCTGGGATGCCTTCATCGGGCCGGAAGGCACTTTCATCGGCATGAAGGGCTTCGGCGCTTCCGGTCCGGTGAAAGACGTTTACAAGCATTTCGGCATCACCGCAGACGCCGTCGTTGCAGCCGCGGAAGCAAAGCTTTAATGAGAGCGCCTTGAGGCGCTCTCCATCTCCTCAATTCCAGGCCCGGCCTATCGGGCCCTATTCTATCGGGAGTGAATGAACATGACAGTCAAGGTTGCCATTAACGGTTTCGGTCGCATCGGCCGTAACGTCCTCCGCGCTATCGTCGAATCTGGCCGCACCGACATCGAAGTCGTCGCCATCAACGATCTCGGCCCGGTCGAGACCAACGCCCATCTGCTGCGTTACGACTCGATCCACGGCAAGTTCCCGGCCGACGTGAAGGTCGAAGGCGACACGATCATCGTCGGCGGCGGCAAGCCGATCAAGGTCACGGCAATCAAGGATCCGGCAACGCTTCCGCACCGCGAGCTCGGTGTCGACATCGCCATGGAATGCACGGGCATCTTCACCGCCCGCGACAAGGCCGCCGCCCACCTGACCGCCGGCGCCAAGCGCGTCATCGTCTCGGCTCCCGCCGACGGCGCTGACCTGACGGTCGTTTTCGGCGTCAACCATGACCAGCTGACCAAGGAGCACCTGGTCATCTCCAACGCCTCCTGCACCACCAACTGCCTGGTGCCGGTCGTGAAGGTTCTCGACGACGCGGTCGGTATCGACCACGGCTTCATGACGACGATTCACTCCTACACCGGCGACCAGCCGACGCTCGACACGATGCACAAGGACCTGTATCGCGCCCGCGCCGCCGCCCTTTCGATGATCCCGACCTCGACGGGCGCAGCCAAGGCCGTCGGCCTCGTTCTGCCACACCTGAAGGGCAAGCTCGACGGCACCTCGATCCGCGTTCCCACGCCGAACGTCTCGGTCGTCGACTTCAAGTTCGTCGCCAAGAAGGCGACCACGGTCGGCGAAATCAACGAAGCCATCAAGGCTGCTGCCAACGGCAAGCTGAAGGGCGTCCTCGGCTACACCGACGAGCCGCTCGTCTCGCGCGACTTCAACCACGACAGCCACTCCTCGATCTTCGCAACCGATCAGACAAAGGTCATGGAAGGCAACTTCGTGCGCGTCCTGTCCTGGTACGACAACGAGTGGGGCTTCTCCAGCCGCATGTCCGACACGGCCGTGGCCTTCGCCAAGTTCATCTGAGCGCTGGATCACTGAAATCATGGACGGCCCGGGAAACCGGGCCGTTTTGTTATAGGCGCCTGAAGCCAGTCATGGCATCGTTGATGACCCCCGGAGCCGCATCGCCATCCGGAGGAGATAAAGAGGGACGGATGGATTACTTTACCGTTGAAATCGCTGGCCGCGCCGTCGCCAGCTTTCGCTCGAAAAACCATGAGGAAGCGACGCATTTCTTCGAGGCGGAAGATTTTCGCGACGACCTGACCATTCTCGAGTCCGAAGGCAAGCCGCTTTGGGATCGCAAGGCGACGCTCAGCCTGCGCAAGGCGACCGCTGAGGAAGCCAGCGAAGTCGAGCACGCCTATGAATTCGACGACGATCCCGAACGGACCATCGACGACGAGTTCGTGGTTTTCCTGGTCCCGGTCGAAGATCTGACCGATGAGGACGAGGACACCGAAGACTGAACGGCGATCCGCGTTTTTCCGGTTTCGAAAGCCACATCGAAGCGACGGCTTCGATGTGGCGTTGCCGCTCGCAGGCCAGGATGGCGGTGCAATTTCCCCGTTGCTTCGAGAATTGGCAATCCACTGCCCAAGCGTGATAGATTGAGAAAATACGCAGCGCTGCACACTGGCTGAAATGATCCAAGTGGAGGTGATAAATGGCAGAGGCACAAAAACGCTTGTCCCAGACCACCCTCAAGCGGCGGCAGCGATTTCACCCCAAGCGGGATGTCCGACCTGCTGTGTTGGCAAAGGCCAATCGCCTGGTCATCTGGGTTGCCGCGTTCATCGGCCTCTCGTTTCTAGCCATCCTCATACTTCAGGCAGTGTTGGGATAGCAGAGCACCGGTCGGCCGCTTCTGGCACAAAACGACAGCCGGTTGCCCTCGCCGGGCGGCCGGCATTTTCCCACCCGATATCCTCTCCGCATCCGCCCACGACAAAACGGCAACCGCAATATGGAATGGATTATAGAGATTGGGACTATAAAAGATGTTGAGCCATGGGCGCAGCTTCGTGTTGCGCTATGGCCGCATCACTCGCTTGAAGATCACCGAGCCGAGTTGCGCCGGGCGTTTCTTTCAGGAAGTGGAGATGCCGTCGCGTTCATCGCTCGAAATGCAGCGAATGAAACCGTCGGCTTTGCTGAGGCCACTTTGCGGCATGATTACGTGAATGGCTGCAGTAGCTCGCCCGTTCTATTCCTCGAAGGGATTTATATCAGGCCCGTTGACAGGCGAAAGGGTATCGCAGGATTGCTTTGCAATGCCGTTGCCGATTGGGGGAGGTCGCTTGGGTGTGTTGAGTTTGGCTCTGACGCGCCACTTGAGAATTCGGCAAGCCATGCGCTCCATACCGCTTTAGGATTTCAGGAGACACAGCGCGTCGTGTTCTTCCGAAAGCCACTCTAGAGCATGATGCCGAAAGTGTGAGCGGTTTTCGGACGACATCATGCTCTAACTCTTTAATTGAGAACAGGATGATTTTAGGCCGACCGGGCCTAAAATCATCCTGTTCTAGGGCTGGGCGTGAAAGGAGGAGCGTGTCTGATCCTGTTGCCATTTGCAGAGACCGGCAGGAAAAATTCGAGCCTTTCTCTTTTGCCCTGCTCTCGCCTGATTTTCCTATACATTCTTTATAGAGAATTTTTCCCGTAGCATTCCAATTCGGCTGGCCGTCCGGCAGCCGTCCAGCAGCATGATGCAGCATCGCGACGAGGTTAAGCCGCAAGGCCTACCCTTCTCTGGCGTTTTGCCGTTTACTGTTGGGCCGCCGCGCGCGAGGGAGAGTTTCGAATAAAGCGGATCGGTCCGGGGTGGCTATATTCGCAAAGCAGTCGTTGGAAAGGGGTGGGCATGGAAGCGTTCTATATCGTGGTGCTGGTCTCGACGGCGCTCGTGCTTCTTGCCGCTTTTTCAAGCCTGCTCGCCTTTCGCTTCGGCGCGCCCCTGCTGCTGCTTTTCCTGATGATCGGTCTTGCTGCCGGCGTCGACGGCCTCGGCATCGAGTTCAGCAACAATTACCTCGCCTATATTCTCGGCTCCATCGCGCTGGCCGTCATCCTGTTCGATTCCGGCTTCGGCACGCCGATGCAGGCCTTCCGGCTGGCGGCCGTACCCTCTCTGGCCATGTCTTCGGTCGGCGTGCTGATCACTGCTTCGCTCTTTGCCTTCGCCGCCACATGGCTTTTGAACTTCACCTGGCTGGAAGGCCTGCTGCTCGGTTCGATCGTCGCATCGACCGATGCCGCCGCCGTCTTCTTCCTGCTACGCATCGGTGGCATCAACATCCGCGACAAAGTGCGCTCGACGCTGGAGGTCGAGTCCGGCACCAACGATCCGATGGCGATCTTCCTCACCATCGCTCTTGTCGAAGTGCTGGCGAGCGGCGAGCGCTATGCCGGGATCAATATCGGCATGCTGGCCATGTTCGTGCAGCAGATGGGCCTCGGCGTCATTCTCGGCCTGCTCGGCGGCATGATGATCGTGCTGATCGTCAGCAAGCTCGATACCGATCGCGGTCTGACGCCGATCTTCGTGCTGGCGCTTGCCCTGCTGGTCTTCTCCTTTACCGGTGCTGTCGGCGGCAGCGGTTTCCTCGCCGTCTATGTCGCCGGCATCTATGCCGGAAATCGGAAGATGCAGGCGATCGGCACCATCAAGCGCTTCCAGGACGGGATGACGTGGCTCGCGCAGATCATCATGTTCCTGGTGCTCGGCCTGCTCGCCACACCGTCGCAATTCCCTGCAATCATCGTCCCAGCAATCCTGCTTGCCCTCTTCCTGATCTTCGTCGCCCGGCCGCTGGCGGTCTGGCTGTCGCTGCTTCCCTTCGATTATACGCAGCAGGAAATCGGTTTCGTCGCCTGGGTTGGTCTGCGCGGTGCAGTCTCCATCCTGCTGGCGATCATGCCGATCCTCGGCAAGCTGGAAAACGGCCAGATCTATTTCAACACCGCCTTCATTATCGTGCTCGTCTCCCTGCTCGTCCAGGGCTGGACGATCAAGCCCGTCGCCAAAAAGCTCGGCCTGATCATCCCGCCGCGCATCGGCGCCGTCGACAAGGTCGAGGTCGACCTGCCGGGGGCCGCCAACCACGAACTGCTTTCCTATCGCGTCATCAAGGATAGCCCGGTGCTGCGCGGCGAGCGCATTCCGCGCTGGGCGACACCCTCGCTCGTCATCCGCGACGGCAAGTCGATGCGCTATCAATATGCCGGGCGGCTGCGGGAGCACGATCTCGTCTATCTCTTCATCGTGCCGAGCTATTCCCGCCTGCTCGACCGGCTCTTTGCCAGCCGTGCGCCGGTGGATGAAGACGATGCCGAATTTTTCGGTGCCTTCGCGCTCTCCCCCGCCCGCCCCGCCGCCGACCTCGATGCCGCCTATGGCCCGGGCCTGCTGAACGAATCCGAAAAGGGCCTGACGATCGCCGAGCTGATGCGGCAGCGCCTTGGCGGCAAGGCCGATTATGCCGACCGCATCCGCCTCGGCTCGATCATCCTCATCGTCCGCGATCTCGATGAGCATGACCACATCACCTCCGTCGGCATGTCTCTCGAAGCGGTCGAACCGGCGATCACGCTACCGATCTTCATCAATCTCAAGGACATCATTCAGCGCGTCCGCGACCGGCTGAAGGGACGCCGGAGCCGCGAAACCAAGGCCTCCGAAACCACCCCGAAAGCGTCGGCCGGACGCGACGAAGCCACACGCGAAAACGGCCGCTGAACGCCTTGCGTCTGGAATGATCCTTGCTATGGTCGGCGCAACTTTCGCCAACCAAGACTGGATCTGCCCATGCCTTCTTTCAAGACCCTCGACGATCTCAACGACATCCGCGGCAAGCGCGTTCTCGTCCGCGTCGACCTCAACGTCCCGGTCAAGGACGGCAAGGTCACCGATACGACGCGCATCGAGCGTGTGGCGCCGACGATCCTTGAACTATCAGGCAAGGGCGCCAAGGTCATCCTGCTGGCCCATTTCGGCCGGCCGAAGGATGGCCCCTCGCCGGATCTGTCGCTGTCGCTGATCGCCCCTTCCGTCGAGGAAGTGCTCGATCATGCGGTGCTGACGGCCTCCGACAGCATCGGCGAAGCCACCGCTGCCGCCGTCGCGGCGATGAATGACGGCGACATCCTGCTTCTGGAAAACACCCGCTTCCACAAGGGCGAGGAAAAGAACGATCCCGATTTCACCAAGGCGCTTGCCGCCAACGGCGATATCTATGTCAACGATGCCTTCTCCGCCGCCCATCGCGCCCATGCCTCGACGGAAGGCCTTGCTCATCACCTGCCGGCCTATGCCGGCCGCACCATGCAGGCCGAGCTGGAAGCGCTGGAAAAGGGCCTCGGCGCTCCCGCCCGCCCGGTTGTCGCGATCGTCGGCGGCGCCAAGGTCTCGACCAAGATCGACCTCCTGATGAACCTCGTGAAGAAAGTCGACGCGCTCGTCATCGGCGGCGGCATGGCCAATACCTTCATCGCTGCCCGCGGCACCAATGTCGGCAAGTCGCTCTGCGAACATGATCTCGCCGAAACCGCCCGGCAGATCATGATCGAGGCCGCGACAGCAGGCTGCGCCATCATCCTGCCGGAAGACGGCGTGATTGCCCGCGAGTTCAAGGCAGGTGCGGCCAATGAGACGGTCGATATCAACGCCATTCCGGCCGATGCCATGGTGCTCGATGTCGGGTCGAAATCGGTCGAAGCCATCAACGCCTGGATTGAGCGCGCTTCGACCCTCGTATGGAATGGCCCGCTCGGCGCCTTCGAGATCGAACCTTTCGACGCCGCAACCGTCGCTGCCGCGAAATACGCCGCAGAGCGCACTGCGGCCGGCAAGCTCACCTCCGTTGCCGGCGGCGGCGACACCGTCTCGGCGCTCAACCATGCCGGCGTTGCCGACGATTTCACCTATGTCTCCACAGCCGGCGGCGCTTTCCTCGAATGGATGGAGGGCAAGGAGCTTCCGGGCGTCGCCGTCCTTAACGCCGGCCGATAGCACCAAAACCCGATTTGACAGGTTTTACATGTGGATAGATCGCGGGAGCTAAGGCGCTTCCGCGGTCATTTGCTCAAGAGCCGGAAAAAATCCCATTTTTTCAAACGATTGAATTGATTTCAATCGTTTCAGTGACTTAGCCTTCCATTTTCCTCCCTATAAACTTCTGTTATCGCCGTCCTATATTCTTAAACCGCCGATGTTTCATGCTGTGGAGAGAACGAGATGAGCGAACGACTGGAAGACATTGCAGTGCAGATGGTTGCAGGCGGCCGGGGACTGCTTGCGGCAGATGAATCCACCTCCACCATCAAGAAGCGCTTCGACACGATCAACCTTGAATCGACGGAAACGAGCCGCCGCGACTACCGCGAGATGCTCTTCCGCTCCGACGAGGCAATGAAGAAATATATCTCCGGCGTCATCCTCTACGAAGAGACGCTGTTCCAGAAGGCTGCCGACGGCACGCCCTTCGTCGACATCATCCGCGCTGCCGGCTCCATTCCCGGCATCAAGGTCGATACCGGCGCCAAGCCGATGGCCAAATATCCCGGCGAAACCATCACCGAAGGCCTTGATGGCCTCGGCGAACGCCTTGCCCGCTATTATGAAGCCGGCGCCCGTTTCGCCAAGTGGCGCGGCGTCATCGCCATCTCCTCGACGCTGCCGACCCGCGGCTCGGTCCGCGCCAACGCTCAGGCGCTCGCCCGCTATGCGGCTCTTTGCCAAGAAGCCAAGATCGTTCCGATCGTCGAGCCGGAATGCCTGATGGACGGCAAGCCGGGCGACCACAATATCGACCGCTGCGCCGAAGTCACCGAATCCACGCTGCGCATCGTTTTTGAGGAACTGGCCGATGCCCGCGTCAGCCTCGAAGGCATGATCCTGAAGCCGAACATGGTCATCGACGGCAAGAACGCCCGCAAGGCCTCGGTCGCCGAAGTCGCCGAACGCACCGTGCAGGTGCTGAAGCGCACCGTTCCGTCAGCGGTTCCCGGCATCGCCTTCCTCTCCGGCGGCCAGTCGACCGAAGAAGCGAGCGCGCACCTTTCCGCCATCAATGCCACGGCCGACCTGCCCTGGTTCGTCACCTTCTCCTACGGCCGCGCCCTGCAGGACAGCGCGCTCAAGGCCTGGAACGGCAAGCCGGAAAACGTCGCCGCCGGCCAGCGCGAATTCACCCACCGCGCCGAGATGAACAGCCTTGCCGCCAAGGGCAGCTGGAAGAAGGACCTGGAAAAGGCCGCCTGAGTTTTTGCATTTGAGATTCGGGCGGGGCGGCAACCACAACGTTGCCGCTCTTGCCTAATCCCCTCGCCTCCCTCGCAACTTCTGTGTCCGTGACATTGAGGGAGGAACTCAGCGCCGCCACATACCCCTTCTCCCCAGCGGGGAGAAGATGCCGGCAGGCAGATGAGGGGGCCACACGGCACAGCATTGATTGCCCTGCTCGCTCAGCACAAATAACAAATGTTCTGCCGTGCGGCCCCCTCATCCGACCCTTCGGGCCACCTTCTCCCCGCTGGGGAGAAGGGAGTAACCAACCCAACGCACCAGCTCCCATCTCCTCATTGTCTCGGCGACAAGAAACCGCTTCGTCCCGCGAAAAATCGTGATTATTCATAACGGCCCGCCACAACAGGAGCCGCGATGAACACCCTCCCCTACGTCACCGTCGATGTCTTCACGTCCACCCGTTTCGAGGGCAATCCGCTTGCCGTCATATCGGATGCCCGCGGTCTGAGCGATGCGGCGATGCAGAGGATCGCCACCGAGTTCAACTATTCCGAAGTCACCTTCGTCCTGCCGCCTGAAGACCCAGAGAATTCCGCCCGCGTGCGCATCTTCACTCCGACGATGGAGATCCCCTTTGCCGGCCATCCGAATGTCGGCACTGCCTATGTGCTCGGCCAGCAGGTGGAGATCTTCGGCAAGCCGGTCGGCGACAAGCTGCGCTTCGAGGAAGAAGCCGGCATCGTTGAGGTTGAGCTGAGACGCGGCGAAGGAAGGGTCGCGGCAACAGCCATCCGCGCGCCGCAGCCGCTGACGGTCGGCGATACCATTGCCGAGGAAATCATCGCCCGCTGCATCGGGCTCGAACCCGGCGTCATCGTCAAAACCATCCACGCCCCGGTCTTCGCCTCGGTCGGCCTGAACTTCGCTGTCGCCGAATTGAGCGGGCTCGAGGCGCTCTCCGCCGCCCGCCCGAACCTTGCCGGTTTCCAGGCCGCCGCCGGCCGGCAGACGACGAGCGGCCACGACTTCTCGCTCTTCGTCTATGCCAGGGCACCCGAAAATCCGTGGGCTATCCGCGCCCGCATGTTCGCGCCGCTGGACAACGTGCCCGAAGATCCGGCAACCGGCAGCGCTTCGGCCGCTCTCGGCGCCTATCTCGTCACGCTGGCGCCGGAGGCCGATATGAGTGCCCGCATGACCATCGAACAGGGCGTCGAAATGGGCCGCCGCAGCGTCATCACCCTCGACGTCGCAAAATCCGGCGGCATCGTCACCGATGTCGTGATCTCGGGAAGCTGCGTTTCCGTCATGCGCGGCGAAATCATCCTGCGGGACTGACGGCCGCATAGAGGCTTGAATCCGGGACTTACATCAGGAAATCGCGCGAAAGCAGGGCCAACGCCCAGATGGCGAAAGCGATCAGCGCGATCTTCCAGAAATCCATTCGCCGCCTGAGGCCTGGAAGCCCGAGCGGCTTGATCACCTGTATCGCCATCGCAAGGATGAGCAACAAGGCTATCAGCTTCGTCATGCTTTATTTTTCCGTTTTTTTGGAATGTCACAGGACGGACATTTTTCCGCGCCAACACAGGATATCCACACGCCGTAAAGGCATTCCGGGGCACAATCAATCATCTTGAGGCTGGGCTGACGCGGCTTGCGCCTTATGTCCATGTCAAAATCACTGAGACCGAGTCTGGGGAAATGAAGAGAAACCTGCTGTCCGTCGCCGCTTTGCTCTTTGGCACGCTCTTTCTTTTCATGGGCAATGGTCTGCAGGGCATCCTGCTCCCCGTGCGCGGCAATCTCGAAGGTTATGCAACGACGACGCTCGGTCTGCTCGGCACCTCGTGGGCGGGGGGCTTCGTCATCGGCTGCCTGGTGGCGCCGAAACTGGTGCGCCGCGTCGGCCATGTCAGAGCCTTCTCCGGCTTCATTTCGATCATCGCCATCATCGCGCTGGTCAGCGGCATCATCATCCATCCGGTCTGGTGGGTGGTGCTGCGCGCCGTCACCGGCTTCTCCACCGCCGGCACCTCGATGATCATCGAAAGCTGGCTGAACGAGCGCGCCAGCAATGAGAGCCGCGGCGCGATCTTCTCGCTCTATATCGGCATCACGCTGCTCGGCGTCGTCGGCGGCCAGATGATGATCCCGCTCGAGGATGTGCGCACGCCGGTGCTGTTCATGATCTGCGGCATTTTCTATTGCATCGCCATGCTGCCGACGACGCTTTCGACCGCCGCTTCGCCGCAGCCGCTGAAGGCGGTGCGCCTCGACCTCCCGGCGCTCTATCGCAATTCGCCCGTCTCCTGCCTCGGCATCCTGCTCGTCGGCATCGCCAACGGTGCCTATGGCACGCTCGGCGCCGTCTTCGGCGCCGGCGCCGGCCTCTCCGACACCAGCATCGCCGTCATGATGAGCGCAACCATCTTCGCCGGCGCGTTGATGCAGCTGCCGGCCGGCCGGCTTTCCGATCGCATCGACCGGCGCTACGTGCTCGCCGCCATGTCGGCGATCGCAGCCGTTGCCGGCTTGCTGATCTTCCTGCTCCACCCGACATCTCCAGCCTTGCTGATCGGGCTCGTCGTTCTCTACGGCGCGGTGGCGAACACGCTCTATCCGATCGCCGTCGCCCATGCGAACGACTTCGCTGCGGCGGAGGATTTCGTCAAGGTCTCCGGTGGCCTGCTGCTGCTCTACGGCATCGGCACGGTGATCGGTCCGACGATCGGAGGCCCCGTCATGTCGGTGATCACCCCGCATGCGCTCTTCCTCGTTACCGCCGTCGCCCACGTGCTGATCACCGTTTATGCCATCATCAGGAGCCGCATCCGCGCCGCCGTCCCGGCCGGCGATCGCGACGCCTACACGACGATCCCGACCGGCACCTCGCCGATGCTGACGCCGCAGAGCATGTCGCTTGCCGATCGCGGCCCCAAACCTCCTGAAACCGGCAAGGCTGCTGAAACCGGGAAGTCTCCCGAAAGCGGCGATCCTGCTGTAAAGTTCGGCTAGCTAGAGCAATTCCACGCAAGCGCGAAGCGCTTTTCCCAGGCAAAGCGCGAAGCGCTTTTGCCCCGAATTGCGTGAAAGAACGACAGAGCAGCAAACGGAGGACGAACCATGAGCTTCATCGACGACGACCGGCCGCAGAAAAAACTCGCCCACGAGATCGGCACCGATCTCTCCATGCTTTCGGTGGACGAATTGAAGGCGCGAGTGGAATTGCTGAAGACGGAAATCGCAAGACTCGAAGCCGAGGCCGCGCGCAAAGCTTCCGGGCGGCAGGCGGCGGAAAACTTCTTCCGCTCCTGATCTGCAAAAAAGCCTGAAAACAAGGCTATAGGCTTATAAAATGAGCCCGCCTCAAGTCTTAATCCGGCACAATGTTAATAGAATATTAAGCTTTATAAGATATTACTGTACCCATCCAGATTTTCTCTGGATTTCAGACAGTTTTCCAAGCGGTGAATTGGTCTGATTTTTCTCCCTGTTTTACCTTGAGAGCCGCTTTTGCGGCTCTTCTTTTTCCCATAGCCGGCGCCTTTCCACGAAACTGTGGAGATTAACCCTTTCTTAAGAAACGGCTTGCGCATTTGGGCTAATGATACCATCTTAAAGTCATAAAGACCGGCACAGGAAACTTTTCCGTCTGGGTCGGCGTTACCTGAATTATAAGTAGCTGCGTGCAACAGGGACTATTGCGATGTCGGAAGTTGGATTGAACACGATCAGTTTTGCGGGCCGCGCCGCTGCATCCTCGCAGTTCAAGGCACTTTATGCGGAAGGCATGTCGCTGGTCGAAGAAACTGCCGCCTATCTGGATGGCCAGGGTCGCGCCGCTTCCAAGGTTCTGCCGCGGATGGCCTCGGTTCTCTACGCTGCGGAATCGATGCGTCTCACCACCCGCCTGATGCAGATGGCCTCCTGGCTGCTGCTGCAGCGCGCTGTCAACAATGGCGAAATGTCCCGCGACCAGGTCCTAGCCGAAAAGAACAAGGTCCGCCTCGACGGCTTCAACGTCGACCGCGCCGCGCCCGGCTGGGGCGACCTGCCGGAATCCTTCCGCGACCTCGTCGAGCGCTCTCTGCGTCTGCAGAACCGCATTGCTTTGCTCGACCGCGAGATCTACCGCCCGTCCGAAGCCGTGATCGTTCATGATAATCAGAACAGCGTCCAGGCCCAGCTTTCCCTGCTGCAGACTGCCTTCGGCAACAACTGACCAGATCTGCGGGTATTTCATACAAACCGGCCGCGTCCGACGCGGCCGGTTTTTCTTTGCCTGAAAAAGCCACCTCCCGAACCACGCAAAAAAGCCCGGCAAAACCGGGCTCTCTTCGAATTCCGTCGAGCCGAAGCGATTAGAGGCCGAGGCCGCCGAAACGCTTGTTGAACTTGGATACGCGGCCGCCGCGGTCCATGAGCTGCTGGTTACCGCCGGTCCAGGCCGGGTGCGACTTGGAATCGATTTCGAGGTTCATGACAGCGCCTTCCGAACCCCAGGTCGAGCGGGTTTCGTATTCGGTGCCATCGGTCATGACCACCTTGATCATGTGATAGTCGGGATGGATGCCTGCCTTCATAACAATCTTCCTGCGATACCGGAGTTCAATTTGCCGCATGCAGTTGCGGCCACCGAACCGATTGAATAAATGAAGCCGCAGTCGTGATGGCTACGGCTTCCCATTAGGATGGCGTGCCTATACATGAAGGACGCCTAGATAACAAGAGCCAACAGGCCGCATTGCGCGGGTCCTGAGGGTGATCGGAGACGATTTGGCAGAGCAGGCACGGGCTGAGGAAAACAAAAGGCGGTCGTTGCGGCCGCTCGGCAGGCTGACGCCTTACGTCATGCGCTATCGCGGCATGGTGACCGGGGCGCTGATATCGCTAGCGCTTGCCGCCATCACCTCACTGACGCTGCCGCTCGCCGTGCGTCGGATGATCGATCACGGCTTCACCCAGTCCGACGGCCGCTTCATCAACAGCTATTTCGCCATGCTGATGGTCATGGCCATGGTGCTCGCGATCGCAAGCGCCATGCGTTATTATTTCGTCATCACCATCGGCGAGCGCATCGTCGCCGATCTCCGCCGTGACGTCTTTGCCCATGTGACGAGGCTGTCGCCCTCCTTCTTCGACGTCAACCAGTCCGGCGAGATCGTCTCGCGCCTGACCGCCGATACGACGCAGATCAAATCCGCCGTCGGCGCCACCGCCTCGGTGGCGCTCAGAAACCTCATCCTCTGTCTCGGCGCCATGGGCATGATGATCGTCACCTCGCCGAAGCTTTCGAGCCTCGTCATAGGAGCGATCCCGCTGATCGTCTTCCCGCTCGTCGCCTTCGGCCGCTCGGTGCGCAAGCGTTCGCGCGCCGCTCAGGACACGCTCGCCGATGCATCCGCTTTCGCCAACGAGACGGTCGCCGCCACCCGCACCGTCCAGGCTTTCAACGGCGAGGACGCGGCAGCGGAACGCTACGGCGCCGCCGTCGAATCCGCCTATGACGCGGCCCGCGCCGCTATCCGCTCGCGCGCGCTGCTGACAGGGATTGCCATCACGCTGATCTTCGGCAGCGTCGTCGCCGTGCTCTGGGTCGGCGCCCACAGCGTGCTTGCCGGCACGCTTTCGGCCGGCACGCTCGGCCAGTTCCTGCTCTATGCCGTCATATCGGCCGGTTCGCTGGGCGCACTGTCGGAGGTCTGGGGCGAACTCTCGCAGGCAGCCGGCGCCGCCGACCGGCTGACAGAACTCCTCGACGAGGTCTCGCCGATATCAGCCCCCGCCAACCCGCGGCCTCTGCCTTCGCCCGGCCGTGGCCGCGTCGAATTTTCCGATGTGCATTTCACCTATCCCTCGCGCCCCGGCAAATCGGCCCTGCATGGCTTAAGTTTCGCCATCGCGCCCGGAGAAACGGTCGCGATCGTCGGCCCGTCCGGTGCCGGCAAGAGCACCGTCTTCTCGCTGCTCTTACGCTTTTACGATCCGCAGCAGGGCAGCGTGAAAATCGACGATGTCGACGCGCAACTGACGACGCCCGACGAGTTGCGCCAGCGCATCGCCATCGTGCCGCAGGACGTCACCATCTTCGCCGCCTCGATCCATGACAACATCGCCTTCGGCCGTCCCGGCGCCTCGCGCGACGAGGTCCGTGCCGCAGCAATCGCCGCCCAGGCCGACGAATTCGTCACCCGGCTGGACAGGGGCTACGAGACCGAGGTCGGCGAACGCGGCGTAACGCTTTCCGGCGGCCAGCGCCAGCGCATCGCCATTGCCCGCGCCATCCTGAAGAATGCCCCCGTGCTGCTGCTCGACGAAGCGACCTCCGCACTTGACGCCGAAAGCGAGACGCTGGTGCAGAAGGCACTCGACGGGCTGGTGGACGGCCGCACGACGCTGGTCATCGCCCATCGCCTGGCAACCGTGTTGAAGGCCGACCGCATCCTCGTCATGGATCAGGGCCGTGTCGTCGAAGAGGGCACGCATCAGAGCCTGATCCGCCACGGCGGCATCTATGCACGGCTGGCGAAACTGCAATTCGATGCAGCCAACGAGGACGTGCTCGCCGCCGCGAAATAGCCGGCGGCTCTTCTCCTGCAGACCGCGACTAAAGTCTGAGCCCGATTGCGCTCCCTGCGGTTGTCTTTCGCACCTCCCGCCCTACCCTCTTCATTCCCCGGGGTGGGGATATTGCCGTTGAAATTCTTGGGAGGAGATAGGAATGGCGCTTTCCGATATGACGCGACGCATGGGCCTTGCGCTCGCTCTTGGCCTGACTGCAACGATCGGTATCGGCATGTCTGCCACGGCTGCGGATTTCCCCGATCGCGCAATCACCATGGTCGTGCCCTTTGCAGCGGGCGGCTCGACCGATGTCGTTGCCCGCATCGTCGCGCAGAAGATGTCGGAAGATCTCGGCCAGCAAGTGATTGTCCAGAACGTTGCCGGCGCCGGCGGCAATCTCGGCGCCGGCAACGTCGCCCGCGCCGAACCTGACGGCTACACCATTCTGATGGGCACCGTCGCAACCCACGCCCTCAACCCGCTGATCCTCAAATCGACCCCCTATGATCCCGAGAAGGATTTCGCGCCGGTCTCGCTGCTTGTCGTCGTGCCGAACGTGCTGGTCGTCAATCCGCAATTGCCGGCGAAGACCGTGCCGGAACTGATCGCGCTGCTGAAGGCCGAGCCCGATAAATACAGCTACGCCTCGTCGGGCAACGGCACGCCGCTGCATCTGTCCGGCGAACTGTTCAAGTCCATGGCCGGTGTCAGCATGCAGCATATTCCCTATAAAGGCGCCGGCCCGGCCTTGAACGATGTCATCGGCAACCAGGTGCCGATCATGTTCGATAACCTGCCCTCGTCATCGAGCCATATCAAGGCTGGCACTTTGCGGGCGCTGGCGGTAACCACGGCCGCGCGCGCGCCCTCCTTCCCCGACGTGCCGACGGTCGCCGAGTCAGGCATACCGGGTTACGAGACCTATACCTGGAATGCGCTTTTCGCCCCGGCCAAGACGCCGAACGAGGTCGTCATGCGTCTCAACGCCTCGGCCAGCAAGGCGCTTAAAGACCCCGCCGTTGCCGAACGGATGAAAGAATTCAGCGCCACCATTGTCGGCTCGACACCGGATGAACTCGCCGCCCATGTGAAGGCCGAACTCGCCAAATGGGGACCGGTGGTGAAGGGCGCAAACATCCAGATGGAATGATGCCGGCGGCGGCACAGGCGCCTTCGCTTGCGGCCGATGGGAACAGTGACAATTGGACGCTAGAACAGGATGATTTTAGGCCGGTTGGCCTAAAATCTGAATCCTGTTCTAAATTAAAAAGCTAGAGCATGATGTTGTCCGAAAACCGCGCACACTTTTCGGCATCATGCTCTAAGCAGCCAATTCTAATTAAGGCAGTGGAAAAGCTCGCCATTTTGATCTAGCCTCCCTGACGCTGATGGTTGCAATTCAGCGTTTCGGGAGACATCCATGTATAAATTCGAAGTTTATAAGGATAAATCAGGCGAGTTCCGCTTCCGCTTCAAGGCATCGAACGGGGAAGCCATGTTCTCGTCCGAGGGCTACAAGGCGAAGGCGTCCGCCTTGAGTGCCATCGAATCCATCAAGAAGAACACGCCCGGTGCCGACGTCGTCGATCAGACGAAGGCCGAATCCTGATCAGATAGGCAGCGGCGGCTTGAATGCCGCCCTGCCTTTCTGCGCGCCCTGAGCAGCACGGCTACCCTTGAGCCCGCCCGGCCTGGTTGCTTGTCATTTTCGGCGACATTTTTCTTTTTCGTATATTTTTTGAAAGCCATGTCGAAACGGCCCGTTGCCGCGCCTCATTGTATCGGAACGGCGGAACCGTTCTGCCGGGCCTCACAGCTTTCGGGATATCGCCCCCGATATCGGATGCCCGGATCAACGCCACAACGAGATCAGGAGTTTTCCATGCAATATGCTCTCATCATTCGTGAAGCCGCCGAGGATTTCGCCAACCGCAGCGATCCTGCCTATCGCGACGGCTGGGTCGCCTACAGCAAGGCGCTTGCCCAGGCGGGGATCATGACCGGCGGCGCCGGGCTGACGGCGCCCGAGACCGGCACGGTCGTACGCCGCAGAGGCCAGGAACACGACGTTCAGGACGGCCCCTATCCGGAAGGCAAGGAACAGCTTGGCGGCTTTTATCTGATCGACGTTCCCGACATCGACACCGCGCTGGAATGGGCGACCCGCGTACCGATCTCCGACAAGGGCTCGGTCGAGGTGCGCCCACGCCTGCAGATGTGAGGCGGCAATGCCGCCCGATGCCGGACCCGCCGCCGAAAAGGTGGCACGTCAGTCCTACGGCAAGCTGATCGCCTTCCTCGCCGCCCGCTCGCGCGACGTGCCGGCGGCGGAAGACGCATTGTCGGAAGCGCTGGCTTCGGCCCTTCGTGTCTGGCCGGAGCGCGGCGTCCCCGGCAACCCGGAAGCCTGGCTGCTGGTGGCCGCACGCCGCAATCTCATGCAGGCCGCCCGCCATCGCACCGTCGCGGCCAAGGCGCAAACGACGATATCGCTGGCCTTCGAGGAAGCGGAGGAACGCATGAACGAGGCCGGCAAAGCCGTCTTTCCCGATGAGCGGCTGAAGCTGCTGTTTGCCTGCACACATCCGGCCATAGACAGCTCCGTCCATACCGCGCTGATGCTGCAGACAATCCTCGGCATCGAAGCGAGAACCATTGCCCGGGCATTCGTCGTCTCACCGGAGGCGATGAGCCAGCGGCTGGTGCGGGCCAAGGTGAAAATCCGCGATGCCGGCATTCCCTTCGCCGTCCCGCCTCGCCCAGCTCTCTCAGGGCGGCTCGCCGCCGTACTTTCGGCGATCTACGCCGCATACGGCCTCGGATGGGACGGTCTCGACGGCGAGGAAGAGCACCATTCGCTTGCCAGCGAGGCGATCTGGCTCGGCCGCGCGCTTCTCGCCGTACTGCCCGATGAACCGGAAGCGATCGGTCTCCTGTCGCTGATGCTTCACTGCGAAGCCCGCCGCAGCGCCCGGCGCGACAGCGATGGTCGATATGTACCGCTGGACGAGCAGGATACGGCGGTCTGGAATGCGATCATGATTGCAGAAGCTGATGCGCTGCTGCGCAAGGCCGGAGGTTTCGAGCGTTTCGGCCCCTTCCAGTGCCAGGCCGCGATACAGTCCGTGCATGCCGCCCGCCGGCTGTCGGGAAAGACCGATTGGCAGGCGTTGACAACACTCTATACGGCGCTGGTGATGATGAAGCCGACTCTGGGTGCACGGGTCAGCCAGGCTGCGGTGATCGGCAGGGCCTCAAGCGCCGCCGCCGGCCTGGAGCGGCTCGACCAGCTCGATGCTCGCACGGTCGCAAGCTACCAACCCTACTGGGCGGTGCGCGCCTTTCTCCTGGCTGAGGCCGGTGAAGATACCGCGGCGGCCGACGCCTACATCGCGGCAATCGGCCTCAGCGACAGTCCCGCCGTGCGTGACTTCCTGACCGGCCGGCTGAAGAAGGCGCGGCAGGCGATGTCAGGCTGATCATTTCTCGGTCAGCTTCAGTTCGATCCGGCGGTTGGTGGAGCGCGCATCCGGCGTATCGCCCGGCGCGATCGGCTGGAATTCGCCGAAGCCGGCGGCAACGAGCCGATCGGCCGGCACACCCTGGCCGATCAGGAACTTGACGACCGAAATCGCGCGCGCGGAGGAGAGTTCCCAATTGTCGCGATAACGGCCGGTTCCGGCGAGCGGCACATTGTCGGTATGGCCGTCGACGCGCAGCACCCAGTTGATCTCCGGCGGAATTTCCTTGGCGAGATCGAGAAGGGCGGCCGCAAGCTTTGCCATCTCCGTCTGCCCCTCCGGATTGAGATCGGCGCCGCCCGAGGGAAACAGCACTTCCGACTGGAAGACGAAACGGTCGCCGACGATGCGGATATTCTCGCGGTCGGAAAGGATCTCGCGCAGACGGCCGAAAAAGTCGGAGCGATAGCGGTTCAACTCCTGCACGCGCGCGGCAAGCGCAACGTTCAGGCGACTGCCGAGATCGGCGATCTTCGTCTGCGAGACCCGGTCTTTCTCCTCCGACGCCTGAAGGGCTGCTTCGACGGCAGCGATCTGGCTGCGAAGTGCGGCGATCTGCTGATTCAGCAGCTCGACCTGGCTGAGCGCCCGCTCGCTCACCTGCTTCTGCTCGTCAAGCTCCTGCGTCATCGCGCCGATCCGCTTCTGCGCCGCATCCTGGCCGCCGGAGCCGGCGCTCAGCAAGGCCTGCAGCCGCGAACGCTCGCTTTCGGCACCGGCAAGCGAGGCCTGCAGGTTGGCAACCGAATCCTGAAGGTCCTGGTTGCTGCCCTTTTCAAGCGCGAGAAGCTGCGTCAGTTCGTTGATCTGGCTGTTGAGGCGATTGAGCACCTCATCCCGCCCGGTGATCTCGCGGCTGAGAATGAACTGCCCGACGACGAAGACCGTCAGCAGGAACATGATCGAGATGAGCAGCGTCGACAGCGCATCGACGAAGCCCGGCCAGTAATCCACCGTGCGTTCGCGGCGCCGGTTGCGGGCAAGAGCCATGGCCTACTTGCCCTCGCTCGTTTCTGCCTGGCTGGCGCGGTCGCGCAAACGCTCGCCCCGCTCGCCTGCGCGCTCCTGCACGCCGATACGTTCGGCAAGCCTGTCGAGCGTCCGGCGCATGGCCTTCGCCTCGTCCTGCTGCGCCTCGATCCAGTCGCGCAGCATCTGCTGCTCGTTGCGCATGTTTTTGACCAGACCTTGAATGCCTTCGGCAAGGCTCGCCATCGCGGCGACGGAGCGTTGGGTGCCGCTGCCGCCCTCTTCCGAAACCTTGCGCAGATAATCGGAGAGCGCACGCATGTCGTCGGAGGAAGCGCCGGCAACGGCGTCGAGGGCAGGCGCAAGGTCGGAGCCGACATCTGTGACCGAGGAGAGCCAGTTTTCCAGCTCCATGTAGAAACGGTTCTGCGCGCGCCCGGCCTGCAGGTCGAGGAAGCCGAGAATGAGCGAACCGGAAAGGCCGAGCAGCGAGGAAGAGAACGCCTGGCCCATGCCCGAAAGCGGCGTGGAAAGCCCTTCCTTCAGCGCCGAGAGCACGTCCCCCGTGCCGTTCGAGCCGGCATCGAGCGACTGGATGACGATGCTGATCGAACCGATCGTGCCGATGAGACCCCAGAAAGTGCCGAGCAGGCCGAGGAAGACCAGCAGGCCGATCAGGTAGCGCGAAACGTCGCGCGATTCGTCGAGACGGGTGGCGATCGAATCGAGGATCGAGCGCAGCGCCGTCGTCGACAGCGCCAGGGAGGTCTTGCGGCTGCCGATCAGCGCCCGCATCGGCGCCAGCAGCCGCGGATTACGATTGACCTTGTCGGCGCTGCCGGCGGCGCGGAAGGAGTTGAACCAGCGCACTTCGGGGCGAAGCGCCAGTACATGATTGAAAACAAGAATGATTCCGACCGCGAGGACGCCGACGATCAGGCCGTTGAGGCCTGGATTGTGCATGAAGGCGGTCTGCGTTTGCCGGAAGAGGATGGCGGCGATAAAGCCGACGATAACGAGGAACAGCAGCATCGTCCAGAGGAAGGGCATGGGGCTCGAGAGCCTGTAGGCATAACCGCCGGGCGTCTTTTCGGTGGAGCCGATCTCCGCCACATTCACATTTTCCATAGGTTCAGCTGCCTCCGAACTCACTGCTGGCGGAGACTAGATCAACATTGTGCCGAATTGAAGTATGCCGGGGCGAAAACCGTGACTTTACAACAGCCGGTTTTTCACCCGCTCACTTGGCCGGGATCGGTCGCTTGATAACTTCGACCAGGGCCTTGTGGATGGCTTCGTTGCCGGCGACGATCGCGCCGCTCTCCAGAATGGCCGTGCCGCCGTCCCAGTCGGTGGCGAAACCGCCGGCTTCGCGGATGAGCAGGATACCGGCCGCCATGTCCCAGGGCGCAAGCTCGGCCTCCCAGAAACCATCGAAGCGCCCGGCCGCGACATAGGCAAGGTCGAGCGTCGGCGAGCCCAGGCGGCGGATGCCCGCCACTTCGCCCATCACATGCCGAAGCTCGACCAGGAACTTGCCGTGATTGCGCTTGCCGAGCGCCGGCACACCGCAGCCGATGACGCAATCCGACAGCACGCGGCGCGCGGCGACGCGCAGGCGCCGGTCGTTGAGGAAGGCGCCGCCGCCGCGCTCGGCGGTATAGAGTTCGTCGGTCGCCGGGTTGAAGACGACGGCGGCCACTATCTCGCCGTTGCGTTCGAGCGCGATCGAGACGGCGAAGGCCGGGATGCCGTGCAGGAAGTTCGTCGTGCCGTCGAGCGGGTCGACGATCCAGCGATGTGCTCCGTCCGTTCCCTTGATCTCTTCGCTCTCCTCGCCGAGGAATCCATAGGTCGGACGGGCCTTTAGCAACTCTTCTCTGACGATCTTCTCGGCCTTGCGGTCGGCGCTGGAAACGAAGTCGCCGGGCCCCTTCACCGAAACCTGCAGGTTCTGCACTTCGCCGAAATCACGTCCCAGCGATTTTCCTGCCTTGAGGGCAGCCTGAACCATGACATTGAGAAGAGCTGAACGGGCCATCGGCGCATTTTCCTTGGGACTGATACGAGGTGCGCGCTGCCAGGGGCGGGAAGTGTCCCTGAACATGCATGACAGACAGCGCTGCAAAGATTGGCGGCCTCAAGACCACAAAATCGGGGAAATTTCAAGGGGACGCATGCATGGCTGCCCTGCGGCACCGGAAACCGGCATTTATTCCGGTCGGATCATCAGAAACTGTCTCAGAACTTCTGCTGCGTCAGCATCACTTCACGGGCCATCTGGTCGAGCGGCAGGATGCGGTCGACGCCGCCCTTGGCAATCGCCTCTTTCGGCATGCCGAACACGATTGAACTCGCCTCGTCCTGCGCCACCGTGTAGGCGCCGGCCTGATGCATTTCCAGCATGCCGCGCGCGCCGTCGTCGCCCATGCCGGTCATGATGATCCCCATGGCGTTCGAGCCGGCCGAGCGCGCTGCCGAACGGAAGAGCACGTCGACGGAGGGCCGGTGACGCGACACCAGCGGCCCGGCCTTCACGCTCACATAGTAACGTGCGCCCTGGCGCTCGAGAAGCATGTGCTTGTCGCCGGGCGCAATCAGCACGTGCCCGCGCAGCACCGGGTCGCCGTCGACGGCCTCTTTCACCTCGACCTCGCAGAGCCCGTTCAGCCGCTTGGCGAAGGCGTCGGTGAATCTTTCCGGCATATGCTGGACGATCACCATGCCGGGCGCATTGGCCGGCAATTCCTCCAGAAATTCGCGCAGTGCCTCCGTGCCGCCGGTGGAGGCGCCGACGCAGACGACCATCTCGGTCGTCTTCGCCATGGCCCGTCCCGTCGGCGGCGGCAGCATGACATCCGCCGTCAGCTTCTTGGCCGGCCCGTCGGCCGAGGCCGAGCGGATGGTTCCGGCGGCGCGGCGGACGGTGGGAAGCCGTGCATGCGAGGCACTCTTGACGATTTCGCGAATGCGCATCGCATCATCGGAAAGACTGTCGGCGGCCCCGATCTTCGATTTCAGAATGACGTCGACGGCGCCCGCCTCCAGCGCCTGGATCAGCGTTTGCGAACCTGCTTCCGTCAGCGACGAGCACATCACCACGGGTATCGGCCGCTGCGCCATCAGCTTGCGCAGGAAAGTGATGCCGTCCATGCGCGGCATCTCAACGTCGAGCGTGATGACATCGGGGGTCTCCTCCAGCAGCTTGCGCGCTGCCGCGAAGGGATCGGAAGCCACCGCCATGATCTCGATATCGGGATCCTGCTCCAGCACATGCGTCAGCGTCTGACGGATGCTGGCGGAATCGTCGATAATGAGAACGCGGATTTTCTTGGCCATGAATGCTCCTAGAGCAATTCCAGGAAAAGTGCGAAGCGGTTTTCCATCCGGAATTGCGTAAAAACAAAAAGCGAGAGCGGTTCTGCGCTT
The DNA here is from genome assembly GCF_000172795.2 of Rhizobium sp. CIAT894. Taxonomy (NCBI): domain Bacteria; kingdom Pseudomonadati; phylum Pseudomonadota; class Alphaproteobacteria; order Hyphomicrobiales; family Rhizobiaceae; genus Rhizobium; species Rhizobium sp. CIAT894. The sequence continues at coordinate 3,673,377 of NZ_CP020947.1, forward strand.
CCATCAAAAGCTGAACCGCTGCGCAGAATTCCAGGAAAAGTGGGAAGCGGCTTTCCCAGGATTGCCCGGAAAAATCGACATGTACTAGATACGCTGAAAGACCGTATTGGAGACCTGCTTCAACGGCAGATCGAAGCCGGTGATCGATTCGGAATGACCGATGAACATGTAGCCTCCCTTCGCCAGGCAATCGCAAAGGCGGTTGAGCACGCCTGCCTGGGTCTGCTTGTCAAAGTAGATTAGCACGTTGCGGCAGAAGATGACGTGCATCGGCTCCCCGATCGAATATTTCTCGTCCATCAGGTTCATGCGGGCAAAGCCAATCTTGCTGCGCAGTTTCGGCGTGATGCGCACCTCCCGCCGATCCGGCTGCTTGGCCGTCAGCACATATTTGCGCTGCAGATCACGCGGCACCGGCGCGATGAGATCTTCCGGATAGATGCCCCGGCGCGCCGTCTGCAGCACGTCGGTGGAAAGATCGGTCGCCAGCACGCTGTAGGAGACGTCGTTGCGGCCCTCGGTGAATTCCGCCAGCACCATCGCCATCGTATAGGGTTCCGCCCCCGTCGAGCAGGCCGAACTCCAGGTGCGGATGGTGCGAACGCCGCTGCTGGCGATCGCCGGCAGCGCCGCGCTCTGCAGGTAGTCGAAATGCTTGGCTTCGCGGAAGAAGTCGGTTTTGTTCGTCGTCACCACGTCGATCAGGTAGATTGTTTCCTGGGCGAGGCCGTCGTGGTTGAACAGGAAGTCGCAATAATCGTCGAAGGTCGAATGGTTGGTTGCGCGAAGGCGGCGTCTCAGCCGCCCTTCGAGCATCGTCAGCTTGGTCGGCGGCATCTTGATGCCGCTATAATCATAGATGAACCGGGCAAGCTTTTCGAAATTGCGCTTGCTGATCCGGTCGCCCGGCAATTGGGTTTCCACCGCTGCCATACTCATAGAACGCAGTACTCCGGGGTGACGCGCGGTCAAGCGGCCGATTGCAGTGCCGAGGTGTCCTCGCGCGACAAGAGCCGCGCGAGATCGATGATGACGACAAAACCGTTTTCACGACGAACGACGCCGGCAATATAGTCCGAGCGCCAGCGCACGCCGATGTCGGGTGCCGTCTCGATCTGGTCACGCCGGAACGGCGTGACCTCGAAGACGCGGTCGGCGACGAGGCCGAGGGTGAGCAGCCGATTTTCCAGCGGCACGTCGAGGACGAGCACCCGCGTATGCGGCGTCGGCTCGGTCTTCGTCATGCCGAGCTTCAATCGAAGATCGATCGTCGGCACGCCCTGCCCGCGCACGTCGCGCAGGCCGAGCAGATAGTCGGGACCGTTCGGAATCTTGAAAGCTTCCGCATAGTCGAGGATTTCCCGCACGACCTCGACCGGCACGGCAAAAATCTCCTCGCCGAGGCTGAAGGTCACGAATTGCGCTTCCAGAGGTGTTGGAGCCATGTTCAGGCGCTTTCCTTGAATTCGGCGTCCCCATCATCGGGACCACCCATGGAGAGATCGAGAGCGAAACCCTTTGCCCGCGCCTGCTGGCCGGCGACGCTGTTGGCCGCCGGTTTCCTGACACCGAGCTTGCGGCCGGCGAGGGGAGCCGAACTGCGGACAGTCACCTTTGCAGCCGGCGCGCGGGACTGGTGGTCACCAGCCGTATCTATCTTGAAGAAGGCGATCGAAGTCTGCAACTCTTCGGCCTGGGCGGCGAGTTCCTCGGAGGTTGCCGACATCTGCTCGGAAGCGCCGGCATTCTGCTGCGTCACCCGGTCGAGCTGCTGGATCGCTTCGTTGATCTGCGAGGCGCCGATATCCTGTTCGCGGCAGGCAGCGCTGATCTCGGAGACCAGCTCGGCCGTCTTGCGGATGTCGGGCACCAGCCGGCCGAGCATGTCGCCGGCGTCCTGGGCGGCCTTGACCGTATCACCCGACATCGAGCTGATTTCGGCGGCGGCCGACTGGCTGCGTTCGGCAAGCTTGCGGACTTCCGAAGCGACCACCGCAAAACCCTTGCCGTGTTCGCCGGCACGCGCCGCTTCGACGGCGGCGTTGAGCGCCAAGAGATCGGTCTGACGGGCAATTTCCTGGACGATGCTGATCTTTTCGGCAATGGTCCGCATCGCCTGCACGGCGCGCGACACCGCTTCGCCGCTCATCTCGGCATCCTTGGCCGACTGCCGGGCGATCTTTTCCGTCTGGGCGGCGTTGTCGGCGTTCTGCTTGATATTGGCGGCCATCTGCTCCATCGAAGCGGAAGCCTCTTCGGCGGAAGCCGCCTGTTCGCTGGCGCCCTGCGACACCTGCTCGGAGCTTGAGGACAGTTCCTGACTGCCGGCCGAAACATTTTCTGCGGCAGCAGCCGCATCGGCGACGACGCCACGCAGGCGCTCGACCATCTGCTCGAGCGCAATGCCGAGTGTATCCTTCTCCGAAAGCGGCTTCGGAGCCACCGTCAGATCGCCCTCGGCGATCTGCGCGGCAATGTTGGCGGTGATGCGAAGGTTCTCCGTCATGGTGTTGATCATGTCGACCAGATCCTTGATCTCGTCATTGCTCTTGATCTCGACCTTCTGATTCAGGTCGCCGATCGCGACAGCGCTGGCGACATTCATGATCTTGCGCAGGCCGCTGTTGACGCCGAGCGCGATCCACAGCGCAGCCGCAAAAGCGATGACGGAAGCGCCGATCGCCATGCCGATCAACATGTTCTTGGTCGAACTATACAGAACATCGGTGTCGCTATCGGCCTGCGCCATCGACTTCTGTTGAAGCGCGACGAGTCTTCCAAAAACGTCCTCCATTTCCACGACAAGGGCGCGAACCTCCCCCGAGGAAAGCGCCACGGCGCCTGCTCTGTCACCGCTCTCCTGTATGGAGGCGACTTTGTTGGAGCCTTCGTCGAAGCGTTTTGCAAGCTCGACCAGCCTATCCCAGCTGGGCTTTCCCTCGGCGGTTGCGAGCTGCAGGCCGCTCGTTACGAGGGTAAGCATTTCATCCACGCTTTTCGCCGAATTCTGATAGTCCTTCCTGGCGATTTCGGGATCCGCTTCCAGAAGGGCGTTCTTCTGCCAGCGGACGGCATCGAGCTCGGCAGTTTGCGCTTCCAGAGCCAATTCCAGCCTCTTTGCAGGGCCAGCGATAACGTCGCTGACAGCGTCGTTCAGCGAACTGAGGCTGATGATTCCATAAACCGCGCTGCCCACCAGCAATAATATGACAAAGCCGAAGGCGGCTGCGAGTTTAAGTTTGATTGTAATACGCATCTCAATATCCTCTCTGAGAGCGAAGCAATAAATATGGTCCAGGCGGCGCAGCATCATGCGGCAAATAAATTCCGGTAGGCGAAAACATGCCGCGGAAGGAAGTAAATATACTTCAGTGCCGGCTCCCCCGAGCCGGAAGTCTATGTCGCGGGCCAGGCTGGCCGGCCCGCGACGGTTGCAAACGGGATCGGAGAAAGACGTCCCGTCCCCATGAGGGAGAAAGCGGTCGAGCACCTCAGCCGCGGAGCATTATGCGCTCTCCCTGAAATCGTCGTCACCAGCGTCAGGGCCGCCCATCGACATGTCGAGAGCAAAGCCCTTGAGACGCTGCTGCTGAGCCGAAACCGTCTGGCCGCGGCCCTGCGGCGCCGGTTTGCGGGCAACGGCCGGGGCCCTGAGCCCCTTAGCCGCAGTTTTTGGCTGCACCATGTGAGCGACGGGCCGCGTGCTGCCTGCCGTATCGACCTTGAAGAAGGCAATCGAGGCCTGCAGCTCTTCGGCCTGGGCGGCGAGTTCCTCGGAGGTTGCCGACATCTGTTCGGAGGCGCCGGCATTCTGCTGCGTCACCTTGTCGAGCTGCTGGATCGCTTCGTTGATCTGCGAGGCGCCGATATCCTGTTCGCGGCAGGCAGCGCTGATTTCGGAGACCAGCTCGGCCGTCTTGCGGATGTCGGGCACCAGCCGGCCGAGCATGTCGCCGGCGTCCTGGGCGGCCTTGACCGTATCACCCGACATCGAGCTGATTTCGGCGGCGGCCGACTGGCTGCGTTCAGCAAGCTTGCGCACTTCCGAAGCGACCACCGCAAAGCCCTTGCCGTGTTCGCCGGCACGCGCCGCTTCGACAGCCGCATTCAGCGCCAGCAGGTCCGTCTGGCGGGCGATTTCCTGGACGATACCGATCTTCTGGGCGATCGTGCGCATGGCATCGACAGCACGCGTCACAGCCTCGCCGCTGATTTCGGCATCCTTGGCCGACTGCCGGGCGATCTTCTCCGTCTGGGCGGCATTGTCGGCATTCTGCTTGATGTTGGCGGCCATCTGCTCCATCGAAGCGGAAGCCTCTTCAGCGGAGGCTGCCTGTTCGGTCGCGCCCTGGGATACCTGTTCCGAACTTGCAGAAAGCTGCTGGCTGCCGGAAGAGACATTGTCGGCGGCCGACAAGGCGTCGGCAACAACACCGCGCAGGCGTTCGATCATGGTGTTGACGTTGCCCAGAAGCTCGCCGATTTCGTCGTGGCTGGTGATCTCGGCCATCTTCGTCAGATCGCCTTCGGAGACTTCGCGAACCACGGTGTTGGCGCGGCCAAGCCCCTTGCTGATCGTGTTAGCGATCCAGAAAGCGGTGAGAGCAGCGATCAGCAGGGCGGCGGCGGCGACCGCAACCATCGTCGTGCGCGTCGTCTCGTACTGGTTCTGGGCGCCATCGTCGGCAGCCTTCATGCGCTGCTTTTCAAGCGCCAGGATTTCGCTGAGCGTCGCGTCGATGTCGTTGGCAGCCGCCCGCGCGGTCGTGACGGAAATGGTGTTTGCGCCTTCGGCATTACCGGCCTTCACGAAATCGCGGATCTGATCGTCGGCAGCATCGAAGGTCTTGGAAAGTTCGGCAATGCGCGCCCAGCGCGACTTGCCTTCTTCCGTTGCCAGCGCCAGCACCTGGCTGAACGCACTGGCGAAGTCCTTGCGCGCCTGGTCGCCCTTCGTGATCGCGCGGGTCGTTTCGTCTGCGCTGCGCGCCGTAAGCAGGTTCTTCTGCTGGCGGATCGCCTCAAGCTGGGCAATATTGATCTGCTGCGCGAGATCGAGGCGGGCCGCCGGGCCGGCGAGAAGCCTGTCGATGGTGTCGTTCAGCGATCCAAGGCTGAAAACACCGTAAGCGGCAGTGCCCACGAGCATCAGAATGATGAAGGTGAACGCGGTCACCAGTTTCGTCTTGATTGTCAGTCGCATCGTCAAACCCCCATTTTGAATTCGTCCAGCGTCAGGTCACGGCTCCCGCCGCTTTGTGCCTGGATGAAAAAATTGCGTGCAGATTGGGGAGAATGATGAACTCTCCGCCCCTCTTCACCAGGCAGTTGATGTAGTCGGCGCGCCAGCGCATGCCGACGCTCGGCGGTGCCTCGCTCGCGGATTTTGCCAGCGTCGTTACCTCGTTCACCTTGTCGGTTCTGAGCCCGACGAGCGTCCGCTCGCCCTGTAGATCGATCTCGATGACGATGAAGCGGCTGTCGATCGTGGCCTCCGCCGCCTCCATCCCGAAGGCAAGACGCAGGTCGGCCAGCGGAATGACCTTGCCGCGGAAGTTGATGACGCTGGCGACGAAAGGCTGGCTTCCCGGCACCGCGGTCTCCGGAAGCAGGTCCAGGATTTCCTGGACGATGACCGCTTCCAGCGCGAAAGTCTCGCCGTTGAGATCGAAGGTCAGCACCTCGACTTCCTCGGCATGGCTCCAATGGTTGTCGAATCGTTCGACTGTTGCTGCTTTTGCACTCATCCTGCTACCCGCAATTGCGCCTCCTGCTGCTGACCCGCGGCAACCAGGTGCCCGACGTCGAGAATGAGGGCGACGCTGCCGTCGCCGAGAATGGTGGCGCCCGAAAAGGTCGCGACGTCGTTGTGCAGTTTCGACATCGACTTGATGACCGTCTGGTGGTCGCCGATGATCTGGTCGACGACGAGGCCGACACGCTCCGTGCCCGTGGAGATGACGACGACCTTCTGGTGCACGTCGGGCTTGGTGCCAGTGCGGAAGAGGTCGCGCAGGCGAAGGAACGGCACCAGGCTGTCACGCAGCGAGATGAAGCTGCGGCCGCGCGAGCGCAGATCCTCTTCCAGCGACAATTCGAGGCATTCCTCGACCGCCGAGAGCGGGATGACGTAGCGGCCGGAACCGACACGCACGAGCAGCCCGTCGATGATGGCAAGCGTCAGCGGGATGCGCAGCGACACTTCCGAACCCTGTCCCGGCACGCTGACGATGTCGATCGCGCCGCGAAGCTCTTCGACCGTCTTCTTGACCACGTCCATACCGACGCCGCGGCCGGACAGATTGGTGATCGCCGCAGCCGTCGAGAAACCGGGGGCGAAGATCAGCTGCAGCAGCTCGGAATCGGAAAGAGGCTGGCCGGGATGGATGAGACCGGAAGATTCCGCCTTGGCGCGAACACGTTCGCGATCGATGCCGCGACCGTCGTCCTTGATCGAGATAATAACCTCGCCGCCGGCCTGGCGGGCCGAAAGCGTCACGGTGCCGGCTTCGGTCTTGCCGGCGGCAAGACGGTCGCCAGGCATCTCGAGGCCATGATCGATTGAGTTGCGCACCAGATGCACCAGCGGATCGGCCAGCCGCTCGATGACCGTCTTGTCGACTTCGGTGGTCTCCCCCTCCATCACCAGTTCGATCACCTTGCCGGTCTCACGGGCGAGATCGTGGACGAGGCGGCGGAAGCGGGAGAAGAGGGTTGCCACCGGCACCATGCGCAGCACCATCATCGTGTCGCGCAATTCACCGGAGAGGCGCTCGATTTCTTCCGAAACGGAGCGCAGCGCGATATCGGCGCTGGCGCTGGCAAGCTGACTGAGGCGCGATTGCGCGATGACAAGCTCGCCGACACGGTCCATCAGTTCGTCGAGACGCTCGGCCGGAACGCGGACATTCTCGGCCGACTTCGCCTGGCTGGCCGGCGCGGACGCCTCGCGCCTGGCCGGAACCGCCTCGACGGGACGAAACTGCGGGACGGCAGCCAGCGGAACCGGCACGGCTGATACGGCGGCGATGGGAACAGGTGTCGGCTTTACTTCGACCGGAGCGGCGGTTGCCCCTGCCGCGCAGCCGATCTCCTCGACACTGATTTCCATATCGTCGAGCACGAAGATGAAGACGTCGTCGATCGCCGAGCGGTCCTGCTCGCTGGTCAGCGTCACATCCCAGGTAATGTGGAGTTCCGTCGGAGTGAGCTCGTCGAGAGGCGGAATGGCTGATGTATTGGCGCGCACGGTGCATTCGCCGAGGTCGCGCAGCTCGTCCAGCAGGCCGAGCGGATTGGTGCCGTTGGCCATCGAATTGGCCGGCAGGCTGAAGCGGATGCGCCAGCTGTTCTTTTTCTTTGCCGGGGCTTCGCGCACGACCGCGGGTGCGGAAACAGCTGCCAACGCTGGAGCGGGCGCCTTGCCGCCGACGGCGGCCTGCAACTGCGCCAGAAGTTTCTGGCCGGTATCGCCATGATCGGCATCCGGCTGGTCGACGAGGGCGCGCATGTGGTCCTGGGTGGCGAGAACGGCGGCGACCAGTTCGCTCGTCGCCGCGACCTCTCCCTTGCGGACGCGGTCGAAAGCCGTTTCGCAATGATGAGTGAAGGCTGCGAGCGCCTCGAAGCCGAACATCGCGCCGGAGCCCTTGAGCGTGTGCAGCCCGCGGAACACGGCATCGACGAGGTCCTTGTTGCCGAGATCGTGGGTCAGATCGAGAAGACCGGCCTCGATCGCTTCGAGGCATTCGGCTGCTTCCATGCGGAATACGGCGACCGGATCGAGCGTACTCATCTTCCGAGGACCTTTTTGACGATCTTCACCAGATTTTCCGGGTCGAAGGGCTTGGTCAGCCAGCCCGTTGCACCCGCTGCCTTGGCGCGAGCCTTGAGATCGGCGTCGGATTCCGTCGTCAGGAAGATGATCGGAACACCGGCCTGCCCGGGCAGCTTCCGCAGTTCCTCGATCATCGTCAGCCCGTCCATGACCGGCATGTTGAGATCGGTCACGATCAGATCGAAGCTGCTGCTCTTGGCCTTCGCGAGGCCTTCCGCCCCGTCGGCGGCCTCGGTGACGCTGTAACCGGCATTCGACAGCGTGACCTTGGTGGTCAGGCGGATGCTGGCGGAATCATCAACAGTCAGGATATTTGCACTCATAACGCTACCTCTTTATGCAACCAGAACTTGGCATCTTCTTGATCGAAGGATTCGATGAAACCTGCGCGCTCAAGTACCTTCAGGACCGAGCCGCGAGCAGGTGTAGAAAGCTTGAATGTCTTCCCGTCAGATTTTGCTTGGCGGCGCGATGACTCTATGAGTTGAACGAAACTCAGATCCGCTTCCGCACTTTCGGGAATGTCGATAACGATTGTATCGCGACCCTGAAATGCATCAGAAAACTTTAAATATAGTTCGGATACTGAGCGAATACTCAGCACGTCCGGCAAATTTATAGATTCGTGATATTGTTTAGGAGTATCCAACGCAGCCTCCCCGGCCAGAGAAATACTTGATGACCTTGAAAGGACTCTCACGGCAGCGTTAATGCAGGGTAAACAGCGGTTGTATGAAACTACCGTATAACGAGTCTCGAGACTCCCAATTCTCATGGGGAATAAGTTGTATTATTCTCTCAGAATTTAGAAATAAATAAAATAAAAGCAACAAGTTAAGCAAAATTAACCCTTGGCGGATCCGGCACGGCGCCCCATCCACATCTTTCGTTAATCACAACGCTGACGAGTCCGGCGCGTTTACCGGACGTTTCCATCCTGCCCGTAGAAATAGAGTCAGATTAGCCTATGTTTTAAGAAAAGGTACAAATGTTGGCACACGCTCTGGTATCGCCGAACGCTGCAGCCTACACATCCGGACGGGACATCGGCCGGACCCTGGAATCCGCCCGCAGCCGGGTCGAGGAACGTTTTCTCGAAGGTGGCACGGTGCTGCTCTCGGTGATGGATGTCCTCAACCGCCTGCTGAATTCTCTCGAGGGCGTCACCGCGGCGCTGGACAATGGAGAGTCGAGCGATACCGGTGCCGACCTCCGTGCCACGGTGGAGAGCCTGACGGCGCTGCCCGTCATCGAAGAAAATCGTCAGCAGGCACTCGTCTCGCTGGCGCAGACCGGCAGGGAGCTACGCAAGTACGTCTCCGACATGCAGGAGACGATGCGTTATCTCAGAACCTTCGCCGTCACCGTGAAGATCACCGGCGCCGGCCTTCCTGAATTCGCCGGCTTCGCCCAGGAGATTCTGGAACGAATCTATTCCGGCACCGATGAGGTCAACCGGTTCGCCACGCATCTCGATAGCCTCGACAAGGAGGTCAAACTCGCCGCCTCCTTCGGCGCCAGCGTCTCCAAGGGCTATGCCGATACCGTTCCGGCCGTCGCTGCCGCCCTGCGCGACGATGCCGCCAAGATCGCCCAACACCGCAAGAATCTCGGCGTCGTCGCCCGCGAGGTCGGTGCGATTGCCCGCGGCGTCCAGAGCAAGGCTGCCTCGACGCTGTCTGCCCTGCAGATCGGCGATATTACCCGCCAGCGCATCGAGCATGTGCAGGCCACCCTTTCGCTGCTTGAGGAATTCTTTGCCGGCGAAGACGGCGCAAAGCTCGATGCCGGTGCCCGCAAGCGCCTGCAGAACGTCATCCACCATCTGACCGCAGCGCAGATGAGCGATATGTGCGCCAATTTTCAGCGGGATTCGGAAAATGTCGTCACGACGATCGCCAGTTTCGATCACGACATGCGGGAGATCCTCAAGCTGCGCGACCGGATGAGCGGTGAGAGCGGCGAAGCCGGCGGCAATTTCATGCGGGCGCTGGAATCCAGCGTTTCGGCCGCCCACGAAATCGTCCAGCAAGTCGACACGGCAAGCCGGCAGGCCGACCAGGTGAGCCAGTCGACATCAGGGACGGCCGCCAAACTTTCCGAATCGATCGCCAACATCCGCGCCGTCAAAACCGACATTCATTACATGGCCTTGAACACCAACCTGCGCTGCAGCCGCCTCGGCGAGGAAGGCAGGTCGATCAACGTCGTCACCGCCGAGCTGCGCATCTTCGCCGGCAAGCTCGACGAATCCGCCGACGCCATCGTCACCGGCCTGCCGGCGCTCGAAGCCGCAGCCGGGTGCGTCGCCCCCGCCACCGATGTCGGGGCCGGCGGCCTTGGAGAAAGCCTGACGTCGGCCGTCGGCAACATCCGCTCCGCGGCCAACATGATGGAAAACGAGCTGAAGGTGCTCGCCGAGAACGGTCGTGAGGTCGCCACCAAGATCAGCCTGCTGATCGGCAAACTCGATTTTCAGCGCGATCTCGGTGAGGTCTTTGCCCGTTGCGCCGATCTGCTCGAAAGCGCCGCCGGCACCGAGGTCGCCGATATCTCGGATCTCGCCGAGGCAATCGCACCGCTCGACCGCAAGATCTTCAAGGCCTACACAATGGTCCAGGAGCGCAACATTCATCGCGACATCTTCCCGGCAAACGACGACAGCGCCCCCGCCCCTGTCGAGACCGCCAAACCCGAAAACGACGAGGACCTTTTCGCCGACGCGCTTTTTTAAAAGCGCTCGATGAGAACGCGCGGCGGCTATCGCCGCCGGAACTTGTTGGCGGCCTCGATTGCCGCCTTCTGTTGGTCGTCCTCAATGCCCAGGTAGAAATCCTCGAGCGACGGATCGGCAAGCCCGGCCCGGCGCGACAGCACATACCATTTCGCCGCCTCGACCGGGTCGGGCGGCGTGCCGATGGCGTTGATATAGAGATGGGCGAGCTTGTTCTGCGCTGCGACATTGCCGCCATTGGCGGCAAGTTTCAGCCATTCGAAGCCCTTGACGTAGTCCCTCGGCCCGCCGACGCCATTGACGAGCCAGATGCCGAGATCGAGCTGGGCCGTGTCGAAACCGGCGCGCGCAGCGCGCGCCATCCACTCGCGGGCGAGCTGCTTCTTTTCTTCCGGCAAGTCCTTCAGCGTCGCATAGATCTGCGCCACGGCATATTGCGAATCGGCAATGCCCTGCTCGGCCGATTTCTCGTAGAATGGCAGCGCGAGCTTCAGTCCCTTCTCGCCGGGATTGTCGGCGACGAGGAGTTGCGCCCAGTTGAATTCCGCCGAAGGATTGCCGGCCTCGGCCGCCTTGTGCATGAAGTCGTCGGCCTTGGCTTTGTCGCGCGGCACGCCCTCGCCTTCCATCAGCATCAGCGCATATTTGAACATTGCCGCCGCATCGCCGCCTTCGGCCGCCTTGCCGTACCAGAAGGCCGCATTTTTCACGTCTTTCTTGACGCCGAGACCTTGCGAGAGAATCTCGCCGATCAGCGTCTGCGCCGCGGCATCGCCGAGTTGGGCGCGCGGCAGCGCCTTGTCCATTGCCGTCAGGTAGTAACCGCGCTGGAAGGCGCCGTAAGCCTCGTCGACAGGTCCCTTGTAATCCTTTTCCGGCGGCAGATCCGGCAGCTTCGCACCCATGCGGTCGAACACGCCGACACCATCGGAGGGCCGCACGACCGGGCCGGAAGGCCGGTCGGTGCGGAAAGTCGAGGTCGGCCCGGAGCTTGGCTGGTTTATGACGCTATCGGTTGCTTGCGCCAAGGCGATATCCGGCCCGGCCGCGAAGAGGGCGGCCATGCTGGCAAGGGCAAATTTCAACAGGCGGGCGGTCTGGATCGGCATGAGCGCGATTTCAATCCTCAAACCGTGGCGCTTTTTCGTCAAGCAACGCGTTGATTTCGGCGACGATAGATGGCGCCCGGGCGGGCTCGCCGAAGACCGCCAGCCGCAGCGCCACGAACTCCGCTCCGGTCTCGGCGACGGCAAGCGCCGAGGCCGGATCGGTGCCGCCCATGACGATGCAGGGAATCTCGATCATCGAGGCCCACCATTCGCCGAGCGCAAGGTTCTTCGGATGCGCCTCGGGCTTGATATCGCCGTCGAGCTTGCCGAAGAAGATATAGTCCGGCCTGACTTCGCCGATCTCGAGCGCTTTGTGACGGTCGGCCGCGTTGCCGCCGCCGACGATCAGTTTCGGCGCGTGTTTATCGATCGCCTCCGAAAGCGCCTCCGCATTGCCGGAAAGATGCAGGCCATCGGCCTTCGCCCGGCCTGCAACACGGCTGTCGCCTGATATCAGCGCCGCCGCTCCGGCATCCTGGATCAGCGGCACCAGCTTCTCCGCATGTTTCTGGAAGGTGCCGTCGTCGAGCCCATATTGCGGCACGATCACCGAGGCGACATCGCCGCCCTTCAGCGCGTCGGCGACAATCCTCGTCTGTTGATCGGCATCGGCAATATCCGGTGCGATGAGCACAAGGCGGCAGCGGTTTTCCGGTTCGGTCATGAGGTCTTTCCGTTTCCTGCGAATTTCCCCTCGAAATGAGGGAGCCGCACTCGTTTTGTGTGAGTAGTTCCGTTAGACGAGGCTTGCAAGAGGAGGACGTCGAAAGCATGCCGCAGGATTTGTCATTCTACTACGCCGCCGTGCCTGCCGTTCTGCTGGTGGGCCTCGCAAAGGGCGGCATGGGCGACGCTTTGTCGCTGATCGGCCTGCCCTTCCTCGCCCTCGTCGTCTCGCCGGTCGAGGCGGCGGCGATCCTTCTGCCGATCCTGGTCTTCATGGACATGATCTCGCTCGTCATCTGGCGCAAGCACGGCGACTGGGCGACGCTGAAGATCATGCTGCCGGGCGCCGTCTTCGGCATCGCGCTGGGCTGGGCGACCTCGGCACTCGTTCCGGGCAATGTGCTGCGCATCGTCATCGGCGCGGTGACCATCCTCTTCTGCCTGCGCTATTTCTGGAACAATTACGGCCCGGGCGCCGACAAGATAGTCCCGCCGCGCGGCCAGCGACCGGTGGCCGCCGGCCTCTGGGGCACGTTTTCCGGTTACGGCAGCTTCGTCGCGCATGCGGGCGGCGCGCCCTTTCAGATCTATGCCCTGCCGCTGAAACTGCAGCCGCGCGAATATACCGGCACCAGCGTGCGCTTCTTTGCGATCCTCAACGCCATCAAGCTGATCCCCTATTTCGCGCTCGGCCAGCTCGATACCCAGAATCTTGCGACCTCCGCGACGCTTCTGCCCTTCGCTCCGCTCGCCACCCTCGCCGGCGCCTGGTGCGTGCGCCGCATGAGACCGGCGATCTTCTATCCGTTCATGTATGCGATGGCCCTGATCGCTGCGTTGCTGATCGTGCGCGAGGGCCTTGGCTGGTAAGGGCTCCAGCACGCTGCATTGCACAATTTCCTTGCTGCGGCGGCCGGTTTGACGTAGCGTTCCCGTTATGTCGAACACGGACCCTTTCTCTGCGATTGCCGATCCGAACCGGCGTTTTCTGCTGGAGGAGTTGCGCCGCGCACCACGGACGGTCAACGAACTCGCCGAGGGCCTGCCGATCAGCCGCCCCGCTGTTTCGCAGCACCTGAAGGCGCTGCTCGACAGCAACCTCGTCTCGGTGACATCGGAAGGCACGAAACGCATCTATACGGTCAACAACCGCGGTTTCGACGCCCTCAATTTATGGCTGGATCAGTTCTGGGCTTAAGGCCTGCCCGGCTAAAGCGCGTCGCGATCTTTCAGATTAGCTCCTTGCGCTTCAGATCGTTGCGCTTCAGGTCCTTGATTTACGCACATCCCTATCGCAAAAGCGCCAACCGCGATGCTGCAGGCATCGGGCTGGCGCAAATCTGGTGTGAAATCACCGGTTCTTGCTGATTTTAGGCGGAATGGATGGATTTACCTTTTCTTTCGCAAGACGATCGACCGGCGACCCTTGGGAAGATCAGTGGACGGATGACTTGAGACGCTGAATCTCGTCCTTGATGCGCAACTTGCGGCGCTTGCATTCGGCAATTTCCGTATCGGAGATAGAGGGAGCTGTTCTGAGCGTGTGCAACTCTTCCTCGAGAGCGACATGTTTTTTCTGGAGTGATTCAAGATGAGCTTCAACTGTCATTTGACCCTTCCTTCCTCTTACCCTCCCCGGCCATCAGCGTCGGGGATCAAGGTGTCAACGGCGGGGACTGTGACATATTTTTGACGGCTTGTCGAAGGCCAAAAGATGAAGACTGGATGGCAATTTCATGATCAAGACTAACTAGCCGTTACCTGTATTTGGTGATAGGAGCTTGCGGAAATCATCGGCAGATCGGACAAGATCCGAGGACGATAACGGGGAATGCATATGGCCGATCAGGAACAGGCGGAAATCAGGCTGACGGTAGCACGGCTGCGCCAGGAGCACGAGGATTTCGACGCCGCGATCAACGCCATGATCCAGATCGGATGCGATGCTCTGCGGATCCAGCGCATGAAGAAGAAGAAGCTCGTCATCAAGGACAGGCTCTCCAAGCTGGAAGATCAGATCATCCCTGACATCATCGCTTGAGAGGGGTAACGACAACGATGACAGACAGACCGTCCGTCGCCATCATCATGGGCAGCCAGTCCGACTGGGAGACCATGAAGAACGCCGCCGACACGCTGGAGGCGCTGGAGATCCCTTATGATGCGCGCATCATTTCGGCGCACCGCACAGTCGACCGGCTGGTCAATTTTGCCAAGGGCGCACGGGCGGAAGGCTTCAAGGTCATCATCGCCGGCGCCGGCGGCGCAGCCCATCTGCCTGGCATGACCGCATCGATGACGCCGCTGCCGGTTTTCGGCGTGCCGGTCCAGTCCAAAGCCCTCTCCGGCCAGGACAGCCTTCTTTCCATCGTGCAGATGCCGGCCGGCATTCCGGTGGGAACGCTCGCCATCGGCAAGGCCGGCGCGGTCAACGCCGCCCTTCTTGCCGCCGCTGTCCTTGCCCTCGCCGACGACGAAATCGCCGACCGGCTCGACGAGTGGCGCGAGCGCCAGAGTGCTGCCGTCGCCGAATACCCGATGGACGACCTATGACGGCAAGAACGATCGGCATCATCGGCGGCGGCCAGCTCGGCCGCATGCTGGCCATTGCCGCCGCAAGGTTGAATTTTCGCACGATCATTCTCGAGCCGCAGACCGACTGCCCGGCCGCCCAGCTCGCCAACCGGCAGATTGTCGCCGCCTATGACGATCCGGCGGCACTGGCCGAACTGGCGCATGCCTGCGATATCGTCACCTACGAATTCGAAAACGTGCCCGTCGCAGCCGCCGAAACGCTCTCTGCAAGCGTGCCCGTCTATCCGCCGCCGAAGGCGTTGGAAGCCGCTCAGGACCGCCTCGTCGAAAAACGCTTCCTCAATGGCTGCGGCATATCCACCGCCCGCTTCCACGCAATCGACAGCCAGGCCGATCTCGAAATGGCGCTTCAGGATTTCGGCGGCCAGGGTGTATTGAAGACCCGCCGTCTCGGTTATGACGGCAAGGGCCAGAAGGTTTTCCGTTCGGAGGCCGACAGCGCTGATGGCGCCTATGCCGCGCTCGGCGCCGTGCCGCTCATTCTCGAAAGCTTCATCGCCTTCGAGCGCGAAGTCTCGATTATTGCCGCCCGCGCCACGGATGGTACGGTCGTCTGCTTCGACCCCGCCGAGAATGTCCACCGCAACGGCATCCTCCACACCTCGACGGTTCCCGCCGCAATCTCCGCGCAGACAGCGGAAGCCGCACGCCGATCGGCCGAAACGATCCTCGCCGCGTTGAACTATGTGGGCGTCATCGGCATCGAATTCTTCGTGCTTGCCGACGGCGGCCTGATCGCCAACGAGATGGCGCCGCGTGTGCACAACTCCGGCCATTGGACGGAGGCGGCCTGCGTCGTCAGCCAGTTCGAACAGCATATCCGCGCCGTCGCCGGCCTGCCGCTCGGCAATGCCGATCGCCATTCCGACTGTGTCCTGCAGAACCTGATCGGTGACGATATCCTTGCCGTTCCCGACTGGCTTCAGCGCCCCGATACGCTGGTTCATCTCTACGGCAAGACCGAATGGCGCCCCGGCCGCAAGATGGGCCATGTCACCACCTTGGCGCCGAAATCCCCGGTTTCCAGGTGAGAAAACACCTCTGCGCCTTGGGAAAAACACCGTCATGTGGTTGACACGGTGGAGGTGACGGGGTATCTGCTCCCCCACCTAAAGAGCGCGCCCGACGGCGCGCTTTTGATTGTTAAAGATACGGGCGAATGTGAATTCCCCCATAGAGATCGCGGATCAGAAAAATGAAGATCAAGAATTCGCTCAAGTCGCTCAAGGCTCGTCACCGTGACAACCGTCTGGTTCGCCGCAAGGGCCGCATCTACATCATCAACAAGCTGAACCCGCGCTACAAGGCTCGTCAGGGCTGATTTCGCGCGTCCGGATCGCCTTGCCGCGCCACTTGCGCCGGCGAATATATCCGGGGGATCACTGCGGTGATCACGTCAAATTTGTTTGATCTTCGGCGTTGGCGGGCTAGTATGTCCGCCATGCGCTTTTTTGCTTTGACGTCAGCGGCGCTGCCGCTCATCTTTTTCATCCCCAGCTTTCCGGCCGTTGCGGCGGAAAAGGACGTTATCGTCGAGCAGGCGGATGTCAATTCTTCACCGAAGCAGCACCTCGACCAGCTCTTTGCCCAGCTGAAACGCGAGCGCGACCCCGACAAGGCCAGCAGCATCGCCAATGAGATTCGCACGGAATGGAACGATTCCGGTAGCGCCACCGTCAATCTGCTGATGCAGTGGGCCGACAAGGCGATCGAGGAAAAGCGCAATCCCGCCGCCCTTGATTTCCTTGACGAGGCGATCGCGCTGAAGCCCGATTATGCCGAGAGCTGGAACCGTCGCGCCACGCTGAACTTCGTCATGGGCAATTATCGCAAGTCGATGTCCGACATCGAACGTGTGCTCGATCTCGAGCCGCGCCATTTCGGCGCGCTCTCCGGCATGGCGGCGATCCTCAGCAATTCGGGCAACGACCAGCTGACCTTGAAGGCTTGGGAGCGTTTCCTCGATGTCTATCCCGCCGAACGCACCGCGCAGGAACAGGTCAACACGCTGTCGGAAAAACTCGCCGGCAACCGCACGTGATCCTCGGGGCGTGATCTTGATCTCCGGCAAAGCCGCGCAATTTAGAACTGTAGACGGGAAAAGACGCAGTGCGTCCGCTCTCGGCAAAACAGCCGCAACTATCGCCCGTTAAGATCATGCTTGCAGAAGTTTCCGCTCTTCTCGCTCCGCTCGCCGCCGCCATCGGTTACTCCTCCTACAAGGCGCGACAATTCGAACGAACCTATCCGAATATCGGCGAACTGACGGATGTCGGCGGTTACCGCATGAATGCCGTCCATATCGAGCGTCCCGAAAATGCCGATCTGCCGGCGCTCGTCTTCATTCATGGCGCCAGCGGCAATCTGCTCGACCAGGTCGTCGCCTTCCGCGCCGCGCTCGAGGGTCGGGCGGAAATGCTCTTCGTCGATCGTCCCGGTCACGGTTATTCCGAACGCGGCGGTCCCGATAATGCCGTTCCCTCCGGTCAGGCCGATGCGATCGCCAGGCTGATGGAAAAGCGCGGCATCGAAAAAGCTATCATCGTCGGCCATTCCTTCGGCGGCGCGATCACCGCCGCCTTCGGCCTGCGCCATCCCGAAAAGGCCGCCGGCCTGCTCTTTCTCGCACCCGCCACCCATCCCTGGCCGGGCGGCATCGACTGGTACTATCATGTCGCCACCGCACCGATCGTCGGCTGGCTGTTCAACCACGCGATCGTCGTGCCGCTCGGGCTGAGCCGGCTGGAACGCGGCACGCTGAATGTTTTCCGCCCCAATCCGCGTCCGGTCGATTATATCGAGAAAACAGGTCCGTCGCTGGTGCTGCGGCCGGGCGCCTTCCACAACAACGCCGCCGATTTCAAAAGGCTGCTCGCCTATGTGAAGGAACAGTCGCCGCTCTATGCGCAGATCACCGCACCGACCGTCATCATAACCGGCGATAGCGACGCGATCGTCTGGGAGCACCTGCATTCGCGCGGCCTGGCCCGCGACATAGCAGGCTCCGAGCTCATCACCGTTCGCGGCGTCGGCCACAAGCCGGATTATCTCGCAACCGATGTCGCCATCGCCGCCATCGAGAAGATATCAGGCAAACCGCGCGACCTGCAGGCAATTGCCCGCCGGGCCGAGGAGAGGCTCGCCGCCGCATCCTCTGATCGGACGGTCGCGACGGCGCCGTCGTTGCGGCCAGAGGCCCTGCACGGCGCATGACCTCGCGAGCTTCGGAACTCGTCACATAAAACCAATCCCTTGCATTGCCTGAGGCTGCCGCAGCCCCATATGTTTCCATCATTGTCCATAGGAGGGGAAATCATGGGCCGTCTGCATCTCGGGACGATCTCCGTCATAGCGGCGCTGTCGCTGAGCCTGACGTCGGCCTTCGCCGCCTCGCCCACCCCTGTCGAGGCAGAGCACGGCATGGTCGTCACCGCCCAGCATCTGGCGACCGATGTTGGCGTCGAGGTGCTGAAGAGCGGCGGCAATGCTGTCGATGCAGCCGTTGCCGTCGGTTATGCGCTGGCGGTCGTCTATCCCTCGGCCGGCAATCTCGGCGGCGGCGGGTTCATGACCATCCGCCTGAAAGACGGCACCAAGACCTTTCTCGATTTTCGCGAACGCGCGCCGCTGGCCGCCACCAAGACCATGTATCTCGATGCCAAGGGCGATATCGTGCCGCGCGCCAGCCTCGACGGCTATCTCGCCGTCGGCGTGCCCGGCTCGGTGATGGGCTTCGAAACCGCGCGCGAGAAATACGGCACGAAATCGCGCCAGGATCTCATCGCACCGGCACTCCGCTTCGCAAACGAAGGATTCACGCTGGAGCAGGGCGACGCCGCAAGCCTCGCCGGCAGCGCCAAGCGCCTCGCCAAAGACGAAACGGCAGCAAAGATCTTCCTGAAACCCGACGGCACTCCATATGCATCGGGCGAAAAGCTCCAGCAGCCCGACCTTGCCGCGGTCCTGGCAGGCATTTCCGAAAAGGGGCCTGACGCCTTCTACAAGGCCGCGCCCGCCGAGGCGATCGTCAAGGCGAGTCAGGCCAGAGGCGGCATTCTTGCCAAGGAGGATTTCGAGCAATATGCCGTGCGCGAATTGAAGCCGGTCGAGTGCAACTACCGCGGCTACGACATTATCTCCTCGCCGCCGCCTTCCTCCGGCGGCGTCATCATCTGCGAGATCCTCAACGTTCTCGAAGGCTATCCGCTTTCCTATCTGGGCTATGGTTCAGCCGACACCGTGCATGTGATGGTCGAGGCCATGCGCTATGCTTATGTCGATCGCAATGCTGCGCTCGGCGACCCCGACTTCGTCGACAATCCGGTGGCAAAGCTCATCGACAAAACCTACGCCAAAGAAATCGCAGCCAAGATCGATCCCTACAAGGCCGGCACGTCGGCAAACATGAAACCGCTCGGCGGCAAGGAAAGCACCGAGACGACGCATTATTCGATCATCGACGACGAGGGCAACGCCGTTGCCGTCACCTATACGCTGAACGGCCCCTTCGGAGCGGCCGTCGTGGCGCCGGGCACCGGGGTGCTGCTCAACAACGAGATGGATGATTTCACCTCCAAGCCCGGCGTGCCGAATCTCTACGGCCTCGTTCAGGGCGAGGCGAACGCCATCGCTCCGAAGAAGACACCGCTCTCCTCGATGAGCCCGACAATCGTCACCCGCGACGGCAAACCCTTCATGGTGATCGGCAGCCCCGGCGGCTCGCGCATCATCACGATCACGCTGGAGGCGATCCTCAATGTCGTCGACTTCGGTATGGACATCAGCCAGGCGGTCAATGCCCCGCGTATCCACCATCAATGGCAGCCCGATAAAATCTATCTCGAACCCTATGCGCTTTCGCCCGATACGGAAAAGACCCTCGCCGCCATGGGCTACAGCTTCGATGGCGGCAATGGCGGGCCGGTCTGGGGCCCGGCCGCCGGCATCCTCGTCGGCGGCAAAAGCCTTGCCGCCATCGAAAAGGGCGGCGGCGCCAGATACAACGGCGCCATGGACAGTCGCGCCACGGAAGGCTCGGCGAACGGTTATTGATGATTGGCTGCCTGCGGGCGGCATCCGCGACCTCCATTCATGTCACCGTGACAAAGTCGCCGTTCACAATTGTTTTGCCGCGCCCTATGCATGGACGAACCCCGCAAGCAGGACGATTCCCGAATGGCCAGCATTGAAATGATTGTCGCCGCCCGTGCCCGTCTGCGCGGTCATGCGAGACGCACGCCGCTTCTCTCGTCTCCCTTCCTCAACGAGATCGCCGGCCGGCGACTTTTCGTCAAGGCCGAATGCCTGCAGCATTCCGGCTCCTTCAAGTTTCGTGGCGGCTGGTCGGCCGTCTCCGGCCTCGATCCGGAGGTGCGCTCGAAAGGCGTCATCGCCTTCTCCTCCGGCAACCACGCCCAGGGTGTTGCGCTTGCAGCCAAGCTGCACAATGTCCCCTCCGTCATCATCATGCCGGGCGATGCGCCGAAGCTGAAGATCGCCAACACCCGCGCCTTCGGCGCCGAAGTGGTGCTCTACGACCGTGTCAACGAGGACCGCGACGCGATCGGCGCTAAGCTCTCGGCCGAGCGCGGCCTGACGCTGATCAAGCCCTTCGACGAACCGCTTGTCATTGCCGGTCAGGGCACGACCGGTCTCGAAATCTCCGAGCAGGCCGAAGAGGAAGGCGTGACATCGGCCGAAGTCCTCGTGCCCTGTGGCGGCGGCGGGTTGACCTCCGGCATTGCGCTCGCCCTCGAAGCCAGCGCCCCCGGCTTTCGCGTCCGCCCCTGCGAGCCGAAGGATTTCGACGACACCACCCGCTCGCTCGCCTCCGGCAGGATCGAACGCAACGTCTCGGTATCCGGCTCGATCTGCGATGCGATCGTCACGCCGCAGCCGGGCAACATCACCTTCCCGATCCTTAAGCGCCTTGCCGGCCCCGGCATCGTCGTCACCGACGAAGAGGCGCTGCGCGCCATGGCGCTCGCTTTCGTCAGGCTGAAGATCGTCGTCGAGCCCGGCGGTGCGGTGGCGCTCGCCGCCGCTCTCTTCCACGGCGAGACGCTGGAAAGCGACACGGTCGTCGCCATCACCTCGGGCGGCAACGTCGATGCCGATATTTTCGCCATGGCGCTCGAACGCTACGGCTGAGTGGACGAAGACTGGCCGGCACCACCGCCGGACAATCCCGTTATCCGCAGTAGACGCGGAGGTGAATGCACCCGGCCTGTGACGGCTGGATGCAATCTGTTCCCGCTACGTCTCCTGAAGCGCTCGGCGGATCGCGATCTCGACCGGCGAATAGGCGCCGTCTTCCCGTTCGAGCCGAAAAGGTTCGAAAGGAGCAAGACCGGGCTGCGCCATGAAGCGCGGCTGCGTACCGCGATGCATTTGCGCTGCATGGACGAGGAAAGGATGGCACAAATAGACGGTGCCCGCCTCCCCCGTCGCAAGTGTGCGCGGACGCTCTGCACCCATGGTTTCGAGATACATGCGCGATCGGCCCGCTTCGCCTGCGGGCGCGAGATAGCGCGCCATATCCATGTGCGAACCCACTCGAATGCGTGTCGGCGCATCTTCCTCGCCGACATCGGAAAACAAAAACAGCATCAGCAGCGCCCGGCCGCGGGAAGTAATGTTGACCCGCCAGGCGGAAAAATCCTGCTGTTCGTGCGGGTCGCAATCGTCGCCGGGAAAACTCAGATCGACATGCCAACCGGCATCGCCGGGATCATCGGGATGCGGAAATCGTACCGGGAAGCTGCCAAGCCCGTCGCGCGGCACCCAGCGCCCGACACCGACCAGTTGGTCGAAGGCCGCATGCAGGATCGGCGTATTGGCGGCTGCCGCAAACGGCCCTCCGCCGTAGCCGGCAAGCCAGACGACCGGCCGCGTCCATGTCGAGGGGTCGTCTGGAACACAAGGCATATCGCGCCACATGATGGCACGTGCCTCTTCGGCCAGCTCACTGGGAAAAGCATGGTCGATCCGGACGAATCCATTCTCGATGAATCCTTCGATCTCGGCTGCGGTCAGCGCCGGCGGATAATGTTCGTCAGTCATGAAATCTCTCTGTCGCAAACCCTTCCAGAGCCGGTTCCTGGACGGAGGGTTGTTTCGCTCCACGACCAAGCGCCAGCCGAAGGCTGGCATGCGGTCGCGTCTTCCATTGCCCGGGAAGGCACACGTGCCCCAGGCGCCGCCGTCAGCGGCTCAAGAAGAAGACCGAAGCGATATTGACAGTGAGCATCTTCATAATGGTCCAAGGCTACAGGCATGCAACCGAGGGGTCAATGCCGAGATATCAACCTACCCGCGCAGGGCGCCATGCACCGACTGCAGCACGAGCTCGCCGAGCCGCGCCGCGGCCGGCTGCAGTTCGGCTTCTGCCCGATGCAGGACCAGACCGAGCTTCGGCAAGTCGGGCAGGCCGAGCGCCTCGGGCGGAAGCGGCCGCAGTTTCGCCGGCAGACCGATCGGCGTGCGAATGGTCAGACCGAGACCTGCCGCGGTCGCCGCCCAGAGACCACCGAGGCTGGGGCTGACGAAAGCCAGCCGCCACGAGATTCCCGCCTCATCGAGTGCTTTGGTCGCCGCACTGCGCAGCAGGCACGGCGCCTCCAGCGAGGCGAGCGGCATCGGCTCGCCGCTTGTGGCGTGCCAGGCCGGCGGCCCCTCTGCAGGCCCGATCCAGCACATCGGCACGTCACCGATCCGCTCGCAATGCGCCGTCAGCATTCCGTCGCTCCAGGCAAGCGCCAGATCGAGCTTGCCCGAGGTGACGCGTTCGATGAGTTCGGCATTGCGAACCACCCGCGCCTCGATCCGGACCTTCGGATGGGCGCGCGCGAAGCGGCCGAGTACCTCCGGCAGAAGGGTCTCGCCGAAATCCTCCTGCAGGCCGAGCCTCACCCAGCCCTCCAGCTCGACACCGTGGACAGCGGCCGCCGCCTCGTCGTTGAGTTCCAGCAGCCGCCTGGCATAGGCAAGCATCGTCTCGCCGGCATCGGTCAGCGCCAGCCCACGTCCTGCCTTGCGGAAGATCGGCGTGCCGGCCTGCTCCTCCAGTTTCTTCAGCTGGGCGCTGACCGCCGAGGTCGAACGCCCGAGCTTCTCTGCCGCCTTGGCGAAATTGCCGAGTTCCATGCCGGTCGAAAAGGTGCGAAGCACATCGAGATCGAAGATCGTCCGTCGCATCATATAATCCTATTTTTCAGGATCATTAATCCATAAAATTCTGATTTTCAGCATAATCGTGCCGTGCGATGGTTCAACTGTCAAGGCCGGCGAACGGCCTGAACCATGGAGAACCCGATGCCCTTCGTTCGAATTTCCCTTCGCAAAGGCAAGTCGCAGGACTATCTCGGCGCGCTCGCCGACAACATCCAGCGCGCCTTGATCGAGACCTTTGACGTGCCCGAAAACGACCGTTTCCAGGCCATCCATCAGCACGATGAGAACGAGCTGATATTCGACCCCAGCTATCTCGCCGGCCCGCGCTCCGACGATTTTGTCTACATCTCGATCACCATAGGCAGACCGCGAACAGCGGAGATGAAGGCCGCGCTCTATCGCCGGCTCGTCGATCTTCTGGCGCAGTCGCCGGGTCTGCGGCCCGAAGACGTGATGATCGTCATCAGCACCAGCGCCCCGGAAGACTGGTCCTTCGGCAACGGCATCGCCCAGATGACCGACCCCGATTGGCGGCTGCGAGCGGCCGGAGGCCCGCTATGAGCGCGTCGAACCCGAAGGCAATGACCGTCAGGCGCCCCGGCACCGCGGTCCGCTCGCCGGAGGGCGTCGCAACGGCGCCCTTCTGGGTCGAGATACTGCTCGAAGGCGGCGCCGACGGCGAGAACACGGCCATGCGCGCCACGCTCGATCCCGGCACCATCACCCGCTGGCATACGCATCCGAAGGGCCAGTTACTCTATGTGCTTTCGGGTCATGGATTGGCGCAGAACGAGGGCGGCCCGATCGAAGAATTGCGTGCCGGCGACGCAGTCTGGTTTGCGCCCGGCGAGCGCCACTGGCATGGCGCCGCCGATGACAGCCCCTTCAGCTATATCAGCATCCAGGTGGCGGAAAACGACAGCATCGTCGAATGGCTGCATCAGGTGGAGGCACGCTTATGATCGCCATGCAATACAGCTTCACCCTGCCGGCCGATTACGACATGTCGATCATCGACCGCCGCATCCGCGACAAGGGTCCGCTACTCGACGGCTTTCCCAATCTCGGTTTCAAAGCCTATCTCAGCGCCCGCAAGGGAGAGTTCGGCAGCCGCGACAATCTCTATGCGCCCTTCTATCTCTGGCGGAAGCCGGAAGGAGCGAGCGACTTCCTCTGCAGCCCGGGATTCGATACGCTCGCCGGCGCCTTCGGCTGGCCGCAGGTGAGGACCTGGATCGTGTGGCAGGCAGAAGTCTCGGCCGATCTCGCCGCGGCCAGATTTGCCACGCGCGATATCCTGCAAATGCAGCCCTACGCGCCGCTCGCCGACATCCGCCGCGCCGACAGCGCGCAGACGGAAGCCGAGATTGCGGCGGGCGAGGCACTCGCCTCCGTCTGCGGTTTCGAGCCCACGACATGGACGCGGGTGCGCTTCAGGCTATGGCGAGAGCCTCCCGAAATCGACGCCGAGACGCAGGCCTATCGCGTCGGTCACCTGTCCCTGGCTCGACCTTGAACTCAAACCGTTGCCCGGCGATAGAAGGCGAGCGACCCGGCAAGCGCCAGCAGCGCCCCGCCGCAAGCCCGCTCCAGCCATAGGGCGCCTGAGGTCTTCAGAAAACGCACGGCCTGCGAGCCGAAGAAGGCGTAGCCAAACATGATGAGGAAATCGAGCGCGGCAAAAACCAGTGCCAGCAGCGCATATTGCGTTGCCTGCGGCAGGGTCGGGTCGATGAATTGCGGCAGGAAGGCTGAGAAGAACAGATAGCCCTTCGGGTTGGTCGCCGCGACCATGAAACTCTTCAGACCGATCGAGAAGGGCGATGTCGCGCCCGCAGGCGCCCCGGACTTCAGCGCCGCATCGATCGTGCCCTTCGAGCGCAGCAACATGATACCGAGAAAGGCGAGATAAGCGGCACCGGCCCATTTCAGCATCGAAAACCAGAATTCCGATGCCGCAAGCAGCGCTCCGAGCCCGATCGCCACAGCGCCGATCAGCACGAAATCGGAAAGCACCGCGCCGATCATGCCGGCAATCGCCCGGCGCAGGCCATGGCGCGAACAGTTGGTCAGCGCCAGCAGCACCGTCGGCCCGGCGTTGCAATGCCGACGAAGGAAACAGCTGCAAAAGCGGCAAGCGTGACGATATCCATGACGATCCCTCCCAATCCAAGGCTCGAAACTTGCACGCACAGCAGCCCTTGGCAATGCCGTTCCGTCAACGAAAAAGCCCGCCGCCTCTCTGAGGCGGCGGGCTTTTAAAGGGATGCGATCGGATCAGATGCCGCTCTGGCCGTCGGAGCCGATATAGGCGATGCGGATCATGTTGGTGGCGCCGGGCGTGCCGAGCGGCACGCCGGCCGAGATGATGATGCGATCGCCCGGCTTGCCGAAGCCTTCGTCGGCGACGATGCGGCAGGCGCGGTTGACCATATCGTCGAGATCGGTCGCGTCATGGGTAACGACGCAATGCAGGCCCCAGACGATGGCCAGGCGGCGCGCCGTCTTGATGATCGGCGACAGCGCCAGGATCGGCACCTGCGGACGCTCGCGCGAAGCGCGCAGGCCCGTCGTGCCCGACGAGGTGTAGCAGACGATTGCCGACAGCTTCAGCGTTTCGGCGATTTGACGGGCGGCAAGCGAGATCGCATCGGCACCGGTTGCTTCCGGCTGGGCGCGCTGGGCATAGATGATACCGGGATAATGCGGCTCGCGCTCGATGGCGGTGGCAATCGAGGCCATGGTCGAGACGGCTTCGACTGGATAATCGCCCGATGCCGATTCGGCCGAGAGCATGACGGCATCCGCGCCTTCGAAGACGGCGGTCGCGACGTCCGAGACTTCGGCGCGCGTCGGCACCGGCGCCGAAATCATCGATTCCAGCATCTGCGTGGCGACGACCACCGGCTTGCCCGAACGGCGGCAGGCACGGATCAGTTGCTTCTGGATGCCGGGAACCGATTCAAGCGGCATTTCGACGCCGAGATCGCCGCGGGCGACCATCAAGGCATCGGAAAGCTCGATGATTTCCTCGATGCGCTCGAGCGCCTGCGGCTTTTCGATTTTCGACATCAGGCCGACACGGCCACGGGCGATCTTGCGCACTTCCGCAAGGTCGTCGGGACGCTGGACGAAGGACAGTGCTACCCAGTCGACATCGTCGGTGGCGAGCACGGCGTCGAGATCGGCGCGGTCCTTATCCGTCAGCGCGCCGACGCCGAGCAGCGTGTCGGGAAGGCTGACGCCCTTGCGGTCGGAGATGCGCGTGCCGGAAATAACTGTCGTGACGATGCTCTTGCCGTCGCATTTTTCTGCGCGCAGGGCGAGTTTGCCGTCGTCGATCAGCAGGCGGTGGCCGGGCTGCACCGACTCCAGGATCTCCGGATGCGGCAGATAGACGCGGTTCTGATCGCCGAGCGCTTCGTTGTTGTCGAGCGTGAAAGTCTGGCCCGGTTTCAGATCGACCTTGCTGTCGACGAATTTGCCGACGCGCAGTTTCGGTCCCTGCAGGTCGGCGAGGATGCCGATCGGCCGGCCGGAGCGCGCTTCGACCGAGCGGATACGCTGGATCAGCGTGCGCATCACATCGTGGCTCGCATGGCTCATATTGATGCGGAAGACATCGGCACCGGCCTGGTGCAGCTTCTCGATCATCGATTCCTCGGCGGAGGCTGGCCCGAGGGTGGCGAGGATTTTAATTTTGCGATTACGCTTCATCAATTCTGGCTTTCTTGCGTCCCTGGGGTGTCGGAGAGTTGGACCATCCAGCTGCCCTGGCGGCCCGTGTCGTATTCCTTGAATCCCATCTTCTGGTAACCCCGGGCATAACAATCCTGCACACCCGTGATCTTGAACTCGTTTTCCGCCACGCACATCTGCACGTCACCC
Organism: Rhizobium sp. CIAT894; assembly: GCF_000172795.2. Lineage (NCBI taxonomy): Bacteria > Pseudomonadati > Pseudomonadota > Alphaproteobacteria > Hyphomicrobiales > Rhizobiaceae > Rhizobium > Rhizobium sp. CIAT894. Next base: position 3,700,378 of record NZ_CP020947.1, read on the forward strand.
GTCCAACGTCCTCCCCGGGCAGCGTCCTCTGCGTAGAGGTAATAATAACGCGATTGCAATTCGCCCTCGATCAAGGTGGCGCAGGTCGTTGCCGGCACCTGCCACCAGCCTTCCGTCATCCAGCCATCCTTGGCTCGATAGCCGATCGCGACGCCGACGAGGTTTTGCGTTCCATTGCAGACGCGAAAATCGGCGCGTGCGGCATCTGCGATGAAAAACGGCATGATGGCTGCAAGAGCGAACAAAGCGAGACGGACCAGCGGTCCGGACCGCGTGAGGAAACTTGGCGCGGCTTGGATCAACACGGCTCCCAAATAGCTCCACGGTTATTCGTATCGGTGTCTTCTTGCGCCGCCGTCAAGCGAAAGTCAACGCAATGCTAATCGATTATATTTCCTTTCACAAACCACCCGCCGAGGGCGCGGCTCAACCTCTGTCCGCCTGCGGCGCTTGAACGTGGCGCAGACGCATGCGATCACTGCGCCGACTGCGCAAAATGATGAACGGCAATTCCTGATGGATGACTTCCAATCTTTCGAAATCCTATCCGGTAAACATGACAAAGGCATGGTGATCCTCGCAGATCACGCGATGAACCGCCTTCCCGCCCGATATGGCCGGCTCGGTCTGCCCGAGGCGGCCTTCACCCGCCACATCGCCTATGACATCGGCATCGAGGGTCTGACGCGGCAGCTCTCGGCAAAACTCGGCGTGCCCGCCGTGCTCGGCGGCTTTTCGCGCCTGCTGATCGACCCGAACCGCGGCGAAGACGATCCGACGCTGATCATGAAAATATCGGACGGCGCCATCATACCAGGCAATCATCCGATCACGCCGCAGGAGTGGAACGACCGCATCGAAACCTTCCACCGCCCCTATCACGAAGCCGTCGCCGCAACGATCGACAAGGTGGCCAACACCACCGGCCGGGCACCGCTGGTGCTGTCGCTCCACTCCTTCACCCCCGCCTGGAAAGGCACCCCCCGCCCCTGGCACGCCGCCGTGCTTTGGGATAGCGACCGTCGCGCCGTCGGTGCGCTGCTCGACGGCTTGCGCGCCGATCCCGATCTTGTCGTCGGCGACAACGAACCCTATGACGGCGCGCTGAAGGGCGATACCATGTACCGCCACTGCATGATGACAGGCATTCCGCATGCGCTGCTCGAGGTGCGGCAGGACCTGATCGCAGACGAGACCGGCATATCGGCATGGGCCGAACGCCTGGCGCCGATCTTTGCGGCGATGAATGCCGATACCGCCTTGCACGGATACGACGTCCACCTGTCACGCACCGGCCCCTATTGATTTGCAAGGCCCTACCGAAAGAAAGGGCCCCATTGAAAGGAAAGCGAGATGACCGAGCTCAGCAAGGAGCAGCAGACCGAATTCGAGGCCGCCGCTTTCCGCCGCCTCATCGCCCATCTTCGCGAACGCAGCGACGTTCAGAACATCGATCTGATGAACCTGGCCGGCTTCTGCCGCAACTGCCTGTCGAACTGGTACCGCGAAGCGGCCGAGGCCGAAGGCGTCGCCGTTACCAGGGACGAATCGCGCGAGATGGTCTACGGCATGCCTTATGAAGACTGGAAGAATCTTCACCAGAACGAGGCCTCGCCTGTGCAAAAGGCTGCTTTTGAACTGAACAACCCACACAAATAGCCTGGTTGACCGACAACAGGCTTGACCGTGACGCCGCTTCGCGGCAGTCACGTGCATTCAAAATTGACCATCCCAATCAGGAGAACACGATGTCTGATGCTCATGGCGTCGCCCGCGACCAGCTTCGCGCTTTCATCGAGCGCATTGAACGGCTGGAAGAAGAAAAGAAGACCATCGCCGACGACATCAAGGACGTCTATGGCGAAGCCAAGGGAATGGGCTTCGACACCAAGATCCTGAAGAAGGTCGTGGCGTTGCGCAAGAAGGACGAGCAGGAGCGCATGGAAGAGGAAGCCATCCTCGACACCTACCTCCACGCGCTCGGCATGATCGAATCGCCGCCGGAAGGCTGATCGGCCTGACGTACCGATGTCGACCAAGCCGCTGGAGCGATCCGGCGGCTTTTCTTTTGCATAGAACGCGCCTGGCCAAACGGCCACGTCGCCCGGTTCGAAGCGGTCAAAAGAAAAACCGCCGGATCGCTCCGGCGGTTTTCGATATTTTATGATCGGCCGCCTCAGTTCGTGTTGAACTTGCGCACTTCCATGAAATTGACTGCCGTGCCGCTGAAGCGGGCGGGATCGACCGAAGCGGTCTTGACGTTGAAGCCCTCGGCATAGACGGATGTCGGCTGGGCGCGCATCGTCTGGCTGACGAAACGCGGCGCCTTGACCTGCTTGGAGGCCATTTCGAGGCGGGCATTGGTCAGTGCCCACTGCGAAATCATCTTCTGCGTCAGTTTCGGCTCGGTCCGGACCGTCGTGCGGCTGGCATCGGCCGCGGCGGCTTCCTTCTGCGTCGGGCGGCCGCCCTTGGCAGGCAGGCCCTGGGCCACAGCACTTTCGGCCGCCGGTTCGTCGAAGCCGTCGCCAAAGCTTGCCGATTTGGTCGGCGCCAGGGCTGCGAGCTCAAGCGGCGGTTTTGCGGCAGGAGCTTTTTGCGGCATCGCGGCGTTGATCGCCTGCTCTACCGTCATCTCAGGCGCGTGCGAGGCGACCTGGTTTTCGACACCCTTGTTCTGCTGGTCGAGCGCCTCGGCAACCGCGGGAGACAGCGCGTCCTGATCGGCTTCGTCGGCCTCGGCTTCCGGATCGGCATCTGCCGCGGCAAGAAGGTTCTCGGCAACGGCAGGGCGTTCGATCGGCGTCGGAACCGGCATCCCCGCGCCCGCCAGCATGCTGGGATCGGCAGAGGCAAGTTCGGCGTCGCCGGGTGCGCGGCGCTGGCCGAGAAGCGAGGGAACCGGAATACTGTAGCCGCTGAGATCGGCAAATTGCTGCGGCTGGGCCTGATCGGCCGGAAGCGCTGCGGCAAGAGCCTGCTGCGCGGCATTACCCGAAGACGGCGCTACCAGCGCGCTCGCCATTTCGCTGCCGGCAGGCTGGTTGCTGAATGCCGGGCGAACCTGCGGCACCGGCGCGTTCACATCGGCAACTTCGGTCTGCTGCGGTTCGGCAGGCGCCGGCTCGGCCTTCGGCGGCGTTGCCTTGGCAACGGCGACAGGCGTCGAATCGTCGCTCTCGTCTTCCTGCTCGTCCGCTCCGCCGCCGAAGAGTGCTTCGAACAGCGTCTTATGCTTCGGCGTCGATTCGGACGCGCTGGCGATCTCGATCTGCGTGCCGCTGACACGGCGCTTGTAATCGGCCATCGCCTGCTGGTAGCCCGGCAGTGGCTTGCCGTCGGCCGGAATATGAATGGTGTTGCCGTTCGGGAAAAGCCGGACGAGTTCGTCGCGGCTCATGCGCGGCCAGGCGCGAACGCCGCCGACATCCATGTGCACGAAGGGCGAACCCGATTTCGGGTAGAAGCCGACGCCGCCGACCTGCATCTTCATGCCGATGCCGCGCAGCGTCGCCAGCTTCACGTCGGGGATGAAGAAATCCATCGCCTTGCCGAGCATGTGCTGGCTCTTTTCGGCGACGCCTGAGTTACGCGAGCGGCCGCGCAGCATCTCGTTGGTCCCCGGCGAACGGAAACCGCAGACGACGTTGATATAATCCTTTGAACCGCTCTGGCGGTAAACTTCCCAGATCAGGTCGAACAGGCGCGGATCCATCTTCGTCGGCTGGTTCTTGCGCCAGTCGCGGAGGAAGCGGTTCAACTGCTCCAGACCCTTGGGGTCGAACTTGCCGTTGCGCTTGTAGGTGATGACGGCTTTTTCGCCGGTATGGATGAAATAGAGCTTGAGGCTGCGGGTGTCGCCGGCTGCCTGGGAAGGTGTACTGACGAATACCGGTGAGGAAACCGCGAGCGCAAGAAGGGCGGCCGCTGCCGTCCTTACTGCCTTTCCGCAGATGTCGGCGCACAAAGAACGCCAGCTCAAGCGCGAAGGCTTGGAATTCCCATTCAGATTCGGCAACTCGATCCCCGTCAGACAGACAATGTCCCGTACTGTCTCAGATGACTGTCAAATGCGGTCACACGATGGCAAAAATGCCACACATGATCAACCTTTTCTTTACATAGTGAACGAGCCACTAACAAGTGGTTTATGATCAGTAACAAATCGTGGTTGCCTTAGTCTTAATAAAATGCGCTTAAGCCGCATCTTTCTGGGGATTGTCTGGGTCTATACCGTAGTCCTTGAGCTTGCGATAAAGTGTGGACCGGCCGATGCCAAGCTTGCGCGCCACTTGACTCATCTGTCCACGATAGAATTTGAGCGCGAATCGGATGAGTTCCTCCTCGACATCGGCAAGCTTGCGCACGTCGCCGGCCGGATTGACGCTGGCAATCGCATTTTCCGAAGATTCTGACAGGCGGTGATGGTGCACCTCTCCGGAGATCGACGCCCTGAAATCCTCACCATAATTGTCGTCGGGATCGAGTCCGGTATTGTCGGCAACGAGCGCCAGGTGATCCACGACTTCGTATTCCGGAAGCTGGGCGGCGATCTGCGGGAAATCTCCCTCGGTCAGCTCCGCTCCTTCGGCCAGAACGACCGCGCGGAAGATCGCATTTTCGAGCTGGCGGATATTGCCCGGCCAGTCATAGGCGGTCAGCAACGCCAGCGCGCCTGCATTCACCGTCATGCGCCGGCCGTTCTTCTGCTCGCTGGAGAAGCGGTCGGCAAAGACGCGCACCAGATGCGGAATGTCTTCCTTGCGTTTGCGAAGTGCGGGAATGGTGATCGGGAAGACGTTGAGGCGATAGTAGAGATCCTCGCGGAAATGGCCGTTTTTGACCTCCTCGATCAGATCCTTGTTGGTCGCCGAAATCAGCCGGACATTGACCTTGTGTGCGGTGCGCGCACCGACGGTCTCGATCTCGCCCTGCTGCACGGCGCGCAACAGCTTCACCTGCACCTCGAGCGGCAGATCGCCGATCTCGTCGAGGAAGATGGTGCCACCGTCGGCTTCCATGAATTTGCCGATATGGCGCTCGGTCGCGCCTGTGAACGCGCCCTTCTCGTGACCGAAGAGGATGCTCTCGACGAGATTATGCGGGATCGCCCCGCAATTGACCGTGACGAACGGCTTGTTCGAGCGGTCGCCACCGGACTGAATGGCGCGCGCCACCAGCTCCTTGCCGACGCCGGATTCACCTTCGAGCACGACGGGAATGTTGGACTGCGCCGCCCGCTGGGCGAGATCGATGACGCGGATCATCGCCGGGCTTGCCGAGACGATGTCATCGAAACCGACCGCGCCTGAGCGCGACCGGCGTCCGGCCCGCGCCTTCACCTCGCGCTGATCGAGCTTCATCGCGTTCGAGATCGAGGTGGCGATGCGTTCGGGCGAGACCGGCTTGACGACGAAATCGAAGGCGCCGGCGCGCATTGCCTGCACCACGGTCTCGATACCGCCCTGTCCCGTCTGCACGATAACCGGGATCTGCGTGCCGAATTCGTGAAGCGCCTCGAGGAATTCGAGGCCGGTCATCTCCGGCATCATCAGGTCGAGCACGATGACGTTGAAAAGGCCGCTGTCGCGTTTGACCATTTCAAGGCCGATCCGGCCGTTTTCCGCCTGGTGCACGACATGGCCGTGACGCTCGATTGCGTTCTTGAGCAGGCGGCGCTGCACCGGGTCGTCCTCGACCACGAGGATTTGCCCTGCTCCCTTGAGCTCATTGTAACCGGTCATTGTCGCTCCACTTCATGCGAAACCCTGGAGCGCACTCTGACAGAAAGGCTTGAACATCCAGTTTTGAGAAATAATTGCATTTTAACGATTGCGACAGGTCGTTTTCGTGCCGAAGCGACGCCTTTCATGCACGGAAAGACCCTTGATACGGGACCTTCTCACGCCTATTCAAACAGACCTGTTATAAAGTGGAGAGGAATTGTGCCCATGAAAATCAAGCTCCCGCATGCCGGCCTTCATTTGTCGCCAGCAGCGCCAGCTGGGGCCGCCGATCCGGCGCTCGGCGATCTGCCGGTCTGGAGGCTGCAGGATCTTTACCCCTCTGCCACCTCGACCGCCTTCGTCGCCGACATGGAAAAGGCCGGCAAGGCCGCGATCGCCTTCGAAGAAAAATGGAAGGGTAAACTCGCCGACGCGGCAACGAAGACCGGCGCCGATGGCATCGGCGCCGCGCTGAAGGAATATGAGGCGCTGGATGACATCATCGGCCGCCTCGGCTCCTTTGCCGGCTTGACCTATTTCTCCGACACCACCAATCCGGCGAACGGCAAGCTCTACGGCGACGTACAGGCCAAGATCACCGAATTTTCCGGCCACCTGCTGTTCTTCGCGCTCGAACTGAACCGCATCGACGACTCAGTGATCGATGCCTGCATGACCAATGATCCCGCTGCGGGACATTACCGCCCCTGGCTTATCGACCTCAGGAAAGACAAGCCTTACCAGCTCGACGACCGGCTGGAACAGCTCTTCCTCGAAAAGTCGATGACATCGGCCGCCGCCTTCAACCGCCTCTTCGATGAAACCATGGCGGAACTTCGCTATGACATCGATGGCGAGAAAGTGCCGCTCGAAGTAGCGCTGAACCGGCTGCAGGAAAAGGATCCGGAAGTCCGCCGCAAGGCGGCCATGGCGCTTGCCGAAACCTTCAAGGCCAATATCCGCACCTTCACGCTGATCACCAACACGCTTGCCAAAGACAAGGAGATCGCCGACCGCTGGCGCGGCTTCGAAGACATCGCCGACTCCCGACACCTGGCAAACCGCGTCGAGCGCGACGTCGTCGACGCGCTGGCAGCCGCCGTCCGCGAAGCCTATCCCCGCCTTTCGCACCGCTATTATAAAATGAAGGCGAAGTGGCTCGGCATGGAGCAGATGAATTTCTGGGACCGCAACGCGCCTCTTCCGGAAACCTCCAGCGCCGTCATCTCCTGGCCTGAGGCGAAGGATACGGTGCTTTCGGCCTACGGCAATTTCGCCCCCGAGATGGCTGATATTGCCAGGCGCTTCTTCGACGAGCAGTGGATCGACGCCCCGGTCCGCCCCGGCAAGGCGCCCGGCGCCTTCGCCCATCCGACGGTTCCCTCGGCCCACCCCTACGTGCTCGTCAACTACATGGGCAAGCCGCGCGACGTGATGACGCTCGCCCATGAGCTCGGCCATGGCGTGCATCAGGTTCTCGCCGGCGCGCAAGGTGCGCTGATGTGCCAGACGCCGCTGACGCTTGCCGAAACGGCATCCGTGTTCGGCGAGATGCTGACTTTCCGCGCCCTTCTGGAAAAGACCAGCGACAAGCGCGAGCGCAAGGCGATGCTCGCCCAGAAGGTCGAGGACATGATCAACACGGTCGTGCGCCAGATCGCCTTCTACGAATTCGAGCGCAAGCTGCACACCGCCCGCAAGGCAGGCGAACTCACCGCCGACGACATCGGCGAACTCTGGCTCTCCGTCCAGTCGGAAAGCCTCGGGCCGGCGATCAATATTTCCGAGGGTTACGAGACTTATTGGGCCTATATCCCCCACTTCATCCACTCGCCCTTCTATGTCTACGCCTATGCCTTCGGCGATTGCCTGGTAAATTCGCTCTATGCCGTCTACCAGAAGGCCGAGAAAGGCTTCCAGGAAAAGTATTTCGAGCTCCTGAAGGCCGGCGGCACCAAGCACCACTCGGAACTCTTGAAGCCTTTCGGCCTCGATGCCACCAATCCGTCGTTCTGGAGCCAGGGCCTGTCGATGATCGAAGGGCTGATTGATGAGTTGGAAGCGTTGGATAAGGCGTAAGGCTAGGCCAGACTTTAGAGCGCGTGCCATGGTGGGCTATTGACCCGCCAACGGCATTCTGCAACCTCCACGAGGAACCATGACGGCAGTCCCCTCTCCCTCATTCCTGTGCTCGTCACAGGAATCCAGCGCGCCCAAGTCCTTGGGCGCAGGAGACTTCTTATCTACTGGAAATGAGTCATTCACGGCGCAGAAGCGCCGTGGCTGGATTCCTGTGACATCCGTTGGGCGAAGCCCTGAGGCCACAGGAATGAGGGAGGTGGGTGTTGCTCCGGTCTCGGCCTGCCGCGAGGAAACCACGAGCTTCGCATCGCCCAGCGTTGCAGCCATCAAAACTATCGCAAGCGTCGGATAACCAAGCAAGATGCGGCGCAATCATGTCTGACCCCTACATTCTCTTCCACGACGACACATCAGGCGAGGTGATGCTTTTCGCCGAGCCGGCAGAGATCATCATCGCCAGGACACGCAGCGAATTCTTCGCCGGCCTTGCCCGTATGGAAGAGGCCAGGGCCGAGGGCAAATGGCTTGCCGGCTACATCGCCTACGAGGCCGGATATTTCTTCGAGGAAAAACTCGCTGCCTTTGCCGGGGAAGACCGCGAAACCCCGCTCCTCTGTTTTGGCGTTTTCGACGCTCCGCAGCCGGACACGAACCCACTCGCCCAGCCGAAACAGCGCCTTGAAAACGAGGAATTCCTTACCGCCCCGAAAGCGGCTTGGGATTTCCCTCTATATAAAGAACGCTTCGACCGCCTTCACAATCATCTGCGGCTCGGCGACGCCTATCAGGCCAACCTCACCATGCCGGTCGAGGCCCGCTGGAACGGCGATCCCCGCGCCGCCTTCTGGTCGCTGATCGAACGCCAGCCGGTTAAATACGGCGTGCTCGTCGATCTCGGCGGCCCGGTCATCCTGTCGCGATCGCCCGAACTCTTCTTCCGCACCGATGAAGACGGATGGATCGAGACCCATCCGATGAAAGGCACGGCAAAACGCGGCGCCACCGCCACTGAGGATGCCGAAATCATCGAGGCCATGCGCAGCGATATCAAGACGCAAGCCGAAAACCGCATGATCGTCGATCTCCTGCGCAACGATATTTCCCGCATCACCGAGGTCGGCACGCTCGACGTGCCGAAACTCTTCGACATCGAAACCTATCCGACCGTCCACCAGATGGTGAGCCATGTGCAGGCAAGGCTGCGCCCCGGCCTTTCGATCCGCGACATCTTTTCCGCCCTCTTTCCCTGCGGCTCGATCACCGGCGCGCCGAAGATAAGGGCAATGGAAATCCTCCATGCACTCGAAGATGTCCCGCGCGATGCCTATTGCGGCGCGATCGGCATGATTTCGCCGACCGGCGCCATGCGGTTTTCCGTCGCCATCCGCACCATCACGCTTTTCGAAGGCGGCAGGGCCGTCTTCAATGTCGGCGGCGGCATCGTCTTCGATTCCACCGCCGAGGCCGAATATGAGGAGTGCCTGCTCAAGGCCCGCTTCGCCGTCGGCGACCAATGGATCGCACGATGATCGATTTTTCGCTGATCGAGACGCTGCGCTGGCAGCCCGGCGAAGGCTTCATTCGCCTGCGGCTGCATCTCGCCCGGCTTTCCCGCTCCGCCCGCCGTCTTGGTTTCCCGCAGCCGATCGATGCCGTGGCAAAACTCGAAGAAGCCGTTGCAGGCGCTGCCGGCCCGCTGCGCCTTCGCCTGACCTTCGACGCGCAGGGCCGCATCGCGGTGACGAGTGCTGCCTTCATGCCCCTGGCGCCGGATACCACCTGGACCGTACGCTTCGCCGAGACCCGGCTGAATTCCGCCGACAGACTGCTGCGCGTCAAGACCACGCATCGCGCCGTCTACGAGGCCGCGCGCGCCGAATATGCGACTGCCGAGGCCGATGAAGTCATCCTCTTGAACGAGCGCGGCGACGTCTGCGAGGGCACCATCACCTCCATCTTCCTGGATGACGGGACCGGCATGCTGCGCACCCCGCCGATCTCCTGCGGCTTGCTTGCCGGCGTGCTGCGCACCGAACTCATCTGCGCACGCAAAGCCCGTGTCGGCCGCCTGACACTTGCCGATCTCGATGCCGGCAAAGTTTATATCGGCAATTCGCTGCGCGGCCTGATCCGCGCCAACCTCGTCAGGAACTAACCATGTTCATTCTCTCCCTCACCTATCTCAAATCCAATGAAGAAGCCGATCGGCACATGGAGCCGCACATGGCCTGGGTAAGGGAGGGTTATGCCAAGGGCTGGTTCCTCGCCTCCGGTCGCAAGGTGCCGCGCACCGGCGGCGCGATCCTGGCGATCGGCGACCGCGCCGCGATCGAAGCCTATGTCGCCGCCGATCCCTTCACCATCCACGGCGTCGCCCAATACGACATCACCGAACTTGCGGTGACGACGACGGCCGAAGGGCTGGAAATCCTGAAACGCTGATTTTTACGGGAGCCGGCCGGACATCCCGTCCGCCCGATATTTACCCTTTCCCGGTCAACGCTCTTTATTGTGACGCGGTTTTATGGTTAGAGCCGGTCACTTCGCAATTTCTGCGGCAATCTCACAAGAATTCTTCGGGCTGAGCGCCTTCGTCCCCTTCCACAGGAGAAAAGAATGACGGAACAGAACTATCCGGTATATGCCGAAATCACCGGTCCGATCGTGATGATCGGCTTTGGCTCCATCGGTCGCGGCACCCTGCCCCTGATCGAGCGCCATTTCAAATTCGACAAGAGCCGGATGGTCGTCATCGACCCGCGCGAAGAGCCCTCCGACATGGAGATCCTGAAGAAGCACGGCGTTCGCCACATCAAGGAATATGTCACAAAGGACAATTACAAGGAGCTGCTGAAGCCGCTGTTGACGGAAGGCGAAGGCCAGGGTTTCTGCGTCAACCTCTCGGTCGACACCTCCTCGCTCGATCTCATCAAGCTCTGCCGCAAGCATGACGTGCTCTATGTCGACACCGTCGTCGAACCCTGGCTCGGCTTCTATTTCGACAAGGGCATGAGCAATGCCGACCGCACCAACTATGCGCTGCGCGAAACCGTGCGCAAGGAAAAGGCGAAGAACCCGGGCGGCGCTACTGCCGTTTCCACCTGCGGCGCCAATCCGGGCATGGTCTCCTGGTTCGTCAAGCAGGCGCTTGTTAACCTCGCCAACGACACCGGCCTGAAGTTCGAGGAGCCGGACCAGCACGATCGCGAAGGCTGGGCCAAGCTGATGAAGAAGCTCGGCGTCAAGGGTGTCCACATCGCTGAGCGCGACACCCAGCGCACCAAACATCCGAAGCCGCTCAACGTCTTCTGGAATACCTGGTCCGTCGAAGGCTTCATCTCCGAAGGCATGCAGCCGGCCGAACTCGGCTGGGGCACGCATGAAGAATGGATGCCGAAGAACGCCAAGAAGCACAAGAAGGGCAACAAGGCGGCGATCTACCTGGAGCAACCGGGCGCCAACACCCGCGTGCGCACCTGGTGCCCGACGCCCGGCCCGCAATACGGCTTCCTCGTCACTCACAACGAATCGATCTCGATCGCCGACTACTTCACGGTCCGCGACAAGGACGGCGAAGTGACCTTCCGCCCGACCTGCCACTATGCCTATCATCCGGCCAACGACGCCGTGCTGTCGCTGCATGAGATGTTCGGCAATGGCGGCACGGCCCAGCCGGTCCATCACGTTCTCGACGAGGACGAACTGGAGGACGGCATCGACGAACTCGGCGTCCTGCTCTACGGCCACGAAAAGAACGCCTACTGGTATGGCTCGCGCCTATCGCTCGAAGAAACCCGCCGTATCGCACCCTATCAGAACGCCACCGGCCTGCAGGTCACTTCAGCCGTTCTCGCCGGCATGGTCTGGGCGCTGGAAAACCCGAAGGCCGGCATCGTCGAGGCCGACGAAATCGACTACAAGCGCTGCCTCGAAGTGCAGATGCCCTATCTCGGCCCGGTTGAAGGTCACTATACCGACTGGACCCCGCTCGACGGCCGTCCGGGCCTCTTCCCCGAAGATATCGACACCAGGGATCCCTGGCAGTTCAAGAACATTCTCGTTCGCTGAGACTGTCAGTGCAACTTTGAGATGCCCGCCGCAAGGCGGGCATTTTTGTAACGCCGGCTGTATAAATGCCGCCCGCCGTCTTCCGAGTCTTGCCATCCCGGTAGGCGCACGCCATGTTTTGCCGGAAACACAGCGGGTCCGCCGCGCCGATTCGCCGGGAGAAGCCTTATGAAAATCAGAACTGGTCTCGTTCTTGTCGGTGCAGCGGCCGCTCTTGCCGCCTGCGTTGGGTCAGGACCTCGTCCCCTGCCGGTTGCAACCGCGCCGGTCGCTACAAATTCCGTTGAAGGCGCGTGGTCAGATGCGAACGGCTTAACGTCTACCTTCACAAGCGGACAGTTCGTAACCCGCACGAACGATGGAACAAATACACAGATGGCATCGGGGACATATACGACCGGCCCCGATGGGATTATTCAGATAAATCTGTACTCGAATATCAAAAGAACTAGTTCCCTGGTTAATTGTGCTTTGATCGGATCAAATCAGCTGAATTGCACCACGGCAACAGGTTCGCAGTTCACGCTTTCCCGCCGAGGCTGAAAGATGAGGCGATAGGCTTAGCACACATGCGGGCCTTCGCCTTTTACCTCGTCCTGCTGCTCGCAATGCCGCTCGCGGCACTTGCCGTCGTTTTACCGGCCAACGTCTATCGTGCGCAGGGCATCGCCGCTCCCGATTGCGACGGGCCGCTGCAGGTGCTGATCTTCGCCGTACCCGCCACCCTGATCTATGGCGCAGGCACACTCCTTGCCTACCGGGCCGGACGGCGCTTTCACCGCCTCGTTGCCTTCCTCTGCTTGAGCGTCGCGCTCGCCACGGTTCCGAATATTGCCGAGGCCGTGCACGAACTCTACCGAAACGCCGCCGATGGCGAATGCCGGGGTTAACCCCTGGCTTTTTTGCCCCGCCCCCTTGGAAAGCGCCCGGCCTGGCCCAGCTTTCTCTTGCGGTCACCCATCGTCTGATGGAACATCCGCCCGCCGGGAAACTGCCTCGGCGGATATGGAAGGGATCGGCGAGGATCGGGGGATCTCTCGCCTCAATCAGGAGAACAGGGATGACGAAGTCTTTCAGCTTCGGTCTTTTGACCGCGTCCATGCTGGCGCTGAGCGCGGGCGCCGCCTTTGCGGATTACGAACTCGATATTCTTCATATCAACGATTTCCACTCGCGCATCGAATCGATCAACAAGTTTGACTCCACCTGCTCGGCCGAAGAAGAAGGCAAGAACGAATGCTTCGGCGGCGCTGCCCGCCTGAAGACCGCGATCGACCAGCGCCGTCAGGCGCTTTCCGGCAAGAATGTCCTCCTGCTGAATGCCGGCGACAATTTCCAGGGCTCGCTCTTCTACACGACCTACAAGGGCGCCGCCGAAGCCGAATTCCTGAACCTGATGAAGTTCGACGCCATGACCGTCGGCAACCATGAATTCGACGACAGCGAAGACGGGCTTGCGACCTTCCTCGACAAGGTGCAATTTCCCGTCGTGACGGCCAACGTCAAGGCGACAGCCGCCTCCAAGCTCGGCGACCGCATCAAGCCCTCGCTGGTGCTCAATGTCGGCGGCCAGAAAATCGGCATCGTCGGCGCCGTGACCAACGATACGGCAGAACTTTCCTCCCCCGGCCCGAACGTTACGATATCAGATGACGTCCAGGCGATTACGTCGGCCGTTCAGGATCTGAAGGGCCAGGGCGTCAACAAGATCATTGCGCTCACCCATGTCGGTTATCCCCGCGATCTCGCTTTGATCGCCAAGATTCCGGAGGTCGATGTCGTCGTCGGCGGCCACTCCCATAGCCTGCTCTCCAATACCGATCCGAAAGCTGAAGGCCCCTACCCGACGATGGTCGACAACCCCGGCGGCTACAAGGTGCCGGTCGTTCAGGCCGCCTCCTACAGCAAGTATCTCGGCGATCTCGTCGTCAATTTCGACGACAACGGCGTCGTCAAGGATGCCAAGGGCGATCCGATCCTGATCGATTCCAGCTTCACGCCCGATCCGGCTGTCGTTGCCCGCATCGCGGAACTCGCCAAACCGATCGAGGAACTGCGCAAGAAGGTCATCGGCTCCGCCGAAGCCCCGATCGATGGCGATCGCAAGGTTTGCCGCGTCAAGGAATGCTCGATGGGCAATCTGGTGGCCGATGCTATGCTCGATCGCACCAGGAACCAGGGCGTCACCATCGCCGTCCAGAACGGCGGTGGCCTGCGCGCGTCGATCGACGGCGGCGAGGTCACGCAGGGCGAGGTCATCACCGTCCTGCCTTTCCAGAACACGCTCGCAACGTTCGAGCTGACCGGTACCGATGTCGTCAAGGCGCTCGAAAACGGCGTCAGCCAGATCGACCAGGGCGCCGGCCGCTTCCCGCAGGTCGCCGGCCTGAAATTTTCCTTCGACCAGTCCAAGCCTGTCGGCAGCCGCGTGAGCGATGTCCAGGTCAAGGATGGCGACAACTTCGTTCCGATCGCTCCGGCCAAGAGCTACAAGGTCGCCACCAACAACTTCATGCGCTCAGGCGGTGATGGCTATTCGGTCTTCAAGGAGGGCCAGAACGCCTATGACTTCGGCCCGGATCTTGCCGATGTCACCGCCGCATATCTGGCCGCCCATTCGCCCTACAAGCCCTATACCGATGGCCGTGTCACCGAAATCGGCGCGACTGTAGCCCAGGCGCCCGCTGCCGAACCGGCTGCTCCTGCCCCCGCGGCACCGGCCGCACCCGCACCGGCCGCCGAACCTGCCCCTGCTGCGCCTGCCCCGGCCACGCCGGCGACACCCGCACCTGCTTCGGAGCCAGCACCGGCGCCGGCAGCTTCGGCACCTGCCGCGATGACGCCGTCCACCCACGTCATCGCAGCCGGCGACACCTTCTGGGATCTCGCCGTGACCTTCTATGGCGACGGCACGCTGTGGCGGAAGCTTTCGGATGCCAATGGCAAGCCGAACCCGCATTACCTGACGGTGGGCAAGGAGATCGAGGTTCCCGCCAAGTAAGACGATTTGTCCCGATGCCATCAGCCGGTCCGGGCTTTCCCGGGCCGGCTTTTCTTCCTATAGGGTGAACCATGATCCCAAGGCTGCGTATAAGCCGACGGAACAAAGAGCGTTGGGGCCAGAATGACAGCAGATATTTCACTCCGTCCGGCGGACCATCCGGCCGTCAAGTCAGGCAGGATCGGCGTCCTGCTGGTCAATCTCGGCACGCCCGACGGCACCGATTACATCTCGATGCGCCGTTATCTCAGGGAATTCCTGACCGATCGCCGCGTCATCGAATGGTCGCGCTGGAAGTGGTATCCGATCCTGTTCGGTATCGTGCTCAACAGACGTCCGCAGAAGGTCGGCAAGGCCTATGAGCTGATCTGGAACAAGGAGAAAAACGAAAGTTATCTCCGCACCTACACACGCAACCAGTCGGAGCGGATGACCGAGCGCCTGAAGGATCTCGCCGACGTCAAGGTCGACTGGGCAATGCGTTACGGCACGCCGTCGATCGCCTCGCGCATCGAAGCGCTGAAGCAGGAAGGCTGCGACCGCATCGTGCTTTTCCCGCTTTATCCGCAATATGCGGCGGCGACGACCGCGACGGTCAACGACAAAGCCTTCCAGAAACTGCTCACCATGCGCTGGCAGCCGGCGCTGCGCACCGTGCCCGATTATCATGATGACGAGGCCTATATCGAGGCGCTGGCAAAGTCTGTCGAGAACCATCTTTCGACACTCGACTGGAAGCCGGAAATGCTGCTTGCCTCCTTCCATGGCATTCCGATGTCCTATTTCAAAAAGGGCGATCCCTATTACTGCCAATGCCAGAAGAGCGGCCGGCTGCTGCGCGAGCGGCTGGGGCTGACCAAGGAAAACTTCATGGTCACCTTCCAGTCCCGCTTCGGGCCGGAGGAATGGCTGCAGCCCTATACCGACAAGACCGTGGAGAAGCTCGCCCAGGACGGCGTCAAGCGCATCGCCGTCATCAATCCCGGCTTCGTCTCCGACTGTCTGGAAACGCTGGAGGAGATCGCCGAACAGGCTGCCCACTCCTTCCATGAGAATGGTGGCGAGAAGTTCGCGCATATCCCCTGCCTCAACGACAGCGAGGATGGCATGACGGTGCTGGAAAAGGTCGTTCGCCGCGAGTTGCAGGGCTGGGTCTGAGAGACTCTCGAGAGAAAGCTGCGCCGGCCAAGTCGCCGGTGACGGCCGGGTGACGTAGCCGAGGCGGAACCTCCTTTGCACTTGGAGCCGGGGCGGTTGCGCCCTCATTTCTTCCTCGCAAATAACGTGCTAACTCACCACATCAGTTGGGCAGGCGCGCATGCGCCGATAGGAGGAATTCTTCATGCTGTTCGGCGGCTTCGACATCGTCGTGATCGTGCTTGTGATCTTCGTCATCCTGGTGCTTTTTGCCGGGATCAAGACCGTGCCGCAGGGCTACCGCTATACGATCGAGCGCTTCGGGCGCTATACCCGCACGTTGGAGCCCGGCCTCAACCTCATCACTCCCTTCATCGAGCGTGTCGGCGCTCGGATGAACGTGATGGAGCAGGTGCTGAACGTGCCGACCCAGGAGGTGATCACCAAGGACAATGCCTCGGTTTCTGCCGATGCCGTCGCTTTCTTTCAGGTGCTGAACGCCGCCCAGGCCGCCTATCAGGTTTCCCATCTCGAAAACGCCATCCTCAATCTCACCATGACCAACATCCGCTCGGTCATGGGTTCCATGGATCTCGATGAACTGCTCTCCAACCGCGACGCGATCAACGACCGGCTGCTGCGCGTCGTCGACGAGGCCGTCCAGCCCTGGGGCATCAAGGTCACCCGCGTCGAAATCAAGGACATCCAGCCGCCGCGCGACCTCGTCGATGCGATGGCCCGGCAGATGAAGGCGGAACGAGAAAAGCGCGCGCAGGTGCTGGAGGCCGAAGGTTCGCGAAATGCGCAGATCCTGAGAGCCGAAGGCGCCAAGCAATCCGCGATCCTCCAGGCCGAGGGCCAGCGTGAGGCCGCCTTCCGCAACGCCGAAGCCCGCGAACGCCTGGCCGAGGCCGAAGCCAAGGCGACGAAGATGGTCTCCGAAGCGATTGCCGCCGGCGACGTTCAGGCGATCAATTATTTCGTCGCCCAGAAATACACCGAGGCGCTTACCTCGATCGGTTCGGCCCCCAATTCCAAAATCGTGATGATGCCGATGGAAGCCTCTTCGATCCTGAGCTCGCTCGGCGGCATCGGCGCCATTGCCCGCGAGGTCTTCGGCGATGCCGGCAATCCGCCGGCCCCGCCCGCGCCGCCACGCCCGCGTCCCGCACCCGTGCGTTCGACGCCGCCGATCAATCCGCCGAACCCCAATCCCTTCAACCCTGATCCGGAGCGATAAGCCATGCTGGCGAAGATCGTCGCCGAACTCGGTCCGTGGAGCTGGTGGGTCGCAGGCCTGGTGCTGCTTGCCGCGGAAATGATCGTTCCCGGCTTCTTCCTGGTCTGGATCGGCCTTGCCGCCCTGATCGTCGGCGCGCTGTCGCTGCTCTTCTGGGAGAGCGCCTTCTGGGTCTGGGAGCTGCAGGCAATCCTTTTTGCCGTGCTTGCCGTTGCCTCGACCTTCGCCGGCCGGCGGCTGACGCTGCGCAATGCCACGACCGACGAACCCTTCCTCAATCAGCGCGGCGCCAGCCTCGTCGGCCGCACGGCCACGCTGCACGAGCCGATCCGCGAGGGCCGCGGCCGCATTCGTCTCGACGACACACTGTGGCAGGTGATGGGACCCGACCTTCCCGTGGGAACGCAGGTAAAGGTGGTTTCGAGCAACGGCCGCGACCTGAGAGTCGAGCCAGTCTGATCAGAGGGTTCTGATCAGGCGACGCCGATCCGCAGCAGGTCGTGGAAATGCACCAGCCCGACCGGACGGTTGTCGTCGTCGATAACGATCAGCGCACCGATGTGATGCTGGTTGAGCAGCGCGAGAGCAGCCGTCGCCAGCACCGTCTGCTTCACCGTCTTCGGCGTCTTGGTCATGATATCGTCGACGGCAAGCTCGGCGAGATTACGCGACAGATTGCGCGCCATGTCGCCTTCCGTGACGATGCCGCAGAGCCGCCCATCCGCGTCGAGCACGCCGACGCAACCGAAATGCTTACGCGACAGCACCGTGACCGCCTCCGGCATCGGTGTGCCCTTGGCAACGAGCGGCAGCCGCTCACCGGTATGCATGATATCGGCGACATGCATCAGGCTGGCGCCGAGTTTTCCACCGGGATGGAAGACGTGGAAATCGGTCGCGGTAAAGCCCCGTGCTTCGAGCAGCGCCACAGCCAGCGCATCGCCGATGGCAAGCTGCATCAGCGTCGAGGTGGTCGGCGCCAGGCCGTTTGGGCAGGCCTCCTGCTCGTTCGGCACCAGAAGGATAATATCGGCGGCTGAGGCAAGCGAAGAACGGTCGCTGCAGGTGATCGCGATCAGCGGAATGGAGAAGCGACGCGTATAGGAGATGATGCTCTTGAGTTCGGCGCTCTCGCCGCCTTTGGAAATCGCCAAAACGACGTCGTCACGCGCGATCATGCCGAGATCACCGTGATTGGCTTCAGCAGCATGCACGAAAAACGCAGGCGTTCCGGTCGACGCGAATGTCGCTGCGAGCTTCGCGCCGATATGACCGCTCTTGCCGACGCCGGTGACGATGACCCGTCCGGAGATGTCGCCGATGGTCTCGACGGCACGGGTGAACGGGCCGGCCAATCCATCGTCAAAAGCCTGTTCGAGCGCTTCAAGACCGCGTCTTTCGGTCTCTATCGTGCGCTTTGCCGATTCAAGCACGCCGTTTTCAACGAGGTTTACCGCTCTTTTGTTCATGAAAATGCGTTAGACCTTTTCACTTTCCAAGTCCACCCCGCACACTTTCCGAAATGTGAACAGCGCCCGCCATCGGCAACGAATGATTAACCACGAGGCTTTACCTTTGGGTAAGAACCGAAAGCATGTCAGGCGCGAATTGCATGGGCCAACCAAAACAGACGAGCAGTGTGACGCCGCTCCGCGCCATGAGCCGTGCCGTCTGCTTTACTGCGTTCGGCAGCCTGCTTCTCGGCCAGACGCCGGCTTTCGCGCAGTCCGCTTCGTTGCAGTCGGCGACCAGCCGCGCAGTATCCTCCGAGAACAACCGCGCTACGACCGGTGCGGCATCCGAAGCCGGTTTCGATGACGAGAGCGACGGCTTGGCCGCGCCGGCGGCAAACAGTGCGGCCACAAACGCAGACGATGCCCAGAGGCCCGCCATACCGGACGCGCAATCCGGCGACGACATTACCGGCTCCATCCTCGACGAGGACATTCGCCGGCTGAACACCCGCGAAGCGCCGATCGACGAAACGCTGCCGCGCCGCAAGGCTGCCGAAAGCGCCTCGACGGCGGAAACACCGGGCATTCCGATCGGCACCTTCGTGCTGCGCCCGAGCGTCACCCAGAGCATCAACACCGAGACCACCAAGGACGGCAATACCAGAGAGCAGCGCTCCTTCCTCGAAACCGATGCGGCGGCGACGCTGACCTCAGACTGGGGCCTACACCAGCTGACGGTAACCTCGGAAGGCGCCTGGCAGAAGAATGTCAGCGGCGAAGGCGAGGAGCAGCCTTCCTTCAAGATCAACAGCGACCTCAGGCTGGATCTTCCCGACGATACGATCGCCCACCTCACCGCCGGTTATAATTTCTATCGGGAAGATACAGACGACCCCGACGCCATTGCCAATGCCGCGCAACAGTCCGACGTGCAGGAGTTCACAGCCGGCGCCTCCGTTCAACGCGATTTCGGCATCCTGCGCGGCACGACGGCACTGGCGCTGAGCCGCTCGATCTATTCCGATGCCACGCTTTCGAATGGCACGACCGTCACCTTGAGCGACCGCGACCAGACGACGGGCACGCTGCGCGGCCGCGTCGGCTATGAGCTGTCGCCCGCGCTCATCCCTTTCATCGAAGCCACGGTCGGCCGTACTCTCTATGACGAAACGCGCGACTCCGCCGGTTACGAACGTTCGGGCCACAGCTATGGCGCCAAGGCCGGCGTCGAAGTCGATCTCGGCGAAAAGCTCAAGGGTGAGGTCGGTGTCGGCTACGCGATGGCCGATTTTGAAGACAGCCGTCTGTCTTCGATCGATACCGCGACGCTCGATGCGAGCCTGCTCTGGTCGCCGATCCGCGGCACCGACGTCAATTTCGACCTGCAGACGAGCATCCAGCCCTCAACCACGGCGGGCGAGAGTGGCTACGTCTCGCACGCCTTGACCACGACGGTCACCCACCAGCTGCGCGACAATCTGGTGGGCACGATGATCGGCGGCGTCATATGGCGCGATTATCCCACTGACAGCACCATCAACGACGAACTCGTCTACACCGCGGCGACTGGGCTGACCTGGAATATCAACCGCTATCTCGATCTGACCAGCACGCTCGGCTACGAGCTGACCACGCGCAAGGACGGCGACGACTCGCAGCAATTCCGCGCCGGCGTTGGCCTGAAGCTCAAACGCTAGAGCATGATGCCGAAAAGTGTGAGCGGTTTTCGGGCGCATCATGCTCTAACTCTTTAATTTAGAACAGGATTCAGATTTAAGGCCGACCCGGCCTTAAATCATCCTGTTCTAGCGCAGCGGTACCTGCCCCAGACCACACGCAAAAGCGTCTTCCGAAATTGCTCCGAAGTGATCTGTCACCGGCTCAGGCTGATGCTATCAGATCCTGCAGGATACCAAGGATGCGACGGTGCTGATGGGCGTGGCGTGTGCGGATGCTGGTTGCGGCATAGACCGTCTGTTGAATGGATGGAGCGTCCTCTACCGGGAAAGCGACACCCTCCTTGGCAAGTCGCGCAGCGCTGCTTTTCATGAGGTAGGCAGCGCCCCCCAGCGTCGTCAGCAAATCCATGATGGCGATGTTCTGCCCCGACGCCAGCGGTGCTGCCGACAGATGCGGCAAAGCCAGTCTGTGGGCACGGTCGAAGGCCGGCGAATAGATGGCCTGGATATAGGTTTCGGGTCGAAGTGCGCCGACCGCACAGGCGACGGTACTGACCAGGTTATATGTCATTTCCCCGATCCTTTCGTAGTGAAGGTCGGGCAGGTAGTGCGGAGTATAGAGAACGGCCAGATCGAGATCTCCAACTGCGAGGTCTCGGTTCATCTGGTTCGAGTAGTCCGCTTCCAGGTAGATCGATGTCCCGGGCAGCTCGGCACGGACCGCGGAAAGCCAGCGCCCGGCAAAGATTTCGGCAAGGTCGTGTTGGATGCCAAGCCGCATGGATCGCTCATAGGCGCCCGCATTCTCGACCGCCCGGCTTGCCTCACGCCACTGGTATTGCAGGGCTTTCGCATGATCCAGGAAACGCAGGCCCGACGCCGTCGGTGCGGTGCCACCCTTGTTGCGAGTGAAGAGCTTTCGGTTGAACTGCGCCTCCAGCGCCTTGACGCGATGGGAAACGGTTGATTGCGTGATGTTCAGCCGCTCCGCCGTGCGGTTGAAGCTGCGGGTTTCCATCAGGTCGAGAAAAGTCTCGATGAGATCAATCTGCATGTTCTTTCCGGGCTCACTGCGCGAGGGCAATCTTCGCGTTATCTAATCGAATTCTTCGATCAATAAAGCAAGTTCCCTCCGCTTGATGCCGTTCCCGTTCGTTGCCAGACTTGCCTTCGAACGAGGAGCAGCCATGTCGAATTTGCCATCTCACGCGCGCGTTGTGATCATCGGGGGAGGTGCTGTCGGCGTTTCCGCACTCTATCATCTGGCCATGGCGGGCTGGACCGACGCGGTGCTCCTGGAAAAAAACGAATTGACGGCTGGATCGACTTGGCATGCGGCCGGCAATGTGCCGACGTTTTCTTCCTCCTGGTCGATCATGAATATGCAGCGCCATTCGGCCTCGCTCTATCGCGAGCTGGGCGCTCAGGTCGACTATCCGATGAACTACCACGTGACCGGCTCGATCCGGCTCGGCCACTCGAACGAGCGGCTGCAGGAATTCAAGCGTGTGGTCGGCATGGGACGCTACCAGGGCATGGACCTCGACATCCTGTCGCCCGAGCAGATCAAGTCGAAATATCCTTTTGTCGAGACCCATGACCTCATCGGCGCGCTCCACGATCCCCATGACGGCGACATCGATCCGGCGCAGCTGACCCAGGCCTTGGCGAAGGGCGCTCGCGACCTGGGGGCGAGGATCTTCCGCTTCTGTCCCGCAACTGGTGCGCGCAGGGAAAACGACGAATGGATCGTTTCCACCCCGGAGGGTGATATCCGCTGCGAATATGTCGTCAATGCCGCCGGCTATTACGCCCGCGAGGTCGGCAAATGGTTCGGCCGCGAGGTGCCGATGATGGTGATGAGCCATCAGTACATGCTGTTCGAAGAAATTCCTGAGCTTGCCGCCTGGTCGAAGGAGGCAGGCCACAAGCTGCCGCTGCTGCGAGACGTCGATAGTTCCTATTATCTGCGGCAGGAAAAGACCGGAATGAACCTCGGTCCCTATGAGCGCAATTGCAAGGCGCATTGGCTGACGGCCGACGATCCGATGCCGGAGGATTTCTCCTTCCAGCTTTTCCCCGACGATCTCGAGCGGCTGGAATGGTATCTCAATGACGCAGTCGAGCGCGTGCCGATCCTCGGCACTGCCGGCCTGTCGCGCATGATCAACGGGCCTATCCCCTATACGCCGGATGGCAATCCGCTGATCGGGCCGATGCCGGGCGTGCCGAATGCGTTTGAGGCCTGCGTCTTCACTTTCGGCATCTGCCAGGCGGGCGGTGCCGGCAAGGTGCTGGCCGAATGGCTGACCGAAGGCCAGACCGAATGGGACATGTGGTCCTGCGACCCACGTCGCTATACGCACTTTGCTTCCGAGCAGGATTACTGCGTCGCCAAGGGCATGGAAGTGTACGGCCACGAATACGCAATGCATTTCCCGAAACACGCCTGGCCTGCTGGCCGCAACAGGAAACTCTCGCCGATCCATGATCGGATCGCGGCACTTGGTGCGCAATTCAAGCCCTATAATGGCTGGGAGCGCGCCAACTGGTACGCCAAATCAGGCGATGACACGTCGGAACAGTCAACGCAGACGTGGAATCGGGCGGGGCCGTGGCAGAAACGGATCGAGGAGGAATGCCTGGCAGTGCGTGATGCTGCGGGCATTCTCGATCTGCCGGGCTTTTCCCGCTACCGCCTGCAGGGTGAGGGTGCACGCGACTGGCTGCTCGGCTTGATCACCGGCAAGGCGCCGAAACCCGGCCGCATCGGACTTGCCTATTTTGCCGACGACAAAGGCCGTATCGTCACCGAGATGTCGGTGATGGCGCTGGAAGAGAACCTTTTCTTCTTGACCACCGCGGCGACAGCGCAGTGGCACGATTTCGCATGGCTGGAGAAGCATCTGCCGAAAGACGCGCGATTCACGCTTGATGATGTGACGGACGATTTGGCCTGCCAGATACTGTCAGGGCCGCAATCTCGTGCCATCCTCGCAGACGTCACTGATGCGGATCTTTCCAAGCCGTGGCTGACGCACCAGTCCTGCCAGATAGCAGGCCGCCGGCTGCAGCTGGTGCGCGTTTCCTTCGTCGGCGAGCTTGGCTGGGAGCTTCACACGAAGGTGGACGACACGGCCACGGTCTTCGACGCGGTCTGGGCTGCAGGCCGGAAGCATGGCCTGAAGCCATTCGGCATGGAAGCACTCGACAGCCTGCGTATCGAGAAGGGCTACCGCGCCTGGAAGGGCGATCTTTCGACCGATTACACCATACTGCAGGGCGGGCTGGAGCGTTTCGTCGACTGGGCGAAACCCGATTTCAAGGGCAAGGCGGCACTCGAGCGCGAGAAGCAGCAAGGTGTGACGAAGCGCTTCGTCACGTTGGCCGTCGATGCCGGCGAATGTGACGCCCCCTATATGTCGACGCTCTGGCGCGACGGTCAGTTGGTCGGAGAGACAACGTCGGGCAACTGGGGTTACCGCGTCGGCAAGTCCGTGGCGCTCGGCATGCTGCGGTGGGATCTGGCGGTGCCGGGCACCGAGCTGGAGGTTGAAATCTTCGGCGACCGGTTCAAGGCCATCGTCCAGCCCGACCGGCCGTTGTGGGATCCCGAGAACGAAAGGCTGCGAGCATGACGAAACCCATCCCCCAAAAGGCACGCGCGGTGATCATCGGCGGCGGGGTCTCGGGCTGTTCCATCGCCTACCATCTGGCGAAGCTTGGCTGGACCGATGTCGTACTGCTCGAACGCAAACAGCTCACCTCAGGCACCACATGGCACGCGGCCGGCCTCATCGGTCAGCTCCGCGCCTCGCAAAACATGACGCGCCTCGCCAAATATTCCGCCGATCTCTACGTCAGGCTGGAGGCCGAAACCGGCATCGCCACCGGCATGCGCCAAAATGGCTCGATCACCGTTGCCCTAACCGAAGAGCGTAAGGAAGAGATCTACCGTCAGGCCTCGTTGGCCCGGGCATTCAAAATCGATGTTCGCGAGATTTCGCCGCAAGAGGCGAAGGCGCTTTACCCGCATCTCAACATCGGCGACGTCAAGGCAGCGGTTCACCTGCCGCTCGATGGACAATGCGACCCGGCAAACATCGCCATGGCGCTCGCCAAGGGAGCCCGGCAGCACGGTGCGACCATCATCGAAGGCGTGAAGGTCATCGAGGTGCTTGCCAGGGATGGGCGAGTCGTCGGCGTCGTCTGCGAGCAGGCCGGCGAGCGTTTCACGATCGAGACGGAAAATGTCGTCAACGCCGCCGGCATGTGGGGCAGAGATCTCGCTCGGCAATCCGGCGTCGCCCTGCCGCTGCATGCCTGCGAGCATTTCTACATCGTCACCGAGCCGGTTGGGGGGCTGAAGTCTCTGCCTGTGCTGCGTGTGCCGGACGAGTGTACCTATTACAAGGAAGATGCCGGCAAGATGCTCATTGGCGCCTTCGAGCCGGTCGCCAAGCCCTGGCCGCCGGCGGGTGAGGCGATCCGCGAGGACTTCTGCTTTGACCAATTGCCGGAGGATTTCGACCACTTCCAGCCGATCCTCGAAATGGCGATCAACCGGATGCCGATGCTGGAAACTGCCGGCATCCACACCTTCTTCAATGGACCGGAGAGCTTTACGCCCGACGATCGCTATTACCTCGGCGAAGCACCGGAACTGAAAGGCTATTGGGTGGCGGCCGGATACAATTCGATCGGCATCGTATCTTCCGGTGGCGCCGGTATGGCGCTTGCCCAATGGATGAACGACGGCGAGCCGCCCTTCGATCTCTGGGAAGTAGACATCCGCCGCGCCCAGCCCTTCCAGAAGAACCGGTTCTACCTGAAGGAGCGCGTGACGGAGACGCTCGGCCTGCTTTACGCGGACCATTTCCCCTATCGGCAGATGGCAACCGCGCGCGGTATACGCCGCTCGCCGATCCATGAGCACCTTGCGGCGCGTGGCGCCGTGTTCGGCGAAGTGGCCGGCTGGGAGCGCGCCAACTGGTTCGCCCGGGAAGGGCAAGAGCGAAAATATGAGTATAGCTGGCGGCGACAGAACTGGTTTGAAAACCAGCGCGAGGAACATCTGGCAATCAGGACCGGCGTCGGTCTCTTCGACATGACCTCCTTTGGCAAAATCCGGGTCGAAGGGCGCGACGCCTGCCGTTTCCTGCAACGGCTCTGCGCGAACCAGATAGACGTGCCCGCCGGCCGTATCGTCTATACGCAGATGCTGAACCGTCGTGGCGGCATCGAAAGCGACCTCACCGCAACCCGGCTGACCGAAACCGCCTTCCTGCTCATTGTCCCGGGTGCGACACTGCAGCGTGATCTTGCCTGGCTGCGCCGGCACGTGACCGATGAAAATGTCGTGGTTACCGATATGACGGCCGCCGAAAGCGTGCTCTGCGTGATGGGTCCGACGTCGCGTCAGCTGATGCAGAGGATCAGCCCTGACGATTTCTCCAACGACGCCCATCCCTTCGGCACTGCGCGGGAAATCGAGATCGGCATGGGACTGGCTCGCGCTCACCGCGTCACCTATGTCGGCGAACTCGGCTGGGAGCTCTATGTCTCCACCGACCAAACCGCCCACGTTTTTGAGGCGTTGGAACTGGCAGGCCTGGACCTCGGTCTGAAGCTTTGCGGCATCCACACGCTCGATAGCTGCCGCATCGAAAAGGCGTTCCGCCATTTTGGCCATGACATTACCGATGAGGATCATGTGCTGGAAGCAGGCCTCGGCTTCGCCGTCAAGACCGGCAAAGGGGAGTTCATCGGCCGCGATGCCGTCTTGCGCAAGCAGGAAACGGGCGTTGATCGCCGGCTGGTGCAATTCAAGCTCACAGAGCCTGAACCGTTGCTCTTTCACAACGAGGCAATCATCCGCGACGGAGAGATCGTCGGCACGATAACCTCCGGCAATTACGGCCATTTCCTCGGCGGTGCGATCGGGCTGGGTTACGTGCCCTGTAAGGGTGAGAGCGCGGCGGAAGTGCTCGGCTCATGTTACGAGATCGAGATTGCAGGAACGAGGGTGAGAGCCGAGCCATCGCTTGCACCGATGTATGATCCGAATTCCGCGAGGGTCCGGATGTGACGACGGACATATCGCTATTTGCCGCGGACATTCTTCTGCCACCTCGTGACACCTCGAGGGCACGATCGATAGCCATGCGAACTCATCGGCCGGCTTGGAAACTATCTGCGCTTTTTGTCCTTGCCCGTGCTGCGAAGAGTGCGACTTTCCGGAGACATTCCCATGCTGGCACCTGAAACCAGAACAATGGCTGCGCCATCGGACGACGGCATCGATCAGCTCATTGCCGCTCATAAGCCGGGCCACGGTCTTGCCCGGCCATTCTACATGGATCCGGACATTTATGAGCGTGATCTGGAGCGCGTGTTCCGCCGCCATTGGCATTGCCTCGCGCATGAGAGCGTTGTTCCAAATCCGAATGACTTCGAAGTGTTTCGGATGGCCTCGGAACAGGTGATCGTCACGCGACATGCCGATGGAACAATTCATGCGCTGCTCAATGTCTGCCGCCATCGCGGCGCCGAGGTCTGTACCCGGGATAAGGGCAATGCCCGTGTCTTCGTCTGTCCCTACCATGCCTGGAGCTATGGCAATGACGGAAGCTTGAAGGCAGCAAGGCTGATACCAAAAGATTTCAAGCGGGAGGATCATGGGCTGAAGACGCTGCATGTCCGTGTGGTCGAAGGCTTGATCTTCATCTCCTTCGCAGACGACCCGCTCGATTTCTCCGAGGTCGAGAATCTGCTTCATGCGACCTGCGGCCAATATGGCTGGGGGCAGGCTAAGGTGGCGCATCGGCAGACCTATCCGGTCGACGCCAACTGGAAGCTGGCGGTGGAAAACTATGTGGAATGCTACCATTGCGGCCCGGCGCACCCCGAATATTCGCAGACCCACGCGCTGGAACAGCCGCTGCACATGATTGAGGCGCTGAACGCCTCGATGGAGGAGCGCACATGCGCCCTCGGCATCGAGGTCGGTTCCGGCGATCACTGGCAGACATCCGCGACGGGCAGAGAAGCCATCCATGCGTTCCGCTATGCGCTTTATGACGGTGTTAAGACCGGCAGCCAGGACGGCTCGCCGCTCAGCATGCTGATGGGCCGATTTACCGAATTTGATGGCGGCGTCACCTCCGTCCATCTCGGCGGCACCTCATTTCTGGTCTGCTATCCCGACTACGGTATGATCTACCGCTTCATTCCGAAGGGCCCGAGAGCTTGCGAGATGGAACTGATCTGGCTCGTCAACAATGAAGCCCAGGAGGGCAGAGACTATGATCTCGCCAAGCTCATGTGGCTCTGGACGGTGACGACCGACGAGGACAAGGCCATCATCGAGCACACGTCGCGCGGCGTTCTCTCGCACTATTTTGTGCCGGGACCGATCGCGCCGATGGAGCAGAACGAACTGCGCTATATCAACTGGTATCTGGACGAGATCAGTCGGCCGAACTGACCGAATTCTAAAGCCGCGCGCATCCGCTCTGGATGCGCGCGGCTCTTTTACTTGATACGCTGGGGAAGCCCTATCTCAGGCTCGCAAGCAATTCCTTGAAGCCGCCTTCGACCGACGGACGGATGTCAGCACGTTCGAGGGCGTAGGCGACGTTCGCCAGGATGAAGCCGTCCTTGGCGCCGCAGTCATAGGTCGTGCCGCGGAAGTGGTAACCGGCAAAATCCTGTTCCTTCAAGAGCTTCAGCATGCCGTCGGTGAGCTGGATTTCGTTGCCGGCGCCGCGCTCCTGGGTTTCGAGGATCTTGAAGATCTCCGGCTGCAGGATGTAGCGGCCGTTGATGAAAAAGTTGGAAGGCGCCGTCCCCTTGGCAGGCTTTTCCACCATGCCGGTGATTCGGAAGCCTTCGCCGATCGCATCGCCGACACCGACGATGCCGTATTTATGCGCCTGGTCGGGCGCGCATTCCTCGACGGCGATGATGTTGCCGCCGCTCTGGCCGTAAAGGTCGATCATGCCCTTCATGCAGCCTTTGTCGCCCTTCATGATCATGTCGGGCAGCAGCAGCGCGAAGGGTTCGTCGCCGACGATCTCGCGAGCGCACCAGACGGCATGACCGAGGCCGAGCGGCTCCTGCTGGCGGGTGAAGCTCACCGTACCGGCCTTCGGCAGTTGCTGGGCGAGAAGGGTGATCTCAGCCTTCTTGGCGCGCTCGCGCAGTGTCTGCTCCAGCTCGAAATGAATATCGAAATAGTCTTCGATGACGTGCTTGTTGCGTCCGGTGACGAATACCAGATGCTCGATCCCTGCTTCGATCGCCTCGTCGACGACATATTGAATGATCGGCTTGTCGACGACGGTCAACATTTCCTTCGGAACAGCCTTTGTCGCCGGCAGGAATCGCGTCCCCAACCCAGCCACCGGAAATACTGCTTTACGAACTTTGTTGTGTTGAGCCACACCGGCCTCCTGCTTCGACATATCGCTTTGGAAATAGGGCTTTTTAGCCTTAACTAGTATAGAATTGCTACTGTTTTGCAATGGTGACCGCAGCCGGTTGCCATGGTAAAGAATTTGTTGACTCCGTTCCTGTAGTCTCGGTTCTGGCGCGGACATGATGCCTCGCTGTCCCGAAAACTGATGATGACGGATACGACTGTCGATGACCCAGAATCACAAAAACTCCCTTCGTGGTCTTGCTCTCGCCCTCGTTGTCGCCGTCCAGGTTGGACTGGTCCCCGACAACGCAAGAGCTGATTCCCGGTTCCAGAAATGGATCGCGGATTTCTACCAGACTGCCGCTCAGAGTGGCATCAGTAAGGCAACTTATCAAAAGGCCTTTTCCGGGGTGACCGAGCCCGACCAGACGGTGCTCGAAAAGGCAGCCTATCAGCCGGAATTCACCTCGAAGATCTGGGACTATGTCGATTCCCGCGTCAATCCCTACACCGTCAAGATCGGCCGCGAGATGGCCGTCAAGCACGCACGAACGCTCGCTGCGATCGAACAGCGATTCGGCGTCGACAAGACCATTCTGCTCGCCATCTGGTCGATGGAATCCAATTACGGCGCGATCCTCAACAAGGACGACCGGCTGCACTACGTGCCGCGCGCTTTGGCAACACTTGGCTATGCCGATCCGAGCCGCGCCAAATTCGCCAAGAAGCAGCTGATCGCTGCGCTGAAGATCCTGCAGAACGGCGATGTGCCGGCACGCGAGATGACCGGCTCCTGGGCCGGCGCCATGGGCCACACCCAGTTCATCCCGACAAGCTACCTGCTTTATGCCGTCGATGCCGACGGCAACGGCCATCGCGATATTTGGAACTCCGTGCCGGATGCGCTGGCGACCTCGGCCAATCTCCTGATGAAAAACGGCTGGGACACCGGCAAGACCTGGGGCTACGAGGTCGTCGTTCCCGCAGCCGCCGCCAAGCAGGTCGGCAAGACCCACACGCTGGCCCAGTGGGCGGCACTCGGCCTGACGCGCCCGAACGGCAAGGCCTTCCGCGAAAGCGCCACCAAAGCCATGTTGAAGATGCCGGCTGGGCCGAGTGGCCCGGGCTTCCTGATGACCGCCAACTTCTTCACCATCAAGAACTACAATGCCTCGGACAGCTATGCGCTTGCCGTCGGCCTGCTCGCCGATCAGATCGCCGGCTACGGCGGCATGCAGCAGCGCTGGCCGCGCCCGGACGGCGCCCTCGACATCACCGAGAAATTCGAGCTGCAGACCCGTTTGAAGACGCTCGGCTATTACAATGGCGAGGTCGACGGCAATTTCGGCTCGGGTTCGAAGGCGGCCATATCGGCCGTGCAGTCGCGCATCGGCATGCAGCCGGACGGCGAGCCCTCGCTGCCGCTTCTCAACGCACTTCGTCGCTAGCGCATCGGCCCGAAAATCGGAATCGATTTTCGGAAAACGGGATGCGCGGCTATCGCCAAAAGCTAAGCTCGGATTGGAAGCGGCAGAACCGCGACCTACATAATAGCAGGAGTGGACGCTGGCCTACCCCGCGTGCAAGATGCCGGCAGATGCGGAACTGCCCATGACGAAGAAAACAGATCGGACCCCAATCCGTTGGCTTGTGCTCGCCTTGGCGGCGGCTTCGCTATGCCTTGGCGCTGTCGCGCCGGCGCATGTCGCCGAAGCTCAGGAGCAGCGCTATCAGCGCCGTTCGATCCTCGATTTCTTGCTCGGCCGGCGCTATCTCGACGATGGGCCTCAGGCTCCCGACGCACCGCAGCCGAAGCGCCAGCAGCACAAAAAACCGCCGGCGCCGAAGGCCGTGGTCAATACCCGCACCGCGCCGCCCGTGCGGACTGTGCAAGAGGAGCCTGCGGTACAGAAGCTCGGTGACGCCAAAAAGATCCTGATTATCGGCGACTTCCTGGCCAGCGGCCTCGGCGACGGCCTCACCGCCGCCTTCGAGACCTCGCCGGGGGTCGTTGTCGAAGCCCGCGGCAACGTCTCATCGGGTCTCGTCCGCGACGATTATTACAACTGGCCGGAACAGCTGCCGAATATGATCGACGAACTGAAGCCGGCAATGGTCGTCGTCATGATCGGCGCCAACGATCGCCAGCAGATGATGACCGATACAGCCAAGGAGAAATTCCGCACCGACGGTTGGTTCAGCGAATACCGGCGCCGTGTCCTTTCTTTCGGTAAGGAGGTCACCGACCGCAAGGTCCCGCTGCTCTGGGTCGGCCTTCCCGCCTTCGAATCCGATCAGATGACGGCCGATGCCGTTCAGCTGAACCAGCTCTACCGCAACCAGGTCGAAAGCATCGGCGGTGAATTCGTCGACATCTGGGATGGTTTCGTCGATGAAAACGGCAATTTCATCGTCACCGGTTCGGATGTGAACGGCCAGCAGGTGCGCCTGCGCACCTCCGATGGTATCAACCTGACCCAGGCAGGCCGGCGAAAACTTGCCTTCTATGTGGAAAAACCGGCGCGGCGTCTTCTCGGCACGCAGGCAAGCCCGGATCTGGTTCGCCTCGACTCCAGCAATCTGCCCGGTCTCGGCCTTCCCGCCAATCCGGTCGAACATACCGTGCCGATCAGCTTCTCCGATCCCAATCTCGACGGCGGCGCCGAGCTTCTCGGCGCGCGACCCCCGCCGATGGTTTTGACGCGGTCGCCGCGCGATCTCCTGGTCGAGCAGGGCGAAATGACGCCACCCCCTCCCGGCCGAGTCGATGATTACCGCCTGCCGGCGGCCAAGACACCGGACGAAGTCTCGGTGAAATAAGAAGGCTGCGCGAGACGGCCTTCCCGTCGCTTACGTCGCCTGTGGCCAGCTCAGATAATAGTAATCCGAGCCGATCAAGCCGAAGAAGGCGTTGCTGTCGTTCGTCTGGTCGACATAGCTGCCATTTTCCTTGACGAAGGTGCCGTCGGAGCCGCGCTCCAGATGCGCATCGAGAAAATCGCTCCAACCGCTGACATCGATATCCGTGCCGGTCTTGCTCTCGGTGTCAGCCTCATCGGGATCGTCGACATCCCAGGCGGCAACCGATACGCCCTGCGTCGGATCGGAGATGGTCAGCGTTCCCGCTTCGAGGGCGGCCAGCATGTCGTGGGCCTTGCCGCTCTCGCCTTCGGCCTCAGCCGCATCCTGCAACTGCTGCTTCAGCATCGACATGAAGGAAGCGCTGGTGACGGCGGCGCCGTTGCCGGTCGCTTGTGTCTCATCGGACGTATCGCTTTGCGAGGAAAGCGTGTCGAGCAGCCCGGATAGGGCGTTGTTGGAAAGCAGCGAAGCCGAACTCGAATCGAGCCCGTAGCTGCTCAAGATACTGGCCGCCGACGAATTCTGCGTATCCTGCGAACTGTCGTCGGAGCTGCGAAGGTTTTTCAGGGCATATTGGGCCGAAATCAGCCGGGTGCTGTCAAGTGCGGAAACCATTTGAAAAATCCTGGTGAAATGCCGTGCGGCCGAAACGGCGGGGCACGTCCGCTCCGGTCGCCGCCGGCTCTTCCTGAGCCCGCGTCCGGTGAAAAATCTCGCTTCCCGGCATTGCTCGAGGCTTGCGCCCCATGTCGGCGCGGCAAGCGGTCGCACCAGCCTATGATCTCAAAATTGGCATCGACTTTCGAATGCGCGGCACTGCATAAAAAACTCCGCCCGGAAAGGCGGAGTCTCTATCTTCAAGTCTCCAGACGAGCTGCAATCAGTTCGGCAGAACGCTCGAGCCCATCAACGCCTCATCGATGGCGCGCGCCGCCTGGCGGCCTTCGCGGATCGCCCAGACCACCAGCGACTGGCCGCGGCGCACGTCGCCCGCCGTCCAGAACTTGTCGACCGAGGTCTTGTAGTCGCGGTCGTTGGCAACGACGTTGGTCGAGCCGCGCTTGTCGGTATTGAGCGTCAGCTTACCCTCGAGTTCCTTCAGCACGCTTGTCGTGAACGGGCCGCGGAAACCGATGGCGATGAAGGCGAGATCGGCGCGGATGACAAATTCCGTGCCCGCAACCGGCCGCCGGCGCTCGTCGACTTCACAGCACTTGACGCCGGTCAGCACGCCGTCTTCACCGACGAATTCGAGCGTCGCCACCTGGAACTCGCGTACCGCACCCTCGGCCTGCGAGGAGGAGGTGCGCATCTTCGTCGCCCAGAAGGGCCAGACGGCGAGCTTGTCTTCCTTCTCCGGCGGCTGCGGGCGGATGTCGAGCTGGGTGACCTTGACGGCCCCTTGGCGGAATGCCGTGCCGACACAGTCCGAAGCCGTGTCGCCCCCGCCGACGACGACGATATGTTTGGCGCCCGCCAGGATCGGGTCCGACGGCCAGCCGACGCTGTCGATGTTCTCGCGCCCGACGCGGCGGTTCTGCTGCACCAGGTAGGGCATCGCGTCATGCACGCCGGCAAGGTCCGTGCCCGGAATGCCCGCCTCGCGCGGCGTCTCCGAGCCGCCGCAATAGAGGACGGCGTCGTGATCGGCGAGCAGTTGCTCGACCTTGACGTCGACGCCGACATTGACGCCGCAATGGAAGGTGACGCCCTCACCCTTCATCTGCTCGACGCGGCGGTCGATGAAGTTCTTCTCCATCTTGAAATCGGGGATGCCGTAGCGCAACAGTCCGCCCGGCTTCGTCTCGCGCTCGTAGACATGCACGTCATGACCGGCGCGGCCGAGCTGCTGGGCGGCAGCCATGCCGGCAGGACCGGAGCCGATGACGGCGACCTTCTTGCCGGTGTGGACGGTGGCCGGCTGCGGCCTGATGAACCCGAGCTCGTAGGCCTTGTCGGCGATCGCCTGCTCGACCGTCTTGATCGCAACCGGCGCATCCTCGAGATTCAGCGTGCAGGCTTCTTCGCAAGGCGCGGGGCAAACGCGGCCGGTGAACTCAGGGAAGTTGTTGGTCGAATGCAGGTTCTGGATCGCCACTTCCCAATTGTTGTTGTAGACGAGGTCGTTCCAGTCCGGAATCTGGTTGTGCACCGGGCAGCCGGTCGGTCCGTGACAATAGGGAATGCCACAGTCCATGCAGCGCGCGGCCTGTTTCTGCACTTCCGGGTCCGACATCGGGATCGTGAACTCGCGGAAATGCCGGATGCGATCCGACGCCGGCTGGTACTTCGCCACCTGCCGGTCGATTTCCAGAAATCCTGTAACCTTACCCATTTCTTCGTCCCTTACCCTCATGACCGCCTCACCGCGGCCAGTTGTCTGTCGTCAGTCCCCGGAGTTCCGGGCGGGTTGCTTATCTTGACCGTCATTGGAACAGATCTCCTGTAGGACACCGTACGATCCGGACGGCCCATCGCCGTCGTCATGTTCGTGAGGAGTCATCGAGATGTTTCCGTCATCCGCCATCTGCGATGCGATGGCGGATGCTCCGGTTCAAATCATTCCGCGGCGATGCCCATCCGGCTGCGTTCCATTTCCTCGAGCGCACGTCGGTATTCCACAGGCATGACCTTGCGGAATTTCGGACGGTAGTCGGCCCAGTGATCGAGGATCTGCTTGGCGCGGGCCGAGCCCGTATAGTGCAGATGGTTGGAGATCAGCTGGTAAAGGCGCTCCTCGTCATGGCGCGTCATGTCACCGGAGACGTCGACGCGTCCCTTGTGCATGAGATCGCCGCCGTGATGATGCAGCTTCTCCAGCATGTCGTCCTCTTCCGGCACCGGCTCGAGTTCGACCATCGCCATATTGCAGCGGCTGGCGAAATCGCCGGTTTCGTCGAGCACGTAAGCGACACCGCCGGACATGCCGGCCGCGAAATTGCGGCCCGTGGTGCCGAGCACGACGACGACACCGCCGGTCATATATTCGCAACCGTGGTCGCCGACACCTTCGACAATGGCGATCGCCCCCGAATTACGCACGGCGAACCGTTCGCCCGCCACGCCGCGGAAATAGCACTCGCCCTCGGTCGCGCCGTAAAGCACGGTGTTGCCGACGATGATCGAGTTTTCGGCGACAATCCGCGAATTCTCCGGCGGCCGGATGATGATCTTGCCGCCCGAAAGCCCTTTGCCGACATAGTCGTTGCCGTCACCGATCAGGTTGAAGGTGACGCCGCGCGCCAGGAAGGCGCCGAAGCTCTGGCCCGCCGTGCCGCGAAGCGTCACATTGATCGTGTCTTCCTTCAGCCCGCGATGGCGATAACGCTTGGCGACCTCGCCGGACAGCATCGCGCCGGCCGAACGGTCGACGTTCTTGATGTCGACCTCGAAAGCGACGGGCGTCTTGTCGGTCAGCGCCTGTTGTGCCTGCTCGATCAGCGCGCGGTCGAGAATATCGTCGATCGGATGCTGCTGCCTGCTCGTCCAGAAGGTCGCCTCCTTGGGAGCGTCGACCTTGTGGAAGATGCGGCTGAAGTCGAGACCCTTGGCCTTCCAGTGCGCCAGCATCTCGTCCTTCTCCAGCAGCTCCGAAGCGCCGATGATCTCGTCGAGCCGGGTGAAGCCGAGCGAAGCGAGAATTTCGCGCACTTCATTGGCAACGAAGAAGAAGTAGTTGATGACGTGCTCCGGCGTGCCCTTGAAGCGCTTACGCAGCACCGGATCCTGCGTCGCCACACCGACCGGACAGGTGTTGAGATGGCACTTGCGCATCATGATGCAGCCGGCCGCGATCAGCGGCGCGGTGGCAAAACCGAATTCGTCGGCGCCGAGCAGCGCTCCGATGATGACGTCGCGGCCGGTCTTCAGGCCGCCGTCCACCTGCAGCGCGACGCGCGAACGCAAACCGTTCAGCACCAGCGTCTGCTGGGTTTCGGCAAGGCCGATCTCCCAGGGGCTGCCGGCATGCTTGAGCGAGGTCAGCGGCGAGGCACCCGTGCCGCCGTCGAAGCCGGCGACCGTGATGTGGTCGGCGCGCGCCTTGGCGACGCCGGCAGCAACCGTGCCGACACCGACTTCGGAGACCAGCTTGACCGAGACATCGGACGTCGGGTTGACGTTCTTCAGGTCGTAGATCAGCTGCGCCAGATCTTCGATCGAATAGATGTCGTGGTGCGGCGGCGGCGAGATCAGGCCGACACCCGGCGTCGAGTGACGGGTCTTGGCGACCGTCGCATCGACCTTGTGGCCGGGCAGCTGGCCGCCTTCGCCGGGCTTGGCGCCCTGCGCCACCTTGATCTGCAGCACATCGGCATTGACGAGATATTCGGTGGTGACGCCGAAGCGGCCCGAGGCGATCTGCTTGATCGCCGAGCGTTCCGGGTTCATCGAACCATCGGAGAGCGGCATGTAGCGGTCGGATTCCTCGCCGCCCTCGCCGGTGTTCGACTTGCCGCCGATCCGGTTCATGGCGATCGCCAGCGTCGTGTGCGCCTCTCTGGAAATCGAACCGAAGGACATTGCCCCCGTCGAGAACCGCTTGACGATATCGGCCGCCGGCTCGACCTCGTCGACGGACACCGGCTTGCGGCCGAGCGCCTCGGCGCTCTTGACGTTGAACAATCCGCGGATCGTGTTCATGCGCAGCGCCGAATTGTTCACCATCTCGGCGAATTCGCGGTAGCGGTCCTCGGCATTGCCGCGCACGGCATGCTGAAGGGCTGCGACTGCGTCCGGCGTCCAGGCATGGCTTTCGCCGCGCATGCGGTAGGCATATTCGCCGCCGATATCGAGTGTCGTGGCCAGCAGCGGATCCGTGCCGAAGGCCGCGTTATGGCGGGAAACGGTCTCTTCGGCGATCGCTTCGAGACCGATGCCTTCGATCATCGTCGCGGTTCCGAAGAAATACTTGTCGACCAGTTCGGACGACAGGCCGATCGCATCGAAAATCTGCGCGCCGCAATAGGACTGATAGGTCGAAATGCCCATCTTCGACATGACCTTGAGGATGCCTTTGCCGACCGCCTTGATGTAGCGGTAGACGACTTCCGAGGCATCCACTTCCTTCGGGAATTCGCCCTTGGCATGCATGTCGAGCAGCGTGTCGAAAGCGAGATAGGGGTTGATCGCCTCGGCACCGTAGCCGGCGAGCAGGCAGAAATGATGCACTTCGCGCGGTTCGCCGGTTTC
The DNA here is from genome assembly GCF_000172795.2 of Rhizobium sp. CIAT894. Taxonomy (NCBI): domain Bacteria; kingdom Pseudomonadati; phylum Pseudomonadota; class Alphaproteobacteria; order Hyphomicrobiales; family Rhizobiaceae; genus Rhizobium; species Rhizobium sp. CIAT894. Next base: position 3,737,239 of record NZ_CP020947.1, read on the forward strand.
GACGACGAGACCGACCGAGGTGCGAAGTCCCTTGCGAATCAGGTGATGGTGCACGGCGGCCGTCGCCAGCAGCGCCGGAATGGCGATCCTGTCAGGCCCGATCTGGCGGTCGGAAAGCACGATGATGTTGTAGCCGCCCTTGACGGCCGCCTCCGCGCGCTCGCAGAGCCGGTCGAGCATTTCGGGCATGCCTGCGGCGCCGCGCTCGATATCATAGGTGAAATCGAGCGTCTTGGTGTCGAAACGGTCTTCCGTATGACCGATCGAACGGATCTTTTCGAGATCGCCATTGGTAAGGATCGGCTGACGCACCTCGAGCCGCTTGGCGTTCGCGGCACCTTCGTGGTCGAGAATGTTCGGCCGCGGGCCGATGAAGGAAACGAGGCTCATCACCAGTTCCTCGCGGATCGGGTCGATCGGCGGGTTCGTCACCTGCGCGAAGTTCTGCTTGAAATAGGTATAGAGCAGCTTCGGCTTTTCCGACATTGCCGAGATCGGCGTGTCGGTGCCCATCGAGCCGATCGCTTCCTGGCCGGTCGTCGCCATCGGCGACATCAGGATGCGCGTATCTTCGAGCGTGTAGCCGAAGGCCTGCTGACGGTCGAGCAGCGACACGTCGCGGCGCAGCGCCCGCGGCTCCACCGGCTTCAGCTCTTCGAGGATCAGTTGGGTCCGGTCGAGCCAGCTGCGATAGGGATGCGCCGTCGCAAGCTGCGACTTCACCTCGTCATCGGAGATGATGCGGCCTTCCTCCATGTCGATCAGCAGCATCTTGCCCGGCTGCAGACGCCACTTCTGGATGATCCTCTCCTCCGGAACCGGCAGCACGCCGGCTTCGGACGCCATGATGACGCGGTCGTCGTCGGTGACGAGGTAACGTGCCGGCCTGAGGCCGTTGCGGTCGAGCGTCGCGCCGATCTGCTTGCCGTCGGTGAAGGCGACGGCAGCCGGCCCGTCCCACGGCTCCATCAGTGCCGCATGATATTCGTAGAAGGCCTTGCGTTCGGCCGCCATCGACTGGTTGCCGGCCCAGGCTTCCGGGATCAGCATCATCACCGCATGCGCCAGCGAATAACCGCCGCGCACCAGGAATTCGAGTGCGTTGTCGAAGCAGGCCGTATCCGACTGGCCCTCGTAGGAGATCGGCCAGAGCTTGGAGATGTCCTCGCCGAACAGCGGCGAGGAGACCGATGCCTGACGCGCCGCCATCCAGTTGACGTTGCCGCGCAGCGTGTTGATTTCGCCGTTATGGGCGACCATGCGGTAGGGGTGCGCGAGTTTCCACGACGGGAAGGTGTTGGTCGAGAAGCGCTGGTGCACGAGGGCGACCGCGCTTTCGAAACGCGGATCCGCCAGGTCCTTATAATAGGCCCCGACCTGGTAGGCCAGGAACATGCCCTTGTAGACCACCGTCGCCGACGACAGCGACACCGGATAGAAATTGCTCTCCTCGCCGTCGAACTCGTCATAGATACGGTTGGAGATCACCTTGCGCAGCGTGAACAGCCGGCGCTCGAACTCGTCGTTGTTTTCGGCATCCTCGCCGGCGCCGATAAAGACCTGCACATGATGCGGCTCGGTGGCAGCGATGTCGGGCGCCTTGGAGAGCGAAGAATTATCGACCGGCACGTCGCGGAAGCCGATGAAGACCTGGCCCTCTTCGGTGATGACGTCGCTGATCACCTTCTTGAAGTGCTCGATCTGCTTTTCATCGCGCGGCAGGAAGATATGGCCGACGCCATATTCGCCGGCCGGCGGCAGGGTGATGCCCTGGGCGGCCATCTCCTCGCGGAAGAAGCGGTCGGGGATCTGCACCAGGATGCCGGCGCCATCACCCATCAGAGGGTCGGCGCCGACTGCGCCGCGATGTGTCAGGTTCTCGAGAATGAACAGGCCGTCCTTGACGATCTGATGCGACTTCTGGCCCTTCATATGCGCGACGAAGCCGACGCCGCAGGCGTCATGTTCGTTGCGGGGATCGTAGAGGCCCTGCTTCTTCGGCAGGCCGGAGGCGGATTTGGACATATTGGCCGTAGCGCGCACCTCTGCAGCAGCAAACCGGTCAAATTCCATGGATGGCGTCTTCGTCATCGTCTTTCCTCCTGTCGAAACCCGCGGGGCCGCGGGCGGCTTTTCGTCCCGCGCCGCAACCAGAATAGGTTCGGCGCATGACAGCGCTGTTGCATTGTGAAGATCGGCCGCAGACATCTGCTTCTAAAGGAAAGCAAACCGTCGCGTTCCGCGCCTGCCATCTGCCCCCGCGCCGCCCGTCCACGGGGCTTGACGCTCGGAAGAACTATAGCGTGAAAGCCCGTCTGTTCCAGGGTTTTCGGCAGCTCTTCGGCCGCAAGGCCAAGATAGGACAGCAACACTGTCCTAATTCATCTGTTCTATGCCAGAAAGCATTCGGCTCCGCAAGAGCGCGCCGCTAAAAAACGTCGATTTGCGACGGAAGATTACCGAATCGGTCGCGATAGAGAAATAAAATTACGTCATGAGCCATCATTTTGTTTATTGATTGCGTAGTTCAATTTATGTGATGCGTCGGGGGCAACCGCCTTGATCCCGTGAAGCTTTGGCGTAATCTCCGCTTCGGCCCTGCCAAATCCTTCCTTTCCTGCGGTCCCCTCATGTTCTTTGCTTCCGATAACTGGGCCGGCGCCCATAGATCCATTGCCGAACGTCTGCTGGCGGAATCGGCCGGTTTTGCTCCTGCCTATGGCGCCAGCGATCTCGACAAGAAGGTCGAGGCCCGCTTCTGCGAAATCTTCGAGCGTGAGGTTTCGGTTTTCTTCGTCGCCACCGGCACAGCCGCCAACTCCCTGGCGCTGGCGAGCGTCCAGCGCCCCGGCGGCATTACCTTCTGCCATTCGGAAGCCCATGTGATCGAAGATGAATGCGGCGCGCCGGAATTCTTCTCCGGCTCCGCCCGCCTCATGGCCGTCGACGGCGAAGCCGGCAAGATCGATCCAGCCAGGCTTTCGGCAAAGATCGCAAACTTCCCCGAGGACGCCCTTCGTCATGGCCGTGCCAGCGCGGTGACCATCACCCAGACGACGGAGATCGGCACGGTCTATTCGCTGCCGGAGATCGGTGAGATTGCCGCCATATCAAAAAAGCGCAACCTGCCGCTTCATATGGATGGCGCTCGCTTCGTCAACGCGCTGGTCGCGCTCGATGTCACCCCAGCCGAGATGACCTGGAAGCGCGGTGTCGACATGCTGTCCTTCGGCGGCACCAAGAACGGCTGCTGGTGCGCGGAAGCGATCGTCTTCTTCAACCCGGATCAGGCAAGCGAAATGCCCTTCATCCGCAAGCGCGCCGCCCAACTCTTCTCCAAGTCGCGTTTCATCGCCGCCCAGTTCGATGCCTATTTCGAAAACGATCTCTGGCTCGATCTCGCCCGCCATTCGAACGGTATGGCCGACCGGCTGCGGGCCGGCATCGGCGCCAGCAACGCCGCCCGCCTCGCCTGGCCGACCGCTTCCAACGAAGTCTTTGCCGTCGTCAGCAGGCGCGCTGCAAAAACCGCGGAAGAAAAGGGTGCGAAATTTTACGAATGGCCGGTACCGGCGGCAGCGCCCGAACTCGTCTCCAAAAACGAAACGCTGATCCGCCTGGTCACCAGCTTCGCCACGACGGAAGCGGACGTGGATGGCTTCCTCAGGTGCCTGGCGGCCTGATCGCCCACCGACCGGCCTGTCGGTCCGACGGGCCTTTCGTGATGGCAACGGCTTACGCCGACTTCAGCCCCCTCACCTTTTGCAAAATATCGTCCGACAGTGCGGCGACCAGTGCCTGATCCGCCCCTTTGCGCGGTACCAGCACGAATTCCACATCTTCCAGAACCGGAAGCTTTCCCGCCGCGATCTCTTTCAGCCCTGATGGCGCCATGCTGCGCGGCTGCACCAGCACGCCCATCCCGGCCCGCGCCGCTGCCGTCAATCCACTGAGGCTCCCGCAGGTGCAGACGATCCGCCACGCCACGCCGTTTCGTGCCAGCGCTTCCAGCGCGATCACCCGCGTCACGCTCGGCGGTGGAAAGGCGATCAGCGGCAAAGGGCCGGAGGTAAGAACACGCTCGGGATCGCGTGCCAGCCAGACGAGCGGCTCACGATAGACCAGTTTTCCGCGGGCATCGCCGAGCCGGCGCTTGGCGAGCACCAGATCGATCTCGCCATTGTCCTGCATTTCGTAGAGGACGCCGGAGAGTGCCACCGTCAGTTCGAGGTCGACGGAGGGATGCGACCGCACGAAATCCTCCAGCACCGCCGGCAACTGGCTGGTGACGAAATCCTCCGACACTCCGAGCCGCAGACTGCCGCGCAGGCTGTTGCTTCGAAACAGCGACTGTACTTGGCCTTCGATCAAAAGCATGCTGCGTGCATGCGACAGCAGCGCCTCGCCATCGCCGGTCAGGATGACCTTATGCGTATCGCGCGCCAGGAGCTTGCGCCCGAGTGTGGTCTCCAGCCGCTGAATGTGCTGGCTCACCGTCGACTGGCCAAGGCCGAGCCTTTCTGCGGCGAGCGTAAAACTGCCCATCTGCTCGACGGCGACAAAACTGCGCAATTGCGAAAGATCCAGCATGGCAATCCAGTTTCTCGATAACTGTTATTCCTTGCATCCTGGATCGCAATGGACGACAAAACAAGGACTGTTTTATCACGCCGCGAGACCACTATGCGTCGCTTTCTGCCCGATACCTTCACCGTACTGCTCGTCTGCACGGTCATCCTCGCCTCGCTGCTGCCGGCAAGGGGCGCCTTCGCGGGTTATTTCGGCATCGCCACCGATCTTGCCATCGCGCTGTTATTCTTCCTGCATGGCGCCCGCCTCTCGCGCGATGTCGTGATTGCGGGCCTGCTGCACTGGCGCCTGCATCTCGTCATCCTGTTGACCACCTTCGGCATTTTTCCGCTGCTCGGCCTCGGGCTCGGCTTCATTCCCGACACCATCCTGCCGCAGCCGCTTTATCTCGGCATCCTCTTCCTCTGTGTGCTGCCCTCGACGGTCCAGTCGTCGATCGCCTTTACCTCGATGGCGGGCGGCAACGTGCCTGCCGCCATCTGCTCGGCCTCGGCCTCCAACATTTTCGGCATGTTCCTGACGCCGCTGCTCGTCGGCCTGCTGTTTTCCGTCGGCGGCCATGGCGGCTTCTCCTTCGACGCGCTGGAGCAGATCCTGCTGCAGCTGCTGGCCCCTTCATCATCGGCCAGATCCTGCAGCCCTGGATCGGCGACTGGATTCGCGCCAAGAAGAAGATCCTGATGCCCGTCGACCGCGGCTCGATCCTGATGGTCGTCTATCTCGCCTTCTCGACGGCTGTCGTCGAGGGCCTGTGGCATACCTTCTCGATCGCCGATATCGCCGCCGTCGTCGTCGCCGACGTCGTCCTGCTGGCGATCGTCCTTGTCTTGACGATGGTCGGCAGCCGCTGGCTGGGCTTCGACAAGGCCGACGAAATCACCATCACCTTCTGCGGCTCGAAGAAGAGCCTGGCAAGCGGCGTGCCGATGGCCAACGTCATCTTCGCCGGCCAGTCGATCGGTGCGATCGTTCTGCCGCTGATGCTCTTCCACCAGATCCAGCTGATGGTCTGCGCCGTCATCGCCCAGAAATACGCCGCCGCCGCGGCCCGCCGCGCAATGGAAAAAGAGATAGAGGAAGCCGCCAGCCCGGCCTGACTCGCAACAAAAACGGCGCCCCGATGGAGCGCCGTTCGTTTACCCCATAGGGGATAAATCAGCCGTTGATGATCTGCGCCTCGATGGCCTTCGGAGCCTCGACCGGTTCTGCCGCAATCGCAATCTTGCGGGGCTTCATGGCCTCGGGAATGTTGCGCAGAAGGTCGATGTGCAGCAGGCCGTTCTTCAGCGAAGCGGCGGTCACCTCTACATGGTCGGCAAGCTGGAAGCGGCGCTCGAAGGCGCGCTTGGCAATGCCGCGGTAGAGGAATTCGCCGCCTTCGGCAGGTTCCTCGGCCTTTTCACCCTTGACGGACAGGACATGGGCATGGGCTTCGATCGAAAGTTCGGTCTCGTCGAAACCGGCGACCGCCATGGTGATCCGATAGGTGTTTTCGCCGGTGCGCTCGATATTATAGGGCGGATAGGTCTGGGCCTGCTCCGGCTGGGCAAGGCTGTCGAGCATGGTGAAGAGCCGGTCGAAACCGACGGTCGAACGATAAAGGGGAGAGAAGTCTACGTGACGCATGATGTCCTCCTGTGGAAGCGACGTGTTGCGATAAAATGCCCCTGAAACCCCATCTTTGGCGGCCTCGGGACGCTTGCGCAGGCCCTCTTCGGCACCCGCAGGAAGGAGATGGTGATGGGATTTGACGAGTTCAAGACCTTTTTGAAATCGCCTCGGTCGGCCCGTGAACCGCGCATGAACGGCCGGTTCGGAGCGCATTCACACGCATCCGCCTAGAAATCGCAGCGTCGGGTGAATCTGGTCCCGATGGCTGAAGTGCATCGTCCCTTCTTCTTCAGCCTCAAACTCGGCCGGCTGCGAGCACCCTCATGCTCCTGCCGGCCCTTTTCGTTGCTTTACAGCCTCGCAGGGTCGCCGCTTTCCAAGCCGGATGCCATGCGCTATCCCTGATGCGAAGCAGTCAGCAGCGGCGCATTGGCAAAGTCATGGATCAGGTTCTCTATTCGACGCCCGACAATCCCGCCCCGGAAAACCGCACGGAAGGATTCTTCGAAACCCATGACGGCCACCGGCTGCGCTACGCCGTCTTCCGCGCAGGCGCCCAGGTCGCCAAGGGCACGGTGGTCATCCTGCATGGCCGTAACGAATATATCGAGAAATATTTCGAGACGATCCGCGACCTGACGGCCAAAGGCCTCTGGGTCGCCACCTTCGATATGCGCGGCCAAGGCGGCTCGGGGCGGCTCCTGAAGCGCCGTAACCACGGCCACATCCGCCGCTTCGCCGATTACGAACGTGATCTCGACACCTTCCTCGAAAAGGTGGTGCTGCCGGATACCCGCCTGCCCTTCTACCTGCTCGCCCACTCCACGGGCGGGCTGATCGCGCTCTCGGCCGCGCCTTATCTCACCACCCGTATCGATCGCATGGTGCTGTCGGCGCCCTTCATCGGCCTGACCGGCCAGGCCGCCTCGCCCCGCGTTATCCGCACCCTTGCCGGCACGCTGACGGCTCTCGGCCTCGGCTTCCTGCCGCTGACCTCGAAACTGAAGGAGCCGGATTTCCGCGACAATCCGCTGACCTCGGACGAAACCCGCTTCGAGCGCAATGTCGCGATGATGAAGGCCCATCCGGAGCTGACGCTCGGGCCGCCGACGGCCCGCTGGCTCACCGAGGCATTCCGCACGATGGACCGGGTCACCTCGCCCTACCATCTCTTCTCCATCACCATCCCGACCATCGTCATCGCCCCGACGCGTGACGGTGTCGTGCCCTACACGGCGCAGGAGCGGCTTTCGCGTTATTTCCGCGCCGGTCAGCTTGTGCCGATCAACGGCGCTCGCCACGAGATCTTCCAGGAACGGGATACCTATCGCGCCGCCGCTCTTGCCGCCTTCCACGCCTTCATTCCGGGCAGCGATGCCGAGGAAAACCAGGAGGTCGCCGCCCTCGGCACGTGAGCCGGATCAGCAGAGCTGACCGGGGGATTGGCAAGCCAACCCCGGATTAGCGCTGCAGGATGGCGATCGCCTGTTCGTAGACCGCCCGGCTGCCGGCGGCGATGATCGAGCCGCCGTTTTCAGGCCGTCCGCCGTCCCAGGTGCTGATGATGCCGCCCGCCCCTTCGATGACGGGAATGATGCCGCCGACATCATAGGGCTTCAGGCTGTTTTCGATGACGAGATCGATATGGCCGGCGGCAAGCAGCGCATAGGCGTAGCAGTCGCAGCCGTAGCGGAAGAGCCGGACATGGCTCTCGATCTCGCGGTATTTCTCCATCTCCTCGCCGGCGAAGAGATGCGGTGAGGTGGTAAACAGGATGGCGTTCGAAAGAGCGTCGCATTGGCGCGTCGCCAGCCGCCGCTCGCCCTCCGGGCCGCTATAGATCGAGCCGTTCTGGTCGGCAAAATAACGCTCGCCGGTAAAGGGCTGTTCGATCATGCCCATGATCGCCCGCCCTTCTTTCTGCAGGCCGATCAGCGTTCCCCACACCGGCAGGCCGGAGATGAAAGCGCGCGTGCCGTCGATCGGATCGATCACCCAGACATAGTCGCGGTCGAGCCCGACATTGCCGTGCTCCTCGCCGAGAATGCCATGGTTCGGAAAATTCTCCTCGATCAGCGCCCGGATGGCCAGTTCGGCCGCCCGGTCGCCTTCGGTCACCGGATCGAACCCGGAGGAAAGCTTGTTGGTGATATCGAGACCGGAGCGGAAGCGCGGAAGCGTCTCGGCCTTGGCGGCCTCCGCCAGACGATTGAAGAACGAGCGGTCAGGAAGCATGGTCAATCCGTTTGGCTGGCGGGAGTGATGCTTTCATAACGAAAAGCAGCGGGAATGCAAACGCAGCAGGCAATTCCCGCGACGCTGCCCAAAGATTTCGCAGCGCAATATATTGCTTGACATTTGTGCAGCGCAATAGTAGCGTCCTTCGTACAGTCTTCTGACTGTAAATACCCTCCTTGGGTGTTTCCTCCCTAGACTTAGGCCGCCTCACGGCGGTCTTTTTTTGGCCGGGAAGACGACGCCCAGGCGTCAGCGAAATCGAAAAAGAGATTTATTCGGCAGCCAGCGCCCGATCGCCGGCGAATTTCTCGACGTAATCCGCCATCTGCTGCATGAAGGCGGTGACGGCATCGGCCACCGCGGCAAAATCCCCGCGTTTCTCCAGCGTCACTTCATCGACATAGATCGCCCGGTTCACTTCGATCTGCAGCGCATGCAGGCCACGCGAAGGCCGGCCGTAATGTTCGGTGATGAAGCCGCCGGCATAGGGCTTGTTGCGGATCGCCGCGAAGCCCATTTCCTCGAGGATCGCGATGGCCGCCCGCGAGAGTTCGGCCGATGCGCTGGTGCCGTAGCGATCGCCGATGATGAAATCGGGCCGCGCGGTACTGCCGGCAACGCGCACATTGCCGGGCATCGAGTGGCAGTCGATCAGCACACCGAAGCCGAACTGCACATGCGTTCGCGCGATCAGCCGGCGCAGCGCCGCATGATAGGGTTTGTAGACCGCCTCGACCCGATCGAGCCCTTCCTGCACCGGCAGGCGCCGCGCATAGATCTCCATGTTCTCGGCCACGATGCGCGGAATGGTGCCGAGCCCGCCGGCCACCCTCAGCGAATTGACATTGGCATAGGGCGGCAGCAGCCCGTCGAACATGCGCGGATCGAGTTCGTAGGGCTCGCGATTGACGTCGAGATAGGCGCGCGGAAAGTTGGCCGCCAGCAACGGCGCGCCGAGTGCGACCGCCGAGCTGAAGAGTTCATCGACGTAATGATCCTCCGACCGGCGGATGGCGATGCCCTCGAGCCTGGACTGGGCGATAAATTCCGGTGGATAAATGCGGCCGCTATGGGGGGAGTTATAGACGAAAGGAATGGTCTGCGACACGGGCTCATGAACCTCAAAAAGCTCGTATTCGCGTATTTCCGGCACTTTCGGCCCTCTTTACCATGTCATGAACTGACTGCTTTGCCCATGTTGCCAGTTGCCCGGCCTCAAGTCCATACTATGTAGCAGGGATGGCGGTCGCGCACGGGCAATTCACCGGTTGTTTACCGGGCAAAGACTAGTGTAAACGGCGGGCAACCCACCAAAAACCTATTGATCAGCGGTCTGGATTGATGACTCAGAAGATACTTCTCGCCGAAGACGACAACGACATGCGCCGCTTCCTGGTGAAAGCGCTCGAAAAGGCCGGTTACAAGGTCCTTTCCTATGATAACGGCGCAAGCGCCTACGACCGGCTGCGCGAGGAACCGTTTTCTCTGCTCTTGACCGATATCGTCATGCCCGAAATGGACGGCATCGAGCTGGCGCGCCGCGCCACCGAACTCGACCCCGATCTGAAGGTGATGTTCATCACCGGTTTTGCCGCCGTGGCGCTGAACCCTGATTCGAAGGCGCCGAAGGATGCCAAGGTCCTTTCCAAGCCTTTCCACCTGCGCGACCTCGTCGACGAGGTCAACAAAATGCTTGCCGCGTAAGGCTTGCCGGGCGGCATGTCACAAAACTGAAAAAAGCCTATTGACGGCTCCAAAGGTTTTGTGATCTATGCGCCGCCATCGGATGGGCGTGTAGCTCAGCGGGAGAGCACTACGTTGACATCGTAGGGGTCACAGGTTCAATCCCTGTCACGCCCACCATCCGATCCCCCTGACATCGTTGATAGATCCCCGCCCCGGGGATTTTCATTTCCTGAAACGGGCATGCGCCGGCTCGACCAGACCGAGTCGGATTTCAATCGGCTGTGGGATGACCACGTCGCGTCAAACCTGATTCGCATGACCTGCTCAGGTCTCTGTTTTCCGCATGCCGTTGTCCCACTCGTTCAGATCCGTTGCCTTGCTCCAATTCGTGCAAATGGCAGTTATGGCGCGCCCGCATATGAGGACGCGCTCATTCGAGCATCAATTGCATATCGCCGCCGAGCGCTCAGCCCCTCGTTGCTCGCCTGTCCGGAAGCTGCGATTTTGTGACGGATCGATGACGAATTTGTGACAAAACGCGTGTTATTTCAGCAACATAGCTAGGCATGACTGCTGTCATGATCGTTATCGTTATTGCGGCGCACCATGCCCTGTGTAACTTCCGCGGCGAGGCAGGCACCGACCAAAAGGTGCCGCTTCGCTCACACGGGGTGAAGATCCGTAGGGACTGCCGATGGCAACGGTCTTCATCCTCTTGCATCTGAACTGGAGGTTATTCCATGAACATCAAGGGCCTTCTTCTCGGCTCCGCTGCTGCACTTGCAGCAGTATCCGGCGCCCAGGCTGCTGACGCTATCGTTGCTGCCGAGCCGGAACCGGTTGAATATGTTCGCGTCTGCGACGCCTACGGCACCGGCTACTTCTACATCCCGGGCACCGAAACCTGCCTCAAGGTCAACGGTTACATCCGTTTCCAGGTTGACGTTGCTCCGAACGCCAGCTCGATCGGCGCTAGCGGCGGCGGTTCTGTCGCCAACGACTCGGATTGGGACGCACGTACGCGCGGCCAGGTTCAGTTCACCGCCAAGAGCGACACCGAGTACGGCCCGCTGACCGGCGTCATCGTCATGCAGTTCAATGCTGACAACGCTTCTTCCCAGAAGGCTCAGCTGGACTCCGCTTACATCGACATCGCCGGCTTCCGCGCTGGTCTGTTCTATAGCTGGTGGGACGACGGCCTCTCCGGCGAAACCGACGACATCGGCTCGCCGGTCACGCTGCATAACTCTATCCGCTATCAGTACGAAACCGACGCCTTCTACGCCGGCATCAGCGTTGACGAGCTGGAAGACAGCCCGTTCTACGATGGTGAAACCGCCAATAACGTCGGCGTTGCCGTCGGTCTCGGCGGCAAGGCTGGCGCCTTCAGCTACCAGATCACGGCCGGTTACGACACCGACAACGAAGAAGGCGCTGTCCGCGCCATGGGTACGGTTGCTGTCGGTCCGGGCACGCTCGGCCTCGCAGTTGTCTACGCGAGCAACCCGAACGCCTACTACAACAAGGCTGAATGGGCGATCGCTGCTGAGTACGCCATCAAGGCGACTGACAAGCTCAAGATCACCCCTGGTGTTCAGTACTACGACAACTACGGCGTCACATCAGGCGAGTTCAACGACGACGTCAACGCCTGGAAGGCCGGTGTAACGATCGACTACCAGATCGTCGACAACCTCGCGGCAAAGGTTTCGGTTCAGTACCTCGATCCGGACAATGCTAAGGACGTAACCTCGGGCTACTTCCGCCTGCAGCGCGCATTCTGATGAAAGGCTGCCGGCTGCAGCATGCAAGCCGGCAGCTTCAGCTTCCTGATCCGACTGACCTCCGATCGGGAAAGAATGGGTCCGGACTTCCCTGCCTGGGCCCATTCCCCTTGGCCAGAAGTGCATCCAAGACGGCAGGCGCTTGAAAAGCGCCTTGCCACCTGCCGTGCCGTATCGGCTCGCTGTCGATGTGCGGCAGCCCATGTCGATCTGCCGCGATCGCCGAGCCAGCCCAGACCGGTGGGATCTTTATGCTGCAGGAAGAGCGAAGCCAAATTCCGACACAGAACCATGCCAAGGCGAACCGAGGATGAGGGAGTGATTCGCCTCGCCAAGACATGGGGTTTGAAATCGAAATGAAATTATCAGCGCTTGCCGCCGCAATTTTTTCCACCGCGTTCGCCTTGCCGGCCTCGGCAGCCCCGGCTGCTCCTGCGGAGACATTTCCCGGCGCGCCGGGCGTCATTACACTTTCCGGCAAATGCGCCAAGCTCGTCGTCGCCAAGTTCGACGCCACCAAGGGCTGCAAGAACGAGCTTGCCAGCGTCACGCTGGCCAACGGCACGGTGACCTTCATCTTCACCTCGGACGGCAAGGCGCTCGGCTTCCAGGGGGACGGCAGCGGCATCAAGCCCGCTTCCAACGGCAATGCCCGCCTGCCGCTCAGCCTCGTGACGACGGGCGTCGGCAACAAGATGACCGGGGAGGTCAAGGTCGCCGGCTTCTGCACCTTCGGCAACCCCTATTCCGGCAAGCCGATTGCCATCGAATGCACGGCCGAAAGCAAGGATTCCTCGTTTACCGGCAGCTTCCGCACCGGCGGCACGCTGGTGAAGAAAGGCAAGTAGCCCGGTCTCGTCAGGCGGCGCACCAGGCGCCGCCGGCACCACCCGGCTTACGGGCCAGTCCTTCATTGATCAGCTGCGTGCCGAAGGAACGCCCGTCGCGTGAAACGACGCGCGGCGCGCCCGAGGGATCGGCTTTGCCCGCCGCATCCATCGTGAAGGGGCCGGCGTTGAGGAGCGCCAGCAGGCGCGCCTTGCCGGCGAACGCGACCCTGCGCTCGTCATCGCAGCGCGCCCGGTCGACGATCGGGCTCGCCATGTCGGCGATCACAATCTTTTCGCCCTTGTACCAGAAGACGCCGCCGTCGCCGACGCAGTTGATATGGGCGCCCTGCCCGCAATAGCCGAAGGCCGCCGTCCCGGTCTCCGCAGTCGCCGGTGAAGAGGGAGACGGTGTCACCTTGACCGGCTGAACGGCCGGTGTGGGAATGGCTGCCGGCGGCAGCGGACCCGGCAGCGTCGGCGCAGCTTTCGGCACCGGCGCGGCAAGCGCCACCTGCTTCGGCGGCGCGTCCTTCCTGACGGCCGGCTTCTCCTGCGCCATTTCCCGCATGACTTCAGCCGGCTGGCGGCCCAGCATCGGCTTGACGCTTTTCCAGTTGTCATAAGCGGCGATGCCGGCGATCGCGGCAAGGCCGATCACCGTCCAGGGCAGCAGCCCGCCGCCGCTGCGCGCTCTGCTTTTTCCTCTCGCCGGCGCCTTGCGGCGGCTTCGTGTCGCTGTCTTGGCCATCTGTGCGAATCCCGTGAGGCCGGGATTATCGCCGCCCAATCCTTTCCGAAAGGTTGGCGTGGCCTATCATCTTTGACGAGATTTCGGTCGGCATGGAACTCGATGAAAGCAAAGCGCCCGGCCGTCACGCCGAGCGCCCATATCCAGTGACCGCCTTTGGCTCATTCGGAGCGTGCGGCCGGAGCCTCGTTTTTCCCGACGGAAGCCGGACGGCCGATAGACGAAACAAGCGGCTTCGCGTGATTGCCGATATCGATACGCTCACCCGCCTCACGGAGGGCCTTCCATTCATTCTCGTGCTGGATAAAGAGATCGCGGGGCACAAAATTCACAGTCATATGTTCCTCACCCTGTTTTAAATCGAGAGACAACCGCTATTTCTTGCCCTTGATGTCGGGACCGCCCTTGGAAAGATCCGCGCCGGTAACGTGGGCGGGCACATGAATGTCGTGGATGACGCCGGGCGTCAGCGTCAGGTCGACATGATGCGGCGGCAGCACCTGCGCCTTCTGCATGCGGTTCGGCTTTGCCCGCTTCATGCGGTCGGATGCCTCGGTGCGTTTGTCGGGAACATGGGTCGAAGTGTGCATCATCGGCCTCCTTTTTTAGCTCAACCAAGGCTTAACGGCCGGGCAGCCGGATGGTTCCCAAAAAATCAGCCGATCTCCATGTGCGGCCGGCCTTGACTGGCTGCGGAAGTCCATTAACTAGGGCCTATCCCGCAGCCTTCCAGACATCGGCTGACGGGGAACTATGGTGCCGGGCCCCTCTGGCGAGAGTTTTTAACGGCGCTCTCGTGATGTCGGTACCGCCTGCAGCTTAGCCGGCGGATTTTTCATCGATGAACAAACTCACCATGCCTGACCCGCATGCCCATGGTGGCGTGTCGCGTCTTTCCTATATAGCCACCCTCTTCAACACGATTTGCGGCCGCGAGGTGCGGCCATGAATCAGCCCGTGACCCACACATCCTCGCTCAGCTATTTCCGCTGGGCCTTCATCGTCACCGCCCTCGGCCTCGTTCTCGGCGCCGTGCTCGGTTGGCAGACCACAGGCACGATCGGCGGCATGGCGACCGTCTTCTTCATCTGCACCGTGCTTGCGGTGCTGGAGATTTCGCTGTCATTCGACAATGCGATCGTCAATGCCAACAAGCTGAAGGAGATGACGCCGGTCTGGCAGAAACGCTTCCTCACCTGGGGCATCATCATCGCCGTCTTCGGCATGCGCATCGTCTTCCCCCTGGCGATCGTTGCGATTGCGGCACAGATCGGCCCCTGGGATGCCCTGGTGCTCGCCGCCCGCGAGCCGGCCGAATATGCCCGCATCATGAACGACGCGCATCTGCCGATCGCAGCCTTCGGCGGCACCTTCCTGATGATGGTCGGCCTCAACTACTTCTTCGACCATAAGAAGGAAATCCACTGGCTTCCCGGCCTGGAAAGGGTGATGGCGCGGTCTGCCACCATCAAGGGTATCGAGATCGCCTTCGTGCTGGCGCTGATGCTGGTTTTCTCCTGGCTGATCGGCGGCGAGGAAGCCACCGTCTTCGTCCATTGCGCCATCTACGGCCTGCTCACCTTCCTTGCCGTCGAAGTGATCGGCGGGCTGCTCGATGCCTCGCAGCAGACGATGAGCGCCGCTGCCAAGGGCGGTCTTGGCGCCTTCATCTACCTGGAGGTGCTGGACGCCAGCTTTTCCTTCGATGGCGTCATCGGCGCCTTCGCCCTGACGCAGAACCTCTTCGTCATCGCGATCGGCCTCGGTATCGGCGCCATGTATGTGCGCTCGATGACGATCATGCTGGTGGAAAAGGGAACGCTGGCCGAATACCGCTATCTCGAGCACGGCGCCTTCTACGCCATCCTGATCCTCTCGGTGATCATGTATGCGCAGACCCTGGTGCATATCCCCGAGGTGATCACCGGTCTCGGCGGCGCCGCACTGATCGGCCTGTCGCTCTGGTCTTCCATCCGCCACAACAAGCGTGAGCAGGCGGACGATCGCGCCGCCGGGCAGGAAGAGCTTCACGCCTGATGGCAAAGGCCGCGGTGCTCAGCATCGCGGCGCCCCTGAGAAAAAATAAAGCCCGCGACCACTAGTGAACTACCCCCGAAAGTTGGACGACAACCTTCGGGGGCAGTTCACGGGGGTTGCGGGCTCATTCATTCATGCATGACTTGAAGCTATTAGCGGGAGACCTGACCGAAGGAGGCCGGGTCGATGCCGAGTTCTCTAAGGTCGCCGGCACGCGGACGGCGGCCGGCTTCGACAGCGGCGCTGACGGCATTTGCGGCGCCAAGCACGGCGAATGCGCGGCCAAAGAAACCCGTGCGGACTGAATTGCGGATGGCGGACATTGTCCATTTCCTCTTGTTTTGATCGACTGCTGATAGGTGGCGTCGCGCATGCACCTCTACAATGCTCGGAAAATCACCGCAGCCATGCAAAAACGGGAAGCCGGCACATGTCGCCATGGCCGGCCTCGAGGGAGGGGTAGGTTGGTCTTTTTCTTTGTTCCAATGCATGTCGCCCGGAAGTGCGCCGCGGTTCCGGGATAATGCTTTAGTCTTCGTTGGCCGCCAACTGCGACAGCACCTGGCCGCGGCCGCGAAGCCGCAGGATCAGCGGGATCAGAAAGGCGGCTGCCGCAACGATCAGCAGGCCTGCCGCGATCGGCGACATCACCAATGTCGTGACGTCGCCCTGGCTGATCGCCAGCGCCCGGCGCAGCTGCTGCTCGGCCAGTGGGCCGAGGATCAGGCCGACGACAACAGGCGCGATCGGATAGCCGAAGAGCCGCATCACATAGCCGAGCAGGCCGAAGGTGAGCAGCATGCCGAGCTCGAACACGGATGGATTGGCACCGATCGTTCCAAGCGTCGCAAACAGCAGGATGCCCGCATAGAGCCACGGCTTCGGAATGGTCAAGAGCCGCACCCAGAGCCCGATCATCGGCAGGTTCAGCACCAGCAGCATCGCATTGGCGATGAGCAGGCTGGCAATCAGCCCCCAGACCAGCTGCGGATTGGTGGCAAACAGCAGCGGCCCCGGCTGCAAGCCGTATTGCTGGAAACCGGCAAGCATGATCGCCGCCGTCGCCGTCGTCGGCAGGCCGAGTGTCAGAAGCGGCACCAAGGTGCCGGCGGCCGACGCATTGTTCGCCGCTTCCGGTCCGGCCACGCCTTCGATCGCGCCTTGGCCGAACTCCTCCGGATTCTTCGCCAGCCGCTTTTCGGTCGCATAGGAGAGAAAAGTTCCGATTTCGGCGCCGCCCGCCGGCATCGCGCCGATCGGGAAACCGATCACCGTGCCGCGCAGCCAAGGCTTCCATGAACGCGCCCAGTCCTCAGCGGTCATCCAGAGCGAACCCTTGACCGCTTCGACCCTCTCCGCGATCCGGTTGCCCTGCGCGGCGATATAAAGCGTCTCGCCGATCGCAAACATCGCCACGGCAAGCGTCGTCACTTCGACACCGTCGAGCAGGTCGGGAATGCCGAAGGAAAGCCGCGCCTGCCCCGTCTGCTGGTCGATGCCGACCATGGCGAGGGCGAAGCCGATGAACAGCGAGGTCAGACCCCTGAGGGCTGAATCGCCGAAGGCCGAGGAGACGGTGACGAAGGCCAGCACCATCAGCGCGAAATATTCGCGCGGCCCGAAGACCAGCGCCAGCTTGACGATATAGGGAGCGATGAAGGCAAGCCCGAGCGTGGCGATCAGTCCGGCGACGAAGGAGCCGATCGCCGCCGTCGCCAGCGCCGGTCCACCGCGTCCGGCGCGCGCCATCTTGTTGCCCTCGAGCGCGGTGACGATCGAGGCGCTTTCACCCGGCGTGTTGAGCAGGATCGACGTCGTCGAACCGCCATACATGCCGCCGTAATAGATGCCGGCAAACATGATCAGCGAGCCGCCGGGATCGAGTTTGTAGGTCACGGGCAGCAGCAGCGCCACGGTAAGGGCCGGGCCGATGCCGGGAAGCACGCCGACGGCGGTGCCGAGCGTCACGCCGACCAGCGCATAAACCAGGTTCATCGGCTGCATCGCAACCAGGATACCCTGCCATAGAAATTCGAATGTGCTCATCTTGGTGTCCCAAGCGACGTTCCCGACAATCCGATCTCGGAGAGAGGCGCCGCGCAAAATCAAAAGAGCTGACAGCGCGTTCCGCGCGGTCAGAAGAACAAATGTTCGAGCGGGCCGGCAGGCAGCGTCAGCTGCAGGAGCTGCGAGAAGATCGTCCAGACGACGAAGCTGAGGACGATGCCGAGCGGCAGCGAGATCCAGAGCTTGCGTTTGCCGAAGCCGCGCGCCGTCAGCGCGAAGAGAATGCCGGTCGCGATCGAGAAGCCGGCGACGCGCAGAAGCAGCATCTGGCCGGCAAGACCGGCGACGATCCAGATGACGGGCGCCACTTCCTGCCGATCGCGTTCCGGAAAATCGCCACGCCAGGCTTCGAAGGCGGTCCAGATCCCGAGACAGAAGAGGCCGAACGCCACCACTTGCGGCACTGTCGCCGGGCCGATCCGGTCGTATTGCGCGATTGTTTTCAGATGCAGGGCATCCCAGGCCATCACGCCGGCGACGACGAAGAGGAAAACGGCAATGATGAACGCCGCCCAATCAGGGCGGCGTGTCGTTGCCGAGGAGGTGTTATCCCCGCTCATTGAACAAGTCCGATATCTCTAAGAATGCCTTCAGTGGCGGAGACATCCTTCTCGAGCTGCGCCTTGAAGGCGTCGCCGGACAGATAGGTGTCGGCCCAGCCCTTGGTCTTCAAAGTTTCCTGCCAGGTGGCAGAGCTGTGCAGCTTCTCGAAATCGGCGGTGACGCTTGCCACCTGTTCTGCCGACAGGCCGGGAGCGGCGGCAACCATGCGCCAGTTCTGAATGGTGACGTCGGTGCCGGCTTCCTTCAGCGTCGGCGCATCGACGCCGTCGATCCGCTTGTCGCTGGAGACGGCGAGAAGACGGAGCGTGCCGGATTTCACCTGCGATTCGAACTCGCTATAGCTTGAGACGCCGGCAGTGACCTGGCCGCCGAGAATGGCAGCAAGCGCTTCGCCGCCACCGGAGAAGGCGACATAGTTGATCTTGGTCGGATCGACGCCGGAGGCCTTGGCGATCAGGCCGACCGTAATGTGGTCGGTGCCGCCGGCCGAACCGCCGCCCCAGGAAACCGAGCCCGGATCCTTCTTCAGTGCCGCAACCAGGTCGGCCATGGTCTTGATCTCGGAGGAAGCCGGAACGACCACGGCTTCATACTCGCCGGTCAGACGGGCGATCGGCGTAACGTCCTTGAGCGTCACCGGCGACTTGTTGGTGAGGATCGCGCCGACCATGACGTAGCCGCCGACGATCAGCGAATTCGGATTGCCCGCAGCCTGGCTGCTGAACTGCGCAAGGCCGATGGTGCCACCCGCGCCGGGGACGTTCTGGACCTGGACGTTGCCGGAGATCTTCTCCTGCTGCAATGCGGTCTGCAGTGAACGGGCCGTCTGGTCCCAGCCGCCGCCGGGCGCGGCGGGCGCGATGATGGTGTAGTCGGCCGCATAGGCCGGCAGCGCGATGGTCGCGGCGAGAAGGGTTGCGATGAACGTATGCTTCACGATGTGTCCTCCGTCGGCGGCTGAGCAAACCGCCTGTTATTCTCCAGGGAATCGGGAGGAATGGCCGGTCAGCGGACGCAAGTCCTGAATGACGAGCAGAATACCTCCCAAGGCTTCAGCTCTCCGCCTCCACGGAGAAGAAGTAGCCAAAGCCACCACAACAAGCTGTCATTTAGCTGACACCGGCGAGATATCCAGAAGGAAAGGCCACTTTTTTGCCGCAATTGGCAGTCGCGGATCTAGTAAATCCCGCTTCTCGCCGCCTCATGCAGACAGGTCATCCGCCGAAGCTCGCCATCTCTGTATTATGCGCAGTATCTGCGGCTTAACACTTGCATGCGCAACCTTGAGTCAATTACACCTAGCACAATTCAAGGTTTTGTTTCCGCATTCCGATTTCTGCAGATCTCTATTCACCGTCACGAGTGGGAAACGATATGTCGCGCTGCCTGCATACAAATCCCGACCGGATTTATGACGACTTGCGAGCGCTGCGTCCCGGCGCGACGCTGACATTGAAGAGCGCACGATACGCAACGCCGCTCGTCCTCTCCTCGATCAGCGGCTCCCAACAGCAGCCGGTCGTGATTGGGGGCACCGGTGCCGTCATCGATGGCGGCAGAAGCTATGAAGACTATCGCGACGTCGCCAACCGGCTCTCCGCCGTGCAGGAAGCCAATGGCCGCTTCCCCGGCATCTACTATCTTGCCGACGATGCCGCGCTCGTGCTGCGGAATTGCCAATGGGTCGTGATTGAGGATCTCAAGTTCGAAGGCTGCTGGCCGACCGCGATCTATCTCGACAACTGCCAGCACATCACGCTCCGCCGCCTGCATATTCGCGGCAGCACCATCGCCATCGGCGCGGCCGGAGCCTATACGCGCCATCTGCTGATCGAAGACTGCGATTGGATACAGGATCTGCAGTCGCACGGCGAGGCGGACCTCGCCGCAATCCGCCAAGCCCATGCGGTCGATGCCACGCTCGATCCCAAGGATTGCAGGCTCTGGCGAAAAACCTCCTGGGGCCAGGTCCACGGCAATATCGAAGACACCCAAAGCCGCGTGAACGTCGAAAAGGACGAGCGCGGTTTTGACGGCGACTTCTTCCGGGCATGGACGATCGCCGGTTATGTCGTCCTGCGCGACAATGTCATTCTCGACGCCTTCAACGGCATCCACTTCTTCAACGATGCGTCCGATTCCACCGTCGAGGATTTCTGCCGCAATATCATCATCGAAAACAACTGGTTCGTCCGCATCCGTGACAACGCCGTCGAGACGGAAGACTATGCCTGGAACTGGACGGTCAGCGGCAACAAGTTTGTCGATTGCTACATGCCCTTTTCGCTGGAGATGAAACGATCCGGCTATTTCTACATCTACGGCAATCTCGGCTGGAACCAACACCGGCCTGGTCCCGATGACGACGACCGCAATTTCGGCCAGCTTTTCAAATTTCCCAAAGAGCACGAAGCGGTCGGCCCGCATTATGTGTTCAACAATTCATGGATGCTGAGAGGGCCGATCAGCAAGCGCTACCGCTTCCGCCAGTTCCACCACTTGAACAATGCGATCGGCTACTACGGCGCGGCAGGCCTTTCGACGCCGGAGGATTCCGTGCCCTTTGGCGCGGGCTGGCAGACCGTGCCGAAAGAGGGACAGGATGAAGCTTCGCTCGAAGGCAAGCATTTCACCAGGCTTTGGCAGGAACTCGACATACGCTTCGACGGCGATCTGATCGATCACAAATATTTCCCCAATCTGCTGCGCGAGGCGGGATATGCGATCGGCGTCGACGCCCATCCCGGGCCGGTTCCTTTCCGCTCGCCCGTCCTCGGCCTGCCTGAGGGGCTGAAGCTGACCACGAAGGTTCCGGCAATCGCCTTCCTGATGCAGCTTCCCGACGGGCGAACGCAGGCCGTCGGCTGCGCGGACTACACCGTCGGCGCCTGGCAGGGGGAAGATCCCTTCACGGTCGATCGACCGATGTTCTACGAATATTGGCTTTACGCCGATCCTTGCGGAAAGGGCGAAGCGGCCGAAAGCTGAGGCTCTTCACTGCGCCCGCAGGACCTCGTTCCAATGCGCGATCAGCCGCGCCCGCTTCACCTGGTCGAGATAGACCATCAGCCCGGGACTGACCGGCACCGGCCGAAGTTGGGAGCCGAGCAGTTCCTGCAGCGTATT
Source organism: Rhizobium sp. CIAT894 (assembly GCF_000172795.2). Classification (NCBI taxonomy): domain Bacteria; kingdom Pseudomonadati; phylum Pseudomonadota; class Alphaproteobacteria; order Hyphomicrobiales; family Rhizobiaceae; genus Rhizobium; species Rhizobium sp. CIAT894. The sequence continues at coordinate 3,758,520 of NZ_CP020947.1, forward strand.
GGCGGTATTTTCCCCCGCCACCTCCGGGCTGACCGCCGGGATCTGCAGCTCGCGCGCCATGATCGTCTGCCCTTCCTTCGACATGAAGAAGGCCAGGTAGCGCCGCCCGAGTTCCGGCTCGGCGGCGGCCTGCGGCACCAGGCCGATCCGTGACATCACCACGGTATAATCCTTCGGCAGCACGATGCCGACATCGGGATGCCGCGAGGCCCAGTCGGCTGCATAGGAGCCGAGAATATTGTAACCGAGCACGAAGCGCCCGTCGGCGACGCGTTCGAGGATCGCCGAACTCGTCGAATAGAGTTTGACGCCCGCCGCCCCCATCGCTCCGATCACCGACCAGATGTCGCCGAATTGTTCCTGATCGCGCGCCATGAACAGAAAGCCGACGCCGGAGCGCTCGATATCGTAGGTGCTGATCCGGCCGTAAACAGCACTGCCCTTGCGCTTGAGATAATCCACGAGTTCCGCTCGCGAGCTTGGCACCGGCTCATGCGCGAAGCTTGGCTTGTGATAGACGAATACCGCCGGTTCGAAGGTCAGCGCGTAGGCGGTGTTGCGCCAGTTTGCCCATTTCGGCCATGCAGCACTCATCGGCAGGTTGCTGACCTGCGCATATCCGTCGTTGGAGAGCTTCACCTGCAGGTCCATCGCCGAGGAAAAGGCGAAATCCGCCGTCTTCTTGCCGGCATCCGTCTCCCTGACGATCCGGTCGTAGATATCACCGGTCAGCATGTCCTCATATTTGACCGCGACGTCGGGATTGGCGTCCTGGAAACCCCGGATCATCGGCTGCGCCAACGGTTCGTCGAGCGAGGAATAAACCGTCAACACCGGCGCATGTGCATTGCCCGATTTCGCCGCATAGAAGGCCTGATCGGCCAGCGCAAAGCCCGGCCAGAACGCCAGCAGCAAAAAGGTGAAAACACTCCTCATGCAGTAACAATGCCTGAGCGCGCCGGGAGGAGCAAGGGCGCGGAACTAGGCAATGCCCCCTTCCATCGGCGCATTTTGCGCATGCAGCAGGAAGGCCTTGGCGGCGCGACTTTGGCAAAGCGAATGCTCCATCGCCTCGGCCGCCACCTCCTGGCCGCGCGTCACCGGCGGACACGGCAGGAAGATCGCATCTTCTGGCAAACGGTCGAGCAGATACCCTGATCGGCAAACTCACTGCATTGGCCGACAAGGCGTCCATCGCCATCCGGGAGCTCAAGGAGCGGGATGGGCCGACGGAGAGAGCCATTCTCTGGGCGAACGCAGGCGGGCTGAGTGGCATTTGGGGTCGGGGAGCTACTAGGTGACCCAACTTCGCGGCCTAGGCGTCCCCTATGCATCCAAACCACATTTGAGCTGGTTTGCTCCTATTCAGTGTTGATGCCTGTGTTTAGCGTCACAAAATAACGCGCAACAGCAACATCCATCTCTGCAATTACCAGTTGATAAACCAATCGGGCACTCTTAGCACCCCCGTCTGCAGCTCTCAACGTAAGATCAATTATTTCCTGGGGTGAGTTGGCCATTCGAAAAGTTGGAGCCACAAGTAGATCATATCCATCCTTGTTCCATTCAGTGTCACCTTGATCGTCAGATTTTGCTATTTCATCTTCCATTTCGCTATCAATTCGCCGCATTGCATCGGACAGCATTCGTAGGACTTCCTCAAGGTCTCCTTGCTCGATTGGTCTCTTGTGATCCCTCATCCGAGACTTTGCCCGTCTCGCGATCTCCTGTAACTCCTGATTGGCCGCCATAGCAGCACCCACTGCGGCGTTGAACTTTTTCGACGGAATCCGCAGGATTTTGGGTGATGGGTCCGGTTCTGCTTTGCGTCGTAGGAAACCAAGCATTGTGTGTTCTCTCGTTCAAGGGGAACCGCCCCGGGTTTGCCGGAGACTGTTTGGTTTAAGTTATGCGGCCATGACTGGCGCGTCCAGCATGACGTAGTATCGTTCTTCAGCTTCGGCTGGTGGAGTGTTGCCGACGGGCTCCAAAGACGGCGGTATCGCCATGCGCGACCTCCTGCGCTTCCCTTAAAGCTGAACCGCTCTAGATCTAGACAGCGACCCACTCCATCAGCGCATTCTGCGCATGCAACAGAAAGGCCTTGGCGGCGCGACTTTGGCAAAGCGAATGCTCCATCGCCTCTGCCGTCACCTCCTGGCCGCGCATCACCGGCGGGCACGGCAGGAAGATTGCATCTTCTGGCAAACGATCGAGAATTTCGGTCCCGATCCGGTAGCCGGCAAGCGCCTCCGAGGCGACGTCGCCCGGCCATGAATCGGTGATGACGACGTCGGCATCCAATAGCTCGCCCATATCGGTGCTCGCGCGAAAGCGCTCGTTGAGCAGTGCGGCGTCACTTATATGCCAGCGTCCGGGAAAGACCTGCACCACCTCGATCGGCAATGCGATCGAGGCTTCGGCCCAGGAGCGCAGGATATTCGCATCCGCCGCCACGCCGACGACCTTCAACCCGTCGATCGCGCCGCGCCGGCTCTTGATATAGGCAAGGTCGCCGAGCGTCTCGCAAGGATGGTTGGAGCGTGTGCGTGCATTGATGACAGGCACCGGCGCGGCTGCCGCCACCGCCTTCAACGTCGCAACCTCTTTCGTGCGGATCACCAGCATGTCGAACCAGTTGCTGAGATACCCCGCAAGATCGCCGGTCTCCTCCCTGACATTGAACCCGATCGGCACATGCACGCAGATACCGCCCATCGCCTGGACGCCGAGATCGAAGGCACTCGTATTGCGCCAGCCGCCATCATCGGCAATCAGCGCGATGCGTTTGCCCGCAAGGCTCTGCGGCATGGTGCGCTTGTCCCAGGCTCTGGCAAGCTCCCCGGCGCGAGCAACGATCGATCGGAGCCCGGCCTCCGGAACATCGTGAAACTCCAGAAAATTCCGGGCCGAACCTGTCATCCCAATCCCCATCGCATATGAAACCGCACTTACAATAACGTGAGCCGGCCTCGCGGCAACCGTCGAAGGAAGATGCCACTGCCTCGCTATCCCCAGCAAGCGTAGTCTTGCTATCCGCAGCAAGCGTAGTCGCCATGGCGATCTCGGAAGCATCGGGAAAGCAGAACGCTCCTCTTTGTCGCTTAAACTCCATTTTCGCCATAAAGGATTAGCGACAAGACTTATCCTTCACCCGTTTAGAGTATTGATGCAGATCGGTGACGATATATTGTCGCGCTGCCGTGTCAAACCGTCGAAGCCGCCCGAATTTCCTGTCCGGGAAACGACCTCACACGACAAAAAATCTATAAAATGCCAAACTGAACTGGGAAGATCCTGGGAGGGGTCATGGAACGACGGCTGAGCGCTATTCTCGCTGCGGATGTCGTTGGCTACAGCCGACTGATGGGCATCGATGAGTCCGGCACGCTGCAGGCGCTGAACCGCCATCGCTGCGAGCTGGTCGACATTCGCATCTCGGACTACAAGGGCCGGATCTTCAAACTCACCGGCGATGGCATTCTTGCCGAATTCCAGAGCGTGGTGAATGCGGTTGCCTGCGCCGCCGAAATCCAGCGCAGCATGGCGGCTCGCAACGAGAGCGTGCCCAAGGACGAGCGCGTCGAATTCCGCATCGGCATCAATCTCGGCGACGTCGTGGTCGAAAACGGCGATATCTTCGGAGATGGCGTCAATCTTGCCGCCAGACTCGAGCGCATCGCCTCGCCGGGCGGCATCGCCGTGTCGGCCTCGGTACGCGATCAGGTCGGCTCGCGTCTCAATCTCGGCTTCGATTTTATCGGCGAACATACGCTGAAGAACATCAGGCAGCCCGTACAGGTCTATACCGTCACCCTGACGCCGCCCTCCTCGGTGAAATTGGTCGCCCAGAACCGCAATACCTGCTTCATCGCGGTGCTGCCCTTCACCAATATGAGCGGCGATGCCGATCAGGACTATTTCTCCGACGGGATCACCGAAGACATCATCACCGATCTCTCGAAGATCTCCAGCCTGCACGTCGTGCCGCGCAATACGATCTTCACCTACAAGGGCATATCGGTGAAGGTGAAGCGGCTCGCCCAGGAACTCGGCGTGCGCTACGTGCTCGAGGGAAGCGTGCGCATCTTCGGCAATCGCGTGCGCATTTCCGGCCAGCTGATCGACACCGCCAATGGCGATCATCTCTGGGCCGAGCGTTACGATCGCGACCTCACCGACATCTTCGCTATCCAGGACGAGATCACTCATGCGATCGTCGGCCAGCTGAAGGTGCGCCTGCTGCCGGAAGAAAAGAAGGCGATCGCCAGTGAGCCGACCGCCAATGTCGAGGCCTATACCTATTATCTACGCGGCCGCCAGCTCTCCCACACCTGGACCAAATCCTATCTCCAGCTCGCAAGGCGCATGTTCTGCAAGGCGGTCGAACTCGACCCCGACTATGCCCGCGCCTATGCCGGTATTGCCGATTGCGACGCAGCGATCCGCGACTGGGCGCCTGACGACGTACCGCTGCGGCGCATCCTCGACATGAGCGCCCGCGCACTCGCGCTTGATCCCGACCTTCCCGAGGCCCACGCCTCCCATGGTCTCGCCCTGCATCAGAGTGGTTATGACGACAGGGCGGCGGCGGCCTTCGAACGGGCCTTGGCGCTCGACCCGAACCTCTTCGAGGCGAATTTCCATTATGCCCGCTTCTTCTTCATGCACGGCAACTTTGCCGAATCGGTTCAATACTTCACCCGCGCCGCGGAGATCCGCCCCGACGATTATGTCTCGCCGATCCATTTGATGGCCGCCTACCATTCGCTCGGCCGGGCGGTGGACAGGGAAAACTGGGCCCGCCTCGGCCTGCTGCGCGCCGAGCGCGCGCTGAATCTCAATCCGGAGAATTCAGGCCCGGCCCATCGCGGCGCTTTGGCGCTTGCCCATCTCGGTGATGTCAAAAGGGCCAGAGACTGGGCGGCGCGAGCGATCGCCATCGATCCCAACGACATCGTCGCGCAGTATAATCTCGCCTGCGTCTATTCGGTCCTCGGCGACGTCGACCAGGCGATCGACCTGCTGCAGAAGCTGCTGCCGCACAGCTCCGTCTACCATATCAAATGGTTCGACAATGATTCCGATCTCGATAACATCCGCGGCGATCGCCGCTTCCAGCAGCTGCTCGCCGCCGCGATGACGCAGCGCGAACGGATCGAGAGGACCGCCAGCTGAAAGCGCCTTTTCGTGGGCGCCGTTGACCGGCGTATCGGCACCTCTGTAATCTCGCTGAAAAACAGGGGAACCATCCGTGCGCATTCTGCTCACCGAAGACAATATCGCGCTGGCCGACGGCCTGTCGGCGATCTTGCGCGGCACGGGCCATGCCGTCGACGTCGTCCATGACGGCGCCTCTGCCAATGCGGTCATCGCCGCTGAAAATTTCGATCTTGTCATTCTCGACCTCAATCTGCCCGAGATGGACGGACTCGATGTGCTGCGCGCCATGCGTGCCCGACAGAACCAGGCCGCCGTCCTCATCCTGACAGCACGCGGCACGCCGGAAGAGCGGGTGAAGGGTCTCGATCTCGGCGCCGACGATTATCTGATCAAACCCTTCGACATATCAGAATTCGAGGCCCGCGTGCGCGTGCTGCTGCGCCGCCAGGCCGGATTGCGTTCGGCGACAGTCGGTTTCGGCGGCATCTCCTTCGACCTCAACTCCCGCACCTTTTCGGCGGGCGCCACGCCCCTCGACATTCCCGCCCGCGAGCTTGGCCTGCTCGAAATTCTTTTCATGCGGGCCGGCAAGGTCGTCGCCAAGGAGGCGATCATACAGTCGCTGACGGCCTTCGACGACGACATTTCGGCAAATGCCATCGAGCAATATGTCAGCCGCCTGAGGAAACGCCTCTCGCCGCACGGCCTGACGGTCAAGACTGCCCGCGGTATCGGCTATTATCTCGACAAGCTGCCCGAGGCCTCATGACATCGGCCTATTCTCTCAGGCGCCGGCTGCTCTTCTGGCTGCTCGTCTCCACCGCCGTCATCGGCACGCTGGCGCTTGCCGATACCTATCGCGAGGCGGTTCAGACCTCGAACATCGTCTCCGACCGTGTGCTCGCCGGATCGGCACTGGCAATCGCCGAACGCGTCGTCGTCGCCGAAGACGGCACGCTGCAAGTCGATATCCCCTATGTCGCGCTCGAAATGCTGACCTCGGCCGCCCAGGACCGCGTCTTCTACCGCGTCGACGGCCCGCCGGGTCAATTCATCACCGGCTACCAGGCTCTACCGGTCCTCAAGAAGACGCCGAGCGGTGCGGCCGCCTTCGCCGACGACACCTTTCGCGGCGAGCCGATCCGCATCGCCACGCTCGAACGCTCGGCCTCGACCGGCATCCGCTCGGTGCCTTTCGTGGTGACGGTCGCCGAAACCACGATTGCCCGCCGGCAGTTGACCCAGGCGATCCTCGTCCGCTCGGCATTGCGTCTTGCCGTCATGATTGCCGGCGCCGCCGTCATTGTCTGGATCTCGGTCACGGTGGCTCTGCGTCCGCTCTATAAACTCGGCGACGCCATCGGCGAGCGCAGCCCCGATGATCTGCATCCGATCGAAGAGATTGTGCCGAGTGAGGTCGAGCCGCTGGTCGATACGGTGAATAGCTTCATGGTTCGCCTGCAATCGGCGCTCGATGCGCTACGCCATTTCACCGGCAATGCCAGCCATCAGCTGCGCACGCCGCTGGCGATCATCCGCACCCAGCTTGCGCTTTCCGCCCGTGCCGGGTCGCTTGACGAGGCGCAGGCAGCCGCGCTGAAGGGCGACCAGGCCGTGGCGCATGCCGAGCGCATCCTCGCCCAGCTTCTGCTGATGGCAAAGATCGACGCCGCCACCGCCAAGGAGGCGCTGACCGCCTCTGCCATCGATCTTGCGGCAATCGCCCAGGAAATCACCGGCGAGCAGATCCCGACGGCTGCCGTCGCCGGCATCGATCTCGGTTTCGAGGGCGAGAGCCCGGCGATGATCCGCGCCGAGCCGCTGCTGATCGGCGAAATGCTGCGCAACCTTGCCGGAAATGCCATCGCCTATGCCGGCAAGGGAGCCGAGGTCACCGTCCGTATCATCGCAGCAGCCGAGACGATCCGCCTCGAAGTCGAGGACAACGGCCCCGGGATTCCGCACAACAAACTGGAGGCGGTGCGCGGGCGTTTTTCGCGCGGCAACGAAACGGGTGCGCCGGGCGCCGGCCTCGGCCTGCCGATCGTCGAGGAAATCGCCAATCTTTTCAACGCCGACCTGACGCTGGAGCCGGGCCAGAACGGCAAAGGTCTGAAGGCGGCCGTCACCTTCGCCAAGGCGGCGTAAAAGGCTTTGACCCTCCTTGCTTTCTCTCGCTGCATTGCACACACTGATTTCGGGAACAGCAAGCCGCACAACGATGCGCGCCGGATAAAAAGAGCAATATGTCGATCAAAGCCAGCATCTATCATCTGACCCATTACACCTATGACAAGCCGGTCCGCCTCGGCCCCCAGATCATCCGGCTGAAACCTGCCTCGCATTCGAAGACGCGAGTGCTCAGCCACTCGCTGAAGGTCACGCCTTCAAACCATTTCGTCAATCTGCAGCAGGACCCTTACGGCAATTATCTCGCCCGCTACGTCTTCCCGGACCCGGTGACGGAATTCAAGATCGAGGTCGATCTCGTCGCCGACATGACGGTCTACAATCCCTTCGATTTCTTCGTCGAGGAAGAGGCAACCAAGTGGCCCTTCGGATATCCGGAAACGATCCAGGAAGATCTGTCGATCTACATGACGCCCGAGCCGGCCGGCCCGCGCCTGAAGGCGCTGCTGCCGACGCTCGACTGGTCGCCCGGCCAACCGACCATCGATATGGTCGTCGGCCTCAATGCCCGCCTGCAGCGGCAGATCGGCTACGTCATCCGGTTGGAAACCGGCGTGCAGACACCGGAAGAGACGCTGGAAAGCGCCAAGGGCTCCTGCCGTGACACCAGCTGGCTGCTCGTCCAGATCCTTCGTCATCTCGGCCTCGCCGCCCGCTTCGTCTCCGGCTATCTCATCCAGCTGACGCCGGATCTGAAGGCGCTCGACGGTCCCTCCGGCACCGAAGTCGATTTCACCGACCTGCATGCCTGGGCGGAGGTCTATCTGCCCGGCGCCGGCTGGGTCGGCCTCGACCCCACCTCCGGCTTGCTGACCGGCGAAAGCCATATTCCGCTTGCCGCCACGCCGCATTACCGCAATGCCGCGCCGATCTCCGGCGGTTATTTCGGCGAGGCCGAAACCGAATTCGCCTTCGACATGAAGGTCTCGCGCGTCGCCGAACATCCGCGCATCACCAAGCCCTTCTCCGACGAAAGCTGGGATGAACTCAACGAGCTCGGCGAGAAAGTCGACCGTGTCCTCGAAGCCGAGGATGTGCACCTGACGATGGGCGGCGAGCCGACCTTCGTCTCGATCGACGATTTCCAGTCCGAGGAATGGAACACCGCTGCCGTCGGCCCGACCAAGCGCGAAAAGGCCGACGGCCTGATCCGCAGGCTGCAGGAACGCTTCGCCCCCGGCGGCTTCCTGCATTACGGCCAGGGCAAATGGTATCCGGGTGAAAGCCTGCCGCGCTGGACCTTCTCGCTCTACTGGCGCCGCGACGGCAAACCGGTCTGGCAGAACCTCGATCTGGTCGCCGCCGAGGGCAAGGATACCGGCGTCACCGCCGAGGATGCCGAGAAGTTTCTGACGGCCATCGCAAAGGAATTGGCGATCAAGCCAGATATGGTGCAGCCGGCCTATGAGGATCCGGCCGACTGGATCATCAAGGAGGGCAATCTTCCCGAAAACGTCGATCCGGCGAATTCGAAGCTGAAGGATCCCGAGGAGCGCAACCGTATCGCCCGGGTGTTTGCCCGCGGCCTGACCGTCCCCACAGGTTACGTCCTTCCTGTGCAGGCATGGAACGCCAGGGCGGCTGAAAGCCGTGTCTGGGTCAGCGAGAAATGGAACACCCGCCGCGGCAGGATCTTCCTCGTTCCGGGCGACAGCCCGATTGGCTATCGCCTGCCGCTCGGCACCCTGCCCTATGTCCCCCCGGCGCGTTATCCCTATATCCATCCCGCCGATCCCACGACGCCGCGCCAACCGCTGCCTGACGTCTTCGTACCGGCCGGCCGCGCCATGCCGGAAGCCTCCTTTCATGCCGGCGACAGCAATCGCAGCCGGATCGAACAGACGCTCGGTGACATCGGCGGCGCCGTGCGCACCGCCATGTCGGTCGAGCCGCGCGACGGCAGGCTCTGCGTCTTCATGCCGCCGGTCGAACGTATCGAAGACTATCTCGAGCTGATTGCCGCGGCCGAAAACGCCGCCGCCGAACTCAAGCTTCCCGTCCACATCGAAGGTTATCCGCCGCCGCAGGATGAGCGCATCAACGTCATCCGCGTCGCCCCGGATCCCGGCGTTATCGAGGTCAATATCCATCCGGCCTCCAACTGGAAGGAATGCGTGGACATCACCACGGCGATCTACGAGGAGGCGCGCGCCACCCGGCTCGGCGCCGACAAGTTCATGATCGACGGCCGCCATACCGGCACCGGCGGCGGCAACCATGTCGTCGTCGGCAGCGCCAATCCGAACAACAGCCCCTTCCTGCGCCGTCCCGATCTCTTGAAGAGCGTCGTCCTCCACTGGCAGCGCCACCCCTCGCTCTCCTACCTCTTCTCCGGCCTGTTCATCGGCCCGACCAGCCAGGCGCCGCGCATCGACGAGGCGCGTCACGACGGCCTCTACGAACTGGAAATCGCCATGGCGCAGATCGCAGCCCCCGGCCGCGGCCAGCCGCCGCTGCCCTGGCTCGTCGACCGCCTGTTCCGCAACCTCTTGACCGACGTGACCGGCAACACCCACCGTGCCGAAATCTGCATCGACAAGCTGTTTTCGCCCGACGGCCCGACCGGACGGTTAGGTCTCATCGAGTTCCGCGGCTTCGAAATGCCGCCGAACGCGCGCATGTCGCTTGCCCAGCAATTGCTGGTACGCGCGCTGATCGCCCGTTTCTGGATCAATCCGGTCGACGGTAAATTCGTCCGCTGGGGCACCACCCTGCACGACCGTTTCATGCTGCCGCATTTCGTCTGGGCCGATTTCCTCGACGTGCTTGCCGACCTCAGCCAAAACGGTTTCGACCTCAGCCCGGAATGGTTCAAGGCCCAGCTCGAATTCCGCTTCCCCTTCTGCGGCGAAGTCGAATACGAGGGCTCGAAGCTGGAACTGCGCCAGGCGCTGGAGCCCTGGCATGTCATGGGCGAAGAGGGCGCCATCGGGGGCACGGTGCGGTATGTCGACAGCTCGGTCGAGCGCCTGCAGGTGCGGTTCGAAACCGGCAATACCGGACGCTACACCGTCACCTGCAACGGCCGTATGCTGCCGCTGACGCCGACCGGCACGTCAGGCGTGTCGGTCGCCGGCGTCCGTTACAAGGCGTGGCAGCCGGCCTCCGGCCTGCATCCCGTGCTGCCCGTCAACACGCCTTTGACTTTTGACATTTATGATACATGGTCGAAGCGTTCGATCGGCGGCTGCATCTATCATGTTGCCCATCCGGGCGGCCGGACCTATGACACCTTCCCGGTCAACGGCAACGAGGCGGAAGCAAGGCGGCTCGCCCGCTTCGAGCCCTGGGGACATACGGCGGGCGGATATATCCCGCGTGCCGAGACGGGTTCGCTTGAATTCCCGCTGACGCTGGACCTGAGGCGGCCGGCCGGGATTTGACCCCGGGGGGTAAGGCCGAAGGTTGAAGTTGGAGTTTGATGGGTAAGAGACCGGCAGTGGAGCGCAAGGGCGAGGCAGAGGACCGCATCGGCAAGGATGCGGCCTTCGACTATGCGCCGCTTCCCGGCATCGCCGACGAGATGGTCGACAACAAAGGCGTCGTCCGACCTGTCTGGCAGCGTTTTCTCTCGCATCTCGGCGCAATGCCGGAAAAAGACCTCGCGGAGCGTTTCGCCCGCGCCGACCGTTATCTCAGGGATGCCGGCGTCTTCTATCGCGCCTACGGCAGCAAGGGCACCGGCGAACGCGCCTGGCCGATTTCTCATATCCCGGTGTTGATCGACGAGCGCGAATGGCAGGCGCTGTCGGCGGGCCTCGTCCAGCGCGCCGACCTGCTGGAGGCGATCGTCGCCGATATCTACGGCGATAACCGGCTGGTGGAAGAAGGGGTGCTGCCGCCGGCGCTGATCGCCGCCAATCCCGAATTCCAGCGCCCGCTCACCGGCATCCGGCCGGCCTCCGGCCACTATCTGCATTTCTGTGCCTTCGAAATCGGCCGCGGCCCCGACGGCAACTGGTGGGTGCTGGCCGACCGGACGCAGGCCCCCTCAGGCGCTGGTTTTGCACTGGAAAGCCGCGTCGCCACGACCCGGGCCTTCTCGGATATCTATGCCGAAACCCCCGTCCATCGCCTCGCCTCCTTCTTCGGCGCCTTCCGCGACGCGCTGCAGGGCATGAAACATTCGGGTGACGATCGTATCGCCGTGCTGACGCCGGGGCCGGCCAACGAGACCTATTACGAGCACGCCTACATCGCCCGTTATCTCGGTTTCATGCTGCTCGAGGGCGAAGACCTCACCGTCGTCAAGGGCCGCGTCATGGTGCGCACCGTCGCCGGCCTGAAGCCGATCGGCGTGCTCTGGCGCCGCCTCGACTCGGCTTTTGCCGACCCGCTGGAACTGAACCAGAATTCGCATATCGGTACGCCCGGTCTCGTCGAAGCGCTGCGCGCCGAAAGCGTCACCATCGTCAATGCGCTCGGCACCGGCGTTCTCGAAACCCGGGCGCTTCTGGCCTTCATGCCGACCATCTGTCGCCGTCTCCTGGGCCAGGATCTGCAACTGCCCTCGATTGCCACCTGGTGGTGCGGCCAGAAGGAAGAGCGCGAGCACGTCGCAAAGAATATCGAGAAGATGGTGATCGGCCCGGCCTATTCCCGCGCCCCCTTCTTCGACGACAACGGCGAATCCGTGCTTGGCGCGTCGCTGCGCGCGACCGCCAAGGATTCCATTACCGATTGGCTGAGTTCCGACGGCCCGAAACTGGTGGGACAAGAGGTCGTGACGCTGTCGACGACGCCCGCCTGGGTGGACGGCAAGCTGGTGCCGCGGCCGATGTCGCTGCGCGTCTTTGCCGCCCGCACGGCGAACGGCTGGCAGATCATGCCCGGCGGTTTTGCCCGCATCGGCTCCGGTGCCGATGTTGCGGCGATCGCCATGCAGTCGGGCGGAGCGGCCGCCGACGTCTGGATCGTCAGCGACAAGCCGGTCGAGCGCCACACGCTGCTGCCGGCCGAGGGCAGCTTCACCCGCAACATGCCGGGCAGCCTGCCGAGCCGGGCGGCCGACAACCTGTTCTGGCTCGGCCGCTATATCGAGCGTGCCGAAGGGGCGTTGCGCATCTTGCGTGCCTGGCATGCGCGTTATGCCGAAGCCGCCGATCCGAGCCAGCCGCTGCTCGCCGACGTCTCCGAATATCTGGCGGCCGTCGATATCGATACTGCCGAACCCGTGCCGGAAAGGCTGCTGCGCAACATCGACAGCGCCGTTTATTCGGCGAGCAATATTCGCGACCGTTTCTCGCCGGACGGCTGGCTCGCGCTCAACGATCTCGCCAAGACCGCCCGCCGCTTCCGCGTCAGCGTCACTGCCGGTGATGATGCCAGCCATGCGATGACGATCCTGCTGCGCAAGCTCGCGGGCTTTGCCGGCCTGGTGCACGAAAACATGTACCGCTTCATGGGCTGGCGCTTCCTCTCGCTCGGCCGCTACATCGAGCGCGGCCTGCACATGACCCGGCTGCTCGGCCACATGTCCGGCCCGGAAGCGCCCGACGGGGCGCTCGACATGCTGCTGGAGATCGGCGACAGCGTCATGACCCACCGCCGCCGCTACAACGTCAACACGGCGCGGCTGACCGTCACCGACCTGCTGGCGCTCGACCCGCTCAATCCTCGCTCGGTTCTCTTCCAGGTGAACGAGATCCATCACGAGGTCGAGCAATTGCCGAATGCGCTGATCAACGGCCAGATGTCGCCCTTCTACCGCGAGGCGATGCGGCTCCATTCCGGCCTGGCGGTGATGACGCCGGAGGGCATGGGGGTCGAAGTCTATCAACGGCTCGAACGCGAATTGGAACAGCTTTCCGATCTGCTCGCCCAGACCTATCTCGGGTGACGTCGATGCTCTACGACCTTTCTCTCCGCATGGGTTACAGCTACGACGTGCCGGCCTCCGGCGCCCGTCACATCATGCGCCTCATGCCGCTGTCGTTGACCAATCGGCAGCGCCTGGTCGCCGGCTCGATCACCATCTCGCCGACGCCGGACGAGCAATCGCATTTCGTCGATTTCTTCGATCATCCAGCCACCTCCTTCATGGTGCGCGCGCCGCACGAGACGCTCGACATTCGCATGCAGGCCCGCGTGCAGGTGGAAAGCCAGCCGATCGCCGCCGATTTCTCGCCGCTGCTTGCCGATCTGCCGGAAGAGATAGCAGGCATCTGGTCGCTGGCGCCGGATTCGCCGCACCATTTCCTCGGCGACAGCCCGCGCCTGACGCAGGCGCGTGAGATCAGCGACTATGCGCGAAGCTGCGCCATGCCTGGCCTGACGGCGATGCGGATCGCCCATGCACTCTGCGCCCGCATCAACAAGGATTTCACCTACGACCCCGAAGCGACGACGGTCGACACGACGCCGCTCGAAGCGTTCAGGCTGAAGCGCGGCGTCTGTCAGGATTTCACCCACATCATGATCCTGGCGCTCAGAAGCCTCGGCATTCCGGCCGGCTACGTCTCCGGTTTCCTGCGCACCATCCCGCCGCCCGGCAAGGAGCGGCTGGAAGGGGCAGATGCCATGCACGCCTGGGTCAGGATCTGGTGCGGCGAGACAATCGGCTGGATCGAACTCGACCCGACCAACGACATATCAGCCGGCATGGACCACATCGTCGTCGCCTATGGCCGGGACTATTCCGACGTCGTTCCCGTGATCGGCGTATTGAAAAGCTATGGCGGCCAGCGCGCTGTCCAAGCGGTCGATGTGATCCCGCTGAAATAATCCCAAAACTGGAAAAATCCGCCGATTCGTTAGAATTGAATGGACGCCGTAAGGACGGCGTAAAGAAGTAGCGATGCCTAATGTAACCCACAGGGTCCATTTCGGGTGAACATGATGCGCACCTCCTTCTTGCATCCCTGCCTGCGTCGCATGTTGAGCGACCGTGGCGGCAATTTCGGCATCATGACGGCGATCATGATGCCCGTCCTCCTCGGTGTCGCCGGCATGGCGGTCCAGGTGGGCGACATGTTGCTCTCCAAACAGCAACTCCAGGAAGCGGCCGATTCGGCCGCGCTCGCAACCGCGACCGCCCTGGCAAACGGCACGCTCCAAACGTCACAGGCCGAAGCCTTCGCGCGGAATTACGTGGCCGGGCAGATGGCGAACTATCTTCAGAGCGGCGTCGACATCAAGAACGCGACAGGCGTTAACGTGCAGACGACGACGTCGGGCAAATCGACATCCTACCAGGTAACGGTTTCGCCGGGTTACAACCTCTCGGTCAATCCGCTCATGCAGGCGATCGGCTTTACGACGCAGCACCTTTCGACCTCCAGCACGTCGGTCGGCGGTCACTCACAGGCCCAAGGTTCGATCTCCATGTTCCTCGCACTCGATAAGTCGGGGTCGATGGGAGATCCTACCACCACCCTCACGACGGAACCGTTTACCTATGACTGCAACCCTCACCCCAACAAAAAGGGCAAGACAATCTACGACACGTGCACCGGCACGCGTACGCGTTATTACACAAAGATAGAAGCACTGAAGCTCGCCGCTGGCAAACTCTTCGGTCAGCTCGACAGCGTGGATCCCAGTGCCGAATATGTGCGCACAGGCGCGGTATCCTACGATATCGTTGAATACCCGGCCAGCAGTCTCGCCTGGGGAACTGCAGCTGTCACGAGCTACGTCAACGCGCTCCAGTCGGGAGGCGGCACGAATTCAAGCGGCGCCGTGAACACGGCTTATACGTCCCTCACCGCCAAGAACGCCGCGGGCAATGACGCCGAGGACGCTGCTCATAAGCTCAAGACCGGGCAAATACCCAAGAAGTACATCGTCTTCATGACGGACGGCGACAACAACAATGATAGCAGCGGCGGCCGTTCCTATGACACAGCGACGAAGAAGACATGCGACGACGCGAAATCGAAGGGCATCGAAATCTATACGATTGCCTTTATGGCACCCGCAGGCGGACAGGCGCTGCTGCATTATTGCGCCTCCGACGACTCCCATTATTTCCAGGCGGAAAAAATGGAAGACCTCCTTGCCGCCTTTGAGGCGATCGGAGCAAAGAGCGCCGCACAGGTGACGCGCCTGACGAACTGACGATACATCAGGCGAAAAGCCCAACGAAAAAGCCGCGCCGGAACAAACCGGCGCGGCTTTTCGTTATCGCTGTCCCACCCATCTGATCGGGAAAAGCGATTGAAATCAATCCCCTCGAACCCACGGAATATGAAGGTTTCGCAAATTTTTCGTTTGTCCAAATCCCTTGTTGCAAGTGCTTCCTAACGATGCATAAACTGTCGCTGAGACAAGCGACAAATCGATTAGATCAGGCTTAATAGCCTGAAACCAAATTAAAATTGGCGAGATCTGACCATGAATACCGTTTCCAAGCCAGTTATTCCCTCCCCCGCCCCGCGCAGCTCAAAGCCGGAAATTCTCGCCGAAGAAATCATCGAACGTCTGACCTACCGCATCG
Organism: Rhizobium sp. CIAT894; assembly: GCF_000172795.2. NCBI lineage: Bacteria > Pseudomonadati > Pseudomonadota > Alphaproteobacteria > Hyphomicrobiales > Rhizobiaceae > Rhizobium > Rhizobium sp. CIAT894. Next base: position 3,774,310 of record NZ_CP020947.1, read on the forward strand.
GCAAGGATGCCAAGGTGGCAAAACCGCATGACTGGCTGACGGCGACGATCCTGGTGGTCCGCGACCGCATCATCGATCGGTGGATGGCCTCCACCCGCGAAGTTTATGCAACCGGCGCCAAGCGAGTTTATTATCTTTCCCTCGAATTCCTGATCGGCCGCCTGATGCGCGATGCCGTCTCGAACCTCGGGCTGATGGAAGAGGTGCGGGATGCGCTTGCCTCGCTCGGCGTCGACGTCAACGTCATCGCCGGCCTGGAGCCGGACGCCGCGCTCGGCAACGGCGGTCTCGGTCGGCTGGCCGCCTGTTTCATGGAAAGCATGGCCACGGTCGACGTTCCGGCCTATGGCTACGGCATCCGCTACGTCCACGGCCTCTTCCGCCAGCAGATGGCCGACGGCTGGCAGGTGGAACTGCCCGAGAACTGGCTCGCTCACGGCAATCCCTGGGAATTCGAGCGCCGCGAGAGTTCCTATGAAATCGGCTTCGGCGGTGCCGTCGAATTCATCACCACCCACGACGATCAGCCGCGCTACGTCTGGAAGCCGGCCGAACGCGTCATTGCCGCCGCCTTCGATACGCCGGCCGTCGGCTGGCGCGGCAAGCGCGTCAACACGCTGCGCCTCTGGTCGGCGCAACCGATCGATCCGATCCTGCTCGATGCTTTCAATGCCGGCGACCATATCGGCGCGCTGCGCGAAAGCAACAAGGCCGAAAGCCTGACTCGGGTTCTCTATCCTGCCGACGCGACGCCTGCCGGTCAGGAACTGCGTCTGCGCCAGGAATTCTTCTTCTCGTCGGCCTCGCTGCAGGACATCCTGCGCCGCCATCTGCAGCAATATGACGATTTCACTTCGCTGCCGGATAAGGTGGCGATCCAGCTCAACGATACCCATCCCGCGGTTTCGGTCGCCGAACTCGTGCGCTTGCTCTGCGACGTGCACGGCATGGATTTCGATCAGGCCTGGGATATCACCCGCCGCACCTTCTCCTACACCAACCATACGCTTCTGCCCGAAGCGCTGGAAAGCTGGCCGGTTCCGCTGTTCGAGCGGCTGCTGCCGCGCCACATGCAGATCGTCTACGCGATCAACGCCAAGATCCTGCTCGAAGCCCGCAAGGGCAAAAACTTCTCCGACAGCGAAATCCGCTCGATCTCGCTGATCGAGGAAAGCGGCGACCGCCGCGTGCGCATGGGCAACCTCGCCTTCATCGGTTCGCATTCGATCAACGGCGTCTCGGCGCTGCACACCGAACTGATGAAGGTCACGGTCTTCGCCGACCTGCACAAGCTCTATCCCGACCGCATCAACAACAAGACCAACGGCATCACGCCGCGCCGCTGGCTGCAGCAGTGCAATCCCGGTCTCACCGGCCTGATCCGCGAGGCGATCGGCGACGAATTCCTTGACGATGCCGAGAAGCTGACGCCGCTCGACAAGTTCGCCTCCGACCCGACCTTCCAGCAGAAGTTTGCGGCGGTGAAGCGCGCCAACAAGGTGGCGCTCTCCAATCTCGTCGCCAGCCGCATGGGCGTGAAGCTCGATCCGTCGGCAATGTTCGACATCCAGATCAAGCGCATCCACGAATACAAGCGCCAGCTTCTGAACATCATCGAAGCCGTCGCGCTCTACGACCAGATCCGCTCGCATCCGGAGCTCGACTGGGTGCCGCGCGTGAAACTCTTCGCCGGCAAGGCGGCACCGAGCTACTACAACGCCAAGCTGATCATCAAGCTGATCAACGACGTCGCCCGCACGATCAACAACGACCCGTCGGTGCGCGGCCTGCTGAAGGTCGTCTTCGTGCCGAATTACAATGTCTCGCTCGCCGAAGTCATGGTTCCGGCCGCCGACCTCTCCGAGCAGATCTCTACCGCCGGCATGGAAGCATCCGGCACCGGTAACATGAAGTTCGGCCTTAACGGCGCCTTGACGATCGGCACACTCGACGGCGCCAATGTCGAGATGCGCGACAATGTCGGCGAGGACAATATCGTCATCTTCGGCCTCAGAGCCGACGAGGTCGCGAAGGTCCGCAGCGACGGCCACAATCCCCGCGCCATCATCGAGGGATCGCGCGAACTCGCCCAGGCGCTTTCGGCCATCGGTTCCGGCGTTTTCTCCCCCGATGACCGCAACCGCTACACGGCGCTGATCGACGGCATCTACTCCCACGACTGGTTCATGGTCGCTGCCGATTTCGACGCCTATGCCCAGGCGCAGCGCGAAGTCGATCAGATCTGGACCAACCAGTCCGCCTGGTACACCAAGACGATCAACAACACGGCGCGGATGGGCTGGTTCTCTTCCGACCGGACGATCAGGCAATATGCAGACGAAATCTGGAGAGCCGGATGAAAACGCCGAAAACCGTCCCTGAAGTAAAGCTTTCCTGGGAAATTTCGGCAGATGAAATCGCAGCGATCCTTGCCGGATCGCATTCCAATCCCTTTGCCGTGCTGGGTGTGCACCAGACAGGCGACACCTTCGTCGCCCGGTGTTTCATTCCGGGCGCGGAGGAAGTGACCGCCATGACGCTCGACGGCGGCGTCATCGGCGAACTCAAGCCACTTCACACCGATGGCTTTTTCGCCGGCCCGGTTTCCCTGACCAAGCTCCAGCCGGTGCGTTACCGCGCCCGGCGCGGCGATGCCGAATGGGCCGTCACCGATCCGTACAGCTTCGGTCCGGTGCTCGGGCCGATGGATGATTATTTTGCCCGGCAGGGCTCGCATCTGCGCCTGTTCGACAAGATGGGCGCCCACCTCATCAAGCATGACGGCGCCCAGGGCATCCATTTCGCCGTCTGGGCCCCGAATGCGCAACGCGTCTCCGTCGTCGGCGATTTCAACAATTGGGACGGTCGCCGCCACGTCATGCGCTTCCGCGCCGATAGCGGCATCTGGGAGATCTTTGCTCCCGATGTCCCGATCGGCGTTGCCTACAAGTTCGAAATCCGCGGCCAGGACGGCGTGCTGCTGCCGCTGAAGGCCGACCCCTTCGCCCGCCGCAGCGAACTGCGGCCGAAAACCGCCTCCATTACCGCCGCCGAGCTGGAGCAGGAGTGGGAAGACGAAGCCCATCTGAAGCACTGGCGCGAGGCCGACAAGCGCCGCCAGCCGATCTCGATCTACGAGGTGCATGCCGCCTCATGGCAGCGACGGCAGGACGGCACGATGCTTTCCTGGGACGAGCTTGCCTCCAGCCTCATCCCCTATTGCGCCGACATGGGTTTTACCCATATCGAATTCCTGCCGATCACAGAGCACCCCTATGATCCTTCCTGGGGTTACCAGACGACCGGCCTTTACGCGCCGACCGCCCGTTTCGGCGAGCCGGAAGGTTTCGCCCGTTTCGTCAACGGCTGCCACAAGGTCGGCATCGGCGTCATCCTCGACTGGGTGCCGGCGCATTTCCCGACCGACGAGCACGGCCTCGGCTGGTTCGACGGCACGGCACTCTACGAGCACGAAGACCCGCGCAAAGGCTTCCACCCCGACTGGAGTACGGCGATCTACAATTTCGGCCGCACCGAGGTCGTTTCCTATCTCGTCAACAACGCACTCTACTGGGCCGAGAAATTCCATCTCGACGGTCTGCGCGTCGATGCCGTCGCCTCGATGCTCTATCTCGATTATTCCCGCAAGCACGGCGAGTGGATCCCGAACGAATATGGCGGCAACGAAAACCTCGAAGCGGTCCGCTTTCTGCAGGATCTCAACATCCGCATCTACGGCCAGCATTCCAACGTCATGACCATCGCCGAGGAATCGACGTCCTGGCCGAAGGTCTCGCAACCCGTGCATGAAGGCGGCCTCGGCTTCGGCTTCAAGTGGAACATGGGCTTCATGCACGACACGCTGAGCTACATGAGCCGCGATCCCATATATCGCGGGCACCATCACAACGAACTTACCTTCGGCCTGCTCTACGCCTATTCGGAAAATTTCGTGCTGCCGCTCTCGCATGACGAGGTTGTCCATGGCAAAGGCTCGCTGATCGCCAAGATGCCGGGCGACGACTGGCAGAAATTCGCCAATCTGCGCGCCTACTACGCTTATATGTGGGGCTATCCCGGCAAGAAGCTGCTGTTCATGGGCCAGGAATTCGCTCAGTGGAGCGAGTGGAGCGAGGCAAAGTCGCTCGATTGGAACCTGCTTCAATACCGCATGCACGAGGGCATGCGCCGCCTGGTGCGCGATCTCAATTTCACCTATCGCAGCAAGCCGGCACTGCATGAGCGGGACTGCGAGGGCGAAGGTTTCGAATGGCTCGTCGCCGACGACCACCAGAACTCCGTCTTTGCCTGGCTGCGCAAGGCGCCGGGCCAGAAGCCGATCGCCGTCATCACCAATTTCACCCCCGTCTACCGCGAGAACTACATGATCCGCCTGCCCTTCGCAGGCCGCTGGCGGGAAATACTGAACACCGATGCCGACATCTACGGCGGCAGCGGTAAGGGCAATGGCGGGCGCGTGCAGGCCGTCGATGCCGGCGGCAACATCACCTGCTCGATTACCCTGCCGCCCTTGGCGACAATCATGCTTGAACCTGAAAATTAATGACTGGTGGGAGGAGAAAATGGTAGAAAAGCGCGTTCAGCCACTTGCCCGCGATGCAATGGCATATGTTCTGGCGGGCGGCAGGGGGAGCCGTCTCAAGGAACTCACCGACCGGCGTGCAAAGCCCGCCGTCTATTTCGGCGGCAAGGCCCGCATCATCGATTTCGCCCTGTCGAACGCCCTGAACTCCGGCATTCGCCGCATCGGCGTTGCCACGCAATACAAGGCGCATTCGCTGATCCGCCACATGCAGCGCGGCTGGAACTTCTTCCGCCCCGAGCGCAACGAGAGCTTCGACATCCTGCCGGCCAGCCAACGTGTCTCCGAGACGCAATGGTATGAAGGCACCGCCGACGCCGTCTATCAGAACATCGACATCATCGAGGATTACGGTGTCGAATACATGGTCATTCTCGCCGGCGACCACGTCTACAAGATGGACTATGAATGGATGCTGCAGCAGCACGTCGATTCCGGCGCCGACGTCACTATCGGCTGCCTGGAAGTGCCGCGCATGGAGGCGACAGGCTTCGGCGTCATGCATGTCAACGACAAGGACGAGATCATCGCCTTCGTCGAGAAGCCGGCCGATCCGCCGCCCATTCCCGACAAGCCGGATTTTGCCCTCGCCTCGATGGGCATCTACGTCTTCCACACCAAATTCCTGCTCGACGCGCTGCGCCGCGACGCCGCCGACCCGAGCTCGAGCCGCGACTTCGGCAAGGACATCATCCCCTATATCGTCCAGCACGGTAAGGCGGTCGCCCACCGCTTCGCCAAGTCCTGCGTCCGTTCCGATTTCGAGCACGAACCCTACTGGCGCGACGTCGGCACGATCGACGCCTATTGGCAGGCCAATATCGACCTGACGGCAATCGTGCCGGAGCTCGACATCTACGACAAATCCTGGCCGATCTGGACCTATGCAGAGATCACCCCACCGGCGAAATTCGTCCATGACGACGAGGATCGCCGCGGCTCGGCCACCTCCTCCGTCGTGTCGGGCGACTGCATCATCTCGGGCGCCAGCCTCAACAACAGCCTGCTCTTTACCGGTGTCAGGGCCAACTCTTTCTCCAAATTGGAAGGCGCGGTCATCCTGCCGAACGTGAAGATCGGGCGGCGTGCGCAGCTCAAGAATGTGGTGATCGACCATGGCGTCGTCATTCCGGAAGGCCTTGTTGTCGGCGAGGATGCCGAACTCGACGCCAAACGCTTCCGGCGGACGGAAAGCGGCATCTGCCTGATCACCCAACCGATGATCGACAAGCTGGATATCTGACTTATGAAAGTTCTTTCGGTTTCGTCCGAAGTCTTCCCTTTGATCAAGACAGGGGGCCTGGCCGATGTGTCAGGCGCCCTGCCGATTGCTCTGAAAGCCTTCGGGGTCGAAACCAAGACCCTCCTGCCCGGCTATCCCGCCGTCATGAAGGTCATTCGCGACCCCGTCGTCAGGCTGGAATTCCCCGACCTGCTCGGCGAGAAGGCAACCGTGCTGGAGGTTGAGCACGAGGGCCTCGATCTGCTCGTCCTCGATGCGCCGGCCTATTACGACAGGCCGGGCGGCCCCTATCTCGATCCGCTCGGCAAGGATTATCCCGACAACTGGCGGCGTTTCGCCGCTCTGTCGCTCGCCGCCTCCGAGATCGCTGCCGGGCTGCTGCCCGGCTGGCGGCCGGATCTCGTCCACACCCACGACTGGCAGGCGGCGCTGACCTCGGTCTATATGCGTTACTATCCGACGCCGGAACTGCCGAGCGTGCTGACCATCCACAACATCGCTTTCCAGGGCCAGTTCGGTTCGGAGATCTTTCCCGGCCTGCGGCTGCCCGCTCATGCCTTCGCCACCGAAAGCATCGAATATTACGGCACTGTCGGCTTCCTCAAGGGCGGCCTGAAGACCGCCCACGCAATCACCACGGTGAGCCCCACCTATGCCGACGAGATCCTGACGCCGGAGTTCGGCATGGGGCTCGACGGTGTCATCGCCAGCCGCATCGATGATCTTCACGGCATCGTCAACGGCATCGACACCGATATCTGGAACCCGGCGACCGATCCTGTCGTCCACACCCATTATGGCCCGACGACGCTGAAGAACCGTGAGGAGAACCGGCGCTCGATTGCCGAATTCTTCCGTCTCGACAATGACGACGCCCCGATCTTCTGCGTCATCAGCCGTCTCACCTGGCAGAAGGGCATGGATATCGTCGCCAACGTCGCCGACGAAATCGTCGCCATGGGCGGCAAACTCGTCGTGCTCGGCTCCGGCGAAGCGGCGCTCGAAGGCGCCCTGCTTGCCTCCGCCAGCCGCCATCCCGGCCGTATCGGCGTCTCGATCGGCTATAACGAACCGATGTCGCATCTGATGCAGGCCGGCTGCGACGCGATTATCATCCCCTCGCGCTTCGAACCCTGCGGCCTGACCCAGCTTTACGGCCTGCGTTACGGCTGTGTGCCGATCGTCGCCCGCACCGGCGGGCTGAACGACACGGTGATCGACGCCAATCATGCCGCACTTGCGGCGAAAGTGGCAACCGGCATACAATTCTCACCCGTGACGGAAACCGGCATGCTACAGGCAATCCGCCGTGCGATGCATTTTTACGCGGACCGAAAACTCTGGACCCAATTGCAAAAGCAAGGCATGAAATCGGATGTCTCCTGGGAGAAGAGCGCCGAACGCTACGCTGCCCTCTATTCAAGCCTCGTCTCGAAAGGCATGTGAACTAAAATGAACAAGTCCGTACCCACCACGCCCTATCTGGACCAGAAACCCGGCACGTCGGGACTGCGCAAGAAGGTTCCGGTCTTCCAGCAGCCGAATTATGCGGAGAATTTCATCCAGTCGATCTTCGATTCGCTGGAAGGTTATCAGGGCAAGTGCCTCGTCATCGGCGGCGACGGACGCTACTACAATCGCGAGGTTATCCAGAAGGCGATCAAGATGGCCGCCGCCAACGGCTTCGGCAAGGTCATGGTCGGCAAGGGCGGTATCCTGTCGACGCCGGCCGCCTCGCACATCATCCGCAAATACAAGGCTTTCGGCGGCATCATTCTATCGGCCAGCCATAATCCCGGCGGCCCCACCGAAGATTTCGGCATCAAATACAACATCAACAATGGCGGCCCGGCCCCGGAGAAGATCACCGACGCGATCTATGCGCGCTCGAAGACGATCGACAGCTATAAGATCGCCGATTTCGCCGACGTCAATCTCGACCGCATCGGCAAGGACGAGCTTCCCGGCGGCATGATCCTCTCGGTCATCGACCCGGTCGAGGACTATGCCGCACTGATGGAGGAACTGTTCGATTTCGGCGCCATCCGCAATCTGATCAGCCTCGGCTTCCGCATCGCTTTCGACGGGATGAGCGCCGTCACCGGTCCCTATGCCAAGGAAATCTTCGAAAATCGTCTCGGCGCTCCCTTGGGCTCGGTGCGCAACTTCATGCCGCTGCCCGATTTCGGCGGGCATCATCCCGATCCGAACCCGGTTCACTGCAAGGAACTCTTCGATGAGATGATGGGCGATGACGCGCCCGATTTCGGCGCCGCTTCCGACGGCGACGGCGACCGCAACCTGATCATCGGCCGCGACATTTTCGTCACCCCCTCCGACAGTCTGGCGATCCTCGCCGCCAACGCCAATCTCGCCCCCGGCTATTCCGGTGGTCTCGCCGGCATTGCCCGTTCGATGCCGACATCGGGGGCAGCCGACCGCGTCGCCGAAAAGCGCGGCATCGGCATGTACGAGACGCCGACCGGCTGGAAATTCTTCGGCAACCTGCTCGACGCCGGCATGGCGACGATCTGCGGCGAAGAAAGCTCCGGCACCGGCTCCAGTCACGTCCGCGAAAAGGACGGCCTCTGGGCGGTGCTGCTGTGGCTCAACATTCTTGCCGTGCGCGGCGAGAGCGTCGTCGATATCGTCACCCAGCACTGGCAGACCTATGGCCGCAACTATTATTCGCGCCACGATTACGAAGGCCTCGACACCGATGCGGCGAACGGCCTGGTGGACAATCTTCGCAGCCAGCTTTCCAGCCTGCCCGGCAAGAGCTTCGGCAGCCTGAAGGTCGAAAAGGCCGACGACTTCGCTTATCACGATCCGATCGACAAATCGGTGAGCGAGCATCAGGGCATCCGCATCCTCTTCGAAGGCGGCTCCCGCGTCGTCTTCCGCCTGTCCGGTACCGGCACGTCTGGCGCAACCTTGCGCGTCTATATCGAACGCTACGAGCCGGACTCGACTCGCCACAACATCGAAACGCAGGAAGCGCTCGCGGATTTGATCGCGGCCGCCGAAAGCATTGCCAGCATTCGGGAACGCACGGGACGCGATACGCCAACCGTGATCACCTGATCCGGGGGGACTATGCGGGGAAAGAGTTCGGCGCAAGGCGGCGCGATCGTCTTCGAGACCGGCGTCGAATTTGCGGTGTGGTCGCATGATGCCGCACAGATTGAGCTCTGCCTCTTCGATGATCACGGCAACAGGGAATTCGCGCGCCTGCCGATGGCGCGCGACAGCAACCACACCCATCGTCTCTTCGTCGACGGACTGAAACAGGGGGCTCGCTACGGCTATCGCGCCGACGGGATTTACGCGCCTGACAACGGCCTCTGGTTCGATCCCTCCAAGCTGCTGATCGACCCCTACGCCAAGGAGATCGACCGGCCGTTCCGCTACGATCCCCGCCTCGGCATCTATGGCGAGGATAGCCAGGATCTGATGCCGAAGGCGATCGTCACCACCGATAGCCCAGCCGCAATCGGCAAGCCGCTCTTCAAACCCGGCTGCTTTATTTATGAAGTGGCGGTGCGGCCCTTCACCATGCTCCATCCCGATGTGCCGGAGGCTGAGCGCGGCACGGTCGCAGCCCTTGCCCATCCCTCCGTCATCGCGCATCTGAAGCGGATCGGTGTCGATGCCGTCGAACTGATGCCGATCACCGCCTGGATCGACGAACGCCATCTGCCGCCGCTCGGCCTCACCAACGGCTGGGGCTACAATCCCGTCGCCTTCATGGCGCTCGATCCCCGGATCGTCCCCGGCGGCATTAGGGAATTGCGCGAGACGGTCGCAGCCCTCCATGCCGAAGGCATCGCCGTCATCCTCGACCTGGTCTTCAACCATACCGGCGAGAGCGACCGTTACGGGACGACACTGTCGCTGCGCGGCCTCGACAACCTGCATTATTACCGCCACGCTCAGAATGGGCCGGGCGAACTGGTCAACGACACCGGCACCGGCAACACGCTCGCCTGCGATCATCCTCAGGTCCGACGTCTCGTCATCGACAGCCTGCGCCATTTCGTGCTGAACGCCGGCGTCGACGGTTTTCGCTTCGATCTTGCCCCCGTGCTCGGCCGCACCGCGACAGGCTTCGAGCGCGACGGCGGGACGCTTGCCGCGATCCTTTCCGACGATATGCTTGCCGACCGGATCATGATCGCCGAACCCTGGGATATCGGTCCGGGCGGTTATCAGCTCGGCAATTTCCCCAGCCCCTTCCTGGAATGGAACGACCGGGTTCGCGACGATCTCCGTTGCTACTGGCGCGGCGACGACTGGAAGACCGGTTCGCTCGCAACCGCACTTGCGGGCTCCTCCGACATCTTCTCCCGCAGCGGGGGCACAGAGACGCGCAGCGTCAATTTCCTTGCCGCCCATGACGGCTTCACGCTGACCGATCTCGTCTCCTACGCCGGCAAGCACAATGACGCCAATGGCGAGCACAATCGTGACGGCCACAACGAGAACCATTCCTGGAACAATGGCGTCGAGGGGGAAACCGTCTATCCCTCGATCCGCAAGCGCCGCCGGGACGATGTGATGGCGCTGATATCGACGCTCTTTGCCACCCGCGGCAGCATCATGCTGACGGCAGGCGACGAGGGCGGCCGCAGCCAGCACGGCAACAACAACGCCTATTGCCAGGACAACGAGATCACCTGGCTGGATTGGAAGGCATTGGACGAGGATCTTGTCGCCCATACCGCCTTCGTCGCAGGACTGCGCCGCCGCTTCACGGTCTTTTCCGAAACGGGTTTCCTGTCCGGCAACGGCGATGTCGAATGGATCTCGCTTTCGGGCGAACCGATGACTGTTGCCGAATGGGAGACGCCGTCGCTCTCCACCCTCGGCATGCTGCTTGCGACTGGTGACAGCTCGCTGCGCGGCAGGCAGACCCGGCTTGCCGTGCTCTTCAATCGCTCGGAGAGCCGTCAGCTCTTTACGCTGCCTTGCGAGGGCGAACCGGGCTGGCGCCAACTGACGCCGGAGGGGGCGAAAAAAGCCGGCGCCCGCGTAACCGTCGAGCCACGCTCCGTCGCCTTTTTTGCAGAAAAATGACCGCCTCCCCCTCCTCCCGCAAATCCTTGTCGCAATCGTCATAAATGCACGATAAGGCTTTGGCCGGCGGCCTATTTCACGAGGAATTCATGGTCACGGAAATTTCACTCTCCGACGTGCGGGGACTGATTGGTATGGAAACAGGCCTTTCGGACTGGATCACCGTCGACCAGACGATGATCGACGCTTTCGCGTCGGCGACCGGCGACCATCAGTTCATTCATGTCGATCCCGAGCGCGCCGCGGTCGAGAGCCCCTTCGGCGGCACCATCGCCCATGGCTTCCTGACGCTGTCTCTGCTGTCGGCGATGAACTACAACTGCCTGCCCAGAGTGCGTGAGCAGACCATGGGCATCAATTACGGCTTCGATCGCGTCCGCTTCATGACGCCGGTCAAGAGCGGCGCCCGCGTCCGCGGCCGCTTCCTGCTCGCCGACGCCCGCTTTCGCGGCGGCGGCATGCTGATGACCACCTATGACGCTTCGATCGAGATCGAAAACGAGAAGAAGCCGGCGCTGACGGCAAGATGGATCACCATCATCCAATTCGACCCGAAGGATCGTCCCGAGGACGTTTGAGCAAAACGCCGCTTGCTACTCGACCGACTTGCAGACGGCTTCGAGTGCGTGCCCGTCCGGATCCATCACGAACGCCGCATAATAGTGTTCGCCGTAGTGAGGGCGTAAGCCTGGACCACCATTGTCATCGCCGCCATGTGCGATTGCCGCGGCATGGAACTGATCGACCGCCTGTCGGCTCGGCGCGGCAAAGGCCAGATGAAAACCCGGGCCGGCCGGGCGCTGGCCATCCGGCCGATGTTTGATCGCCAGCTTGTCTCCGCCGCCGGCAAGGCCGTAGCCGACCGCCTGTTCCGTCTGCCCCGGCCTGATGTCATCCCAGACCCTGACATAACCGAGCGCGCCAAGGGCGGCATCGTAAAATGCCGCCGACCGCTCGATATCGGAAACGCCGAGAGAAGCATGGTGCAGCATTTGGAGCCTTTCCGGGTTAGCTATCCCTCAACAACCGCTCAGGATGACCCAGCCTCAATGCCCGGCGTCGTGAGCCGCCTCGTTCAGCAGCCCGAAGACGAAATCCGAAAACGACCGCCAGCACTCCACCCGGAACGTCTCTTCATCCGTGCGGAGAATCACGATCTCCGCCTTGCCGAAGATCGTGCGCGATGCAGCCCCGACCGGGAACGAAGAAAGCGACAGATCCTGCGGGCAGCCGGCGGAAATTGTCGTTTCCGCGCCCGGTCCCGAGACGATGATCGCGACATTGCGGTGAGAAACGTCGGTCGCCGAGTGCACGGCGCCGACGCCGGAAAGAACGGCCATCAGATCCGCGCCGGCCTCGTCGATGACAAGCCATTCGTCCGGTCCGATCCAGAGCACCGATCGCGCACCGGCCCGGCTGGATGTCTTCGGGGTGGTCGGCACGGACAGACCGAGAGCGGCGGACAGCGCTGCCAGCGATTCCGCCGGCGCGCGCAACGCTACCCTGCTTGCGACCGGTGCGATCGTCAGGCGTACCGTTGCGGAGCCGCCGAGACGGCCGGCAAGCACCGGCTTGCGAATTGCGACGTCAGCCATGGATGCGGCCCCCTTCCTTGTCAAAGAATACCAGATCCGTCACCTCAACGGCGATCGTCCGGTCCGGCATCGGCACATAAAGTGTATCGCCCATCCGCGCCCGGCCGCCGGCGACCAGCGCGAAGGCGATCGACCTGCCGCAGTTTTCCGACCAATAGGCCGATGTGACGTGGCCGAGCATGGTCATCGGCTTCGGCTCGTTCGGGTTCGCAACGATCTGCGCGCCTTCTTCGAGCACCTGTTTCGGATCCTTGGTGGCGAGACCGACAAGCTGCTTGCGCCCGTCCTTGACGAGATCAGGCCGCCTCAGGCCGCGGATGCCGACGAAATCCTTCTTCTTCTTCGAAACCGCCCAGGAAAGCCCGGCGTCATCAGGGGTCACGGTCCCATCGGTATCCTGTCCGACGATGATGTAACCCTTCTCGGCGCGAAGGACGTGCATCGTCTCCGTGCCGTAAACGCAGGCGCCGAGCGGCTCGGCATTGGCCCAGATCGCTTCGAGCACCGACTGGCCGTAATCGGCCGGTACATTGATTTCGAAGCCAATTTCGCCGGTGAAGGAGACGCGGAAGAGCCGCGCCGGCACGCCGCAGACCGTGCACTCGGCAACGCTCATATGCGGGAAGGCCTCGTTCGAAAGGTCCAGCCCCTCGACGAGAGGCTCGACGATCTCGCGCGCCTTCGGCCCCTGCACCGCGATCACTGCCCATTGTTCGGTGACGGAGGTCAGCCACACCTTCATGTGCGGGAATTCGGTCTGCAGGTAATCTTCCATATGGTGCAGCACGCGCGGCGCGCCACCCGTCGTCGTCGTCACATGGAAACGGTCGTCCGCCAGTCGCCCGACGACGCCGTCGTCGTAAACGAAACCGTCTTCGCGGGTCATGATGCCGTAGCGGGCCTTGCCGGGCTTCAGCGTGTCCCAGGCATTGGTGTAGATCAGGTTGAGGAATTCGGCCGCATCCGGCCCCACCACCTCGATCTTGCCGAGTGTCGAGGCGTCGAAGATGCCTGCCGACTCGCGTGCTGTCCGGCATTCGCGGGCAACGGCCTGATGCATGTTCTCGCCGGCGCGCGGATAGAACCAGGCGCGCTTCCAGTTGCCCACATCCTCGAAGACCGCACCATGTGCTTCTTCCCAGGCGTGCAGCGGCGTCTTGCGCGTCGGATCGAACAGCTCGCCGCGCGAATGGCCGATCAGCGTGCCGTAGGTAACAGGCGTATAGGGCGCACGGAAGGTGGTGAGCCCGACCTGCGGGATTTCCTTGCCGAGCATTTCGGCGGCAATCGCCAGGCCATGCATATTGGAGAGCTTGCCCTGGTCCGAGGCCATGCCGTTGGTCGTGAAGCGCTTGATGTGCTCGATCGAATGCATGCCTTCGCGCACGGCAAGGCGGATATCCTTGGCGCAGACATCGTGCTGAAAGTCGATGAAGGCCTTGGCGTTGGTCTTCGGACCCGCACCTTCGGCAGCGCCTATCATGCCACCCGTCCACTCATAGGCCTGCTCAGCCGAAATCGCGATCTTCTCGCCGCCGCTATTGCCGGTGGCCTGCGCCATCAGTTCGCCGGCGGCAAGCGATTCCTCGATCGTCCGCTGCAGGTCGTCGGTGCCGTTGCAGGCGCCGACGGAAAGGCAGTCCTGCGCATAGTTGCCGGGCAGGAAACGTTGGCTTTCTGCATCGAAGGCCACTTTGCCGCGCGACTGCGAGAACAGATGCACGGACGGCGTCCAGCCGGCCGAAACCAGCAGCGCGTCGACCGCAATCTTGCGCGGCGAACCGCCGCCGTTGCGCGCCACCGTGATCGACGAGATGCGCAGCCGCCCCGCCGTGTTGACGACGGACTGCCCTGTGAGAACATCGATGCCGAGCGCGCGTGCCTCTTCCAGCACCGCTGCTCCCGGCGCCTGCCTGCAATCGACGATGGCAGCGATCGAAACACCTGCCCGCTTCAGATCGAACGCCGCCTCATAGGCGGAATCGTGCGCCGTGTAGACGCCGACATTGCTTCCGACGGCAACGCCATAATGATTGAGATACATCCGCCCCGCCGAAGCCAGCATGATGCCGGGCCGGTCGTTGTTCGGAAATACCATATGCCGCTCGATCGCGCCGTTGGCGAGGATCACCCGCTTGGCCCGGACCTGCCACAGCCGCTCGCGCGGCAGATCGCTCGACGGTTTGGCGATATGATCGGTGACGCGCTCGGCGAGACCGATGAAATTGTGGTTGTAGTAGCCGAAGGCGGTGGTGCGGGTGAGCACCTCGACATTGTCCATTGCCTTGAGCTGCGCCACAGTCTTCTGCGCCCAGGCATAACCGTTCTGGCCATCGATCGTGACGCCGGCATCGTAGCGCAGCGCACCGCCGGCTTCCGCCTGCTCGTCGCAGAGGATCACTTTCGCGCCGGTCTGGGCTGCGGCCAGGGCCGCTGACAGCCCGGCAACACCGGCGCCGACCACCAGCACGTCGCAATGGGCGTAGCGGCTGGCATAATGATCCGGATCCTCCTCCGTCGGCGCGACACCGAGACCGGCGGCACGACGGATGAGCGGTTCGTAGATGGTTTTCCAGGCGGCGCGCGGCCACATGAAGGTCTTGTAGTAGAAGCCGGCAGCGAAGAAGGGCGACATCAGATTGTTGACCGCGCCGACATCGTAGGCCAGTGACGGCCAGCGATTCTGCGAGCTGACGATCATGCCGTCGAAAACTTCCTGCACCGTAGCGCGCACGTTCGGCTGCTTGCGCGCCGTATCACGGGCGACGTCGATCAGCGCGTTCGGTTCCTCGGCGCCTGCCGACAGAATGCCGCGGGCCCGGTGATATTTGAACGAACGGCCGACAAGGTGCACGCCGTTGGCGATCAGCGCCGAAGCGACGGTGTCGCCTTCGAGCGCCGTATAGGTCTGGCCGTCGAAGCTGAAGCGCGCGGTCCTGGCCGGTGTCAGGCGCCCCTTGCCGACGATACGGTTCACGCCGCTCATTGCGCCTCTCCTTCCACGGCTTCATATGTCTCGACAGGCCCGTGCTGCTCGGCTTCCGCACCGATCCGCGGCTTCGGCTCACCCGCCTTGTAGGTCATGATGAACTTGTCGCTCACCGTGTCGCGCGCCGCGTTGAAGAAACGCCCGCAGCCGTGAATATGCCGCCAGCGCTCGAAGATCAGACCCTTCGGATTGTCGCGCAGAAAGAAATACTCTTCGAATTCCTCGTCCGAGACCGAGGCGATATCGGCGGGCCGCACGATATGCGCGTCACCGGCGCCACGGAATTCGAGCTCGGAGCGCTCTTCCTGGCAGTAAGGGCAATGGATCAGCAGCATGTAGGATTTCCTTCTCCTCCCCTTCTCCCCAACCGGGAGAAGGTGCCTGCAAGGCGGATGAGGGGGTGAGCGACGAAAGGAGCGAGCGTCCGGACAGCGTTCATCATCAATGCGCCACCGCCGCCGCCGCCGCCTCGTCGATCAACCGGCCGCTGCGGAAACGCTCCAGCGTCAGGCCGGCATTGAATTTGTGCGGCTCGTCGCGGGCAATCAGATGCGCGAAGAGATTGGCCGAGCCCGGCGTTGCCTTGAAGCCGCCGGTGCCCCAGCCGCAATTGACGTAGAGTCCGGGAACCGGCGTCTTCGACTGGATCGCCGAACGGTCCGGCGTATTGTCGACGATGCCGCCCCATTGCCGCATCATCTTGACGCGCCGGAACATCGGGAAGAGTTCGCAGATGGCGTCGAGCGTATGCGTGATGATCTGCAGCCCGCCGGTCTGGGAATAGGAATTATACTGGTCGGTGCCGGCGCCGATGACGAGCTCTCCCTTGTCGGACTGGGAGATATAGGCATGCACGGTGTTCGACATGACGACGCACGGAAAGATCGGCTTCAGCGGCTCGGAGACAAGCGCCTGCAGCGGGCTCGATTGCAGCGGCACGCGCACGTCGGCCATCTTCATGATGGTCGTCGTATGGCCTGCCGCGGACACGGCGACCTTTTTGGCGCCGATGAAACCACGCGAGGTCTCGACCCCGGTTACCCGTCCATCCGGGCCGCGGCGGATGCCGGTCACTTCGCAATTCTGGATGATGTGGACGCCGCGGTCCGAGGCTGCACGCGCATAACCCCAGGCGACCGCGTCATGGCGCGCCGTGCCGCCGCGGCGCTGCAGTGCTGCACCGTTGATCGGATAGCGGGCGCTGGCCGAGATGTCGAGCGGCGGGCAATAGGCCTTCGCCTGCTCCGGCGTCAACCATTCATTGTCGATGCCGTAGAGCCGGTTGGCGTGGATGTGCCGCTTGAAGGACTGCTGGTCGTGGATGTTGTGCGAGAGCATCATCACGCCGCGCGGCGAATACATCACATTGTAGTTGAGCTCCTGAGAAAGCCCTTCCCAGAGCTTCATCGAATGCTCGTAGATGTGCATGCTCTCTTCGTAGAGATAATTCGAACGAATGATGGTGGTATTGCGGCCGGTATTGCCGCCGCCGAGCCAGCCTTTCTCGATCACCGCCACATTGGTGATGCCATGCTCCTTGGCGAGATAATAGGCGGCACCCAGCCCGTGGCCGCCGCCACCGATGATGACCACATCATATTCGGCGCGCGGCTCCGGCGAAGTCCACTGCTTCTCCCAGCCCCTATGGCCCCGAAGGGCCTCCCTCGCCACGGCAAAAACCGAATATTTCCGCATCCGCCTTCTTCTCCTTCGGGAAAGGGCTGTTCTCCGTGCCCATACAAATCGCAAATCCAATTGCGGCACAACGGCTCTTTTGCGACAGCCGAGCGCTTTGCTTTTGACACTAAGCGACATGACGCCGAAAAAACGGCCTTTCCGCGTGAACTGCCCCCCGAAGGTTGATGTCCAACTTTCGGGGGGCAGTTCACGCCGTCAGGCCTTAATCCAAGAGGGCGAGCAGACAAGCAGTTACTAAAATGTTAATTCTCGCGGCGTTGCCGGGGTTCGTGTATCATGTGGGGTCGGCGTTCATTACTGCAGGCGCTCGCCATTGCGTTTTGCATCGCCGGGCCGGCGCCCGCCGCCGAGCCGGTCGGCCAGGCTGTCGTTGTCAAGACAGAAGTGAGCGGACAAGACGGTCCAATCGAAGTCAACACCAGCGTGCACCGCGACGAGCGCATCCGGACATCGCAATCCGGGCTCGGCCAGTTCCTGTTCCGCGACGGCACCAAACTCGCGGTCGGCTGGGGCTCCTCGGTCGTCATCGACAAATATGTCTTCGATGATTCACAATCGGTCAAGAAACTCACCATCAGAGCGGCGAAGGGAACTTTCCGCTGGGTGAGCGGCAATTCCAACTCCTCGGCCTACCAGATCCTGACGCCCGCCGGCACGATCGGCGTGCGCGGCACCGCTTTCGATTTCTATGTCGGCCCGGATGGCACGACCGCCGTTGTCCTGTTGAACGGCGCGGCCCGGTTTTGCGGTCCGGGCGGCTGCCGCCAGTTGCAGCAGCGCTGCGATTGCGTGGTGGCCAAGCCGAACGGCAATATGTCGGCAGCACGCCGGGTCGATCCCAGCGTTCTCGATACGCTCGGAAATCGCCGCGCGCTCCCCTTCCTCTCCGGCAACCAGCGGCTTGCAGGCGGCATCGGCATGCTCGGCGGCTGCAATATGGCCTCCGTTGCGCCGGACCGAAAAGACAGAACGCGGCCTCCGCCGGCGGTTGCGCCTGCCCCGCAAAGACAGGATCCGCCACAGAGACAGGTCGAGCCGCAAAAGGAGCGACCGAACAAGCCCGAAAAGCCACACCATGACAGGCCACACCATGACGGGCCGCATCATGACAAACCGGATAGGCCTGACAAGCACGAGGGCCATGGCCGGCATGACGATGACGGCAAGCCGGGAAATCACGGCGAGGATCATCGTGACCACGACCGCGACCATCATGGACACCGCGATCACGATCGTGATCATGACAACGATCGCAACCACGACAGAGGCCGGAACTTCCATCACGGCCGCTGAAGCCCGTCAGTCTGCGGCGCTCTTTTCGGCCCTTTCGGGCACGTCGCGGAAATGATCCGTCCTGCCGGATATGCGCTTATAGAATTCCGCCAGGCCGACGGTCACCTGCACTGCCCTCAGCTTGGCCGTACCCATGAGCTTCCGGCTGTTCCTGGAATGCGATTGCAGGGCCTGCATCAACTGCCTGTGAACGGCCTCGAGCGCGGCGAATTCCTGCGATGCCGCGACCCGTTCATCGCCGACGACGGCAAGGATCTGTGTCCGGTTGCTCTTGCCCTTCAGAGGGAGGGCGCCGGCCTCGATCAGCGCCATTCCCTGCACTGACCGCGCCGTGCTGTCGGAAATGAGGATATCGAAGCCGACCTCCTTGCAGGACGATTCGATGCGGGCCGCGACGTTGACCGCGTCTCCGACGGCCGAATAATTGAAGCGGGTCTTGGCGCCCATATTGCCGACGCAGGCAAGGCCGGTATGGATGCCGATGCCGATCCCGACTTCCTGATCGGGCCCGAAGCCGAAGGCGTCGCCGGCGTTCAGTTCGGCAAGCGTCTCACGCATGGCAAGTGCCGTGCGAACCGCCTTTGTTTGGTGATCCGCCACATCGACGGGCGCATTCCAGAACGCCATGATCGAATCGCCGATGAACTTGTCGAGCGTGCCTTCATTGGCCACGACATGACGGCTCAGCGCATCGAGCAGCGTATTCAGGAAGGCCACGACATCCGTCGGCGCCAGCCTCTCGCTCATCTCGGTGAAGTTCCTGACATCGACGAACATGACCGTCAGCTCGCGGTCGTCTCCACCTAGACGCAATGCATCGCGGTTATGTTCGATGCGGTGGAGCAGCGACGGTGAAAGATAATGCCCGAAGGCGCGCCGCACTTCGCGCCGCTCTCGGTCGATCACCAGGATCTTGAACGAGGTCGCGGCGAAGTGGATGATCGATCCGCTGATGATCGGCGCCAGCGGATCGAGAAGAAGCCCGGCATAAAGAAAGGAAAGCCATGACGCCACCAGCGCCATTGCCGTGATCAACAGGCCGCAAACCAGCGCGACGGCGGGGCTGACGAAGGTCGTCACCACGACGAGCAGGCATCCGAGCACCGCGATGACAAGGATTTCGAGGCCATCCGCCCAGTCGGGCCGGGACAGGAACTGGCCGGAAAGAATTTGTTCGACGGCTTGCGCATGCAGCGAAACGCCGGGAACGTTCTCGCCAAGCGCGGTGACGCGGATGTCCTGCAAGCCGGCCGCCGACGTGCCGACGAAGACGATACTGCCCTCGATAGCGGCTGCCGTCTCGGCGGAGGCGCCGTCCGGCGCTAGCACCTGCCGGGCGGAAATATACCGATCGGCACGATCGGGAGTGACATAGAGCCAGAGTTCGCCCGCCGCCGTCAGCGGCACGACGAAATCCCCGATTTTTGCCGATGTCATGATTCCGGCGCGGTCGGGTGCGCCCGATAGCACATAGGTCGAGGCTCCCTGTGCGACACGCAACGCCTCGACGGCGAGATTGGGGTAGAGCTGTTCCCCGTCGGTCAGGAACAGCGGGACCGCCCGCACCACCGGCGAAGGATTTCCGGGGTTAAGGCTGATGTGGCCGAGCCCCGCCGCATTTGCCTCCAGTTGCGGTCGCAGCGGCGTCGAGGCGCCGATATAGGGCGGAGCCGAAACGGGGCTTTCACCCGTGAACGCAAAGCCCGCCTTGACGGGCGGCCGGTAATTGCCCTCGTTGGAAAGGCCGAAGCCGAGCACGACGGGCTTTTCGGCGATCGAGCGGGCGAATATCTCGTCATTGTCGGGCAGTTTTTCGGCCAACGAAGGGTCGATCCCGGCCGCCTCGCGCACGACATTGCGCGGCGACAACCGGTCCGGCTCGGAGAAGAGAACGTCGAAGGCGATGGCCGCGGCACCCATTTGCGAAAGCCGGTCCACCAGGAGAGCCAGCCTGTCCCGCGGCCAAGGCCATTGGCCGAATTCGCGCAATGAGGCCTCATCGATGTCGATGACACGGACCGGCATCGGCTTGAACGTCCGCGGAACCAGCCGCTGATACTGATCGAACGTCACGCCGCGGATCAGCTTGAAAAGCCCGGGATCGCCTGCCCGCAGGATCGTGAGCAGAGCCACGATCGCCAGGCCGATAACGACACCGATTTGCTGCACGCGCGTCATGATCTCACCGGTGTCCCCTGCCGGCAGACAGGCTACGCCGCTTTCGCGCCAAACGCCATTCGCCCCATCAGTCGCGGCCTGTCTTTTCGGCTTCTCCCGTTCCGCCTTCCGCCAGGCGCCCGGCAGCGCCTTCGATGCAGCCACGCCTCCAGTTCCGGGCGGATGGCAGGGCTTCGATCTTGCCGGGCAGGCGGCGAAATGTTCTTGTAGCGATCGAAAATCGAATGCCTTTCCAGAGAAGAATGAGGGTCGCCCGTGATTTCCGAAACCGCCGCGCGTCGGAGCGGCTACTGGCTGATTGTCGTGGTGCTGGCAATGCTCGCGGGGCTGCCGCTTGCCGTCTGGCTCGATATCAGCGATCTCTCGGGCAACACCCTGCGGCATCAGGCCCGCGACATGAGCTCGCTGATCTCAAGCATCCGCTCCTATTATTCCGCCAATGTCGTGGGCCGCGTTCTGGCTGCCCATGGCGGCGGCGCGACCGAAGGCACCGTCGTCTCTCACAACTACGCCAATATATCGGGCGCCATCCCGCTGCCGGCAACACTTTCCCTGGAGCTCGGCGACGTCATCAAGGAGCAGCAGGCTAATATCACCTACCGTTTCGTCTCCGACCTGCCGTTCAAGAGCCGCGCATCCCACGACCTCGACCAATTCGAGACGAAAGCGCTTGCCGCCTTGCGCGCCGATCCGCAGCAGACGCTGACCGACCTCACCCGTGTCGGATTGACCGATACTTTGCGCTTCATCACCCCCGTGGTCATGGGCCAAGCCTGCGTTGCCTGCCACAACAGCCATCCCGAAAGCCCGAAGACCGATTGGAAGGTGGGCGACGTGCGCGGCATTCAGGAGGTCATCATCCGGCAGCCCTACGCCGGCAACGTCTTCGCCTTCAAATACCTGCTCTGCTATTTTCTGTTCGTCGCCGTTATCGGCATCAGCTTCATTCTGCTCCAGCGCCAGCAGGCGCGCGCCATCCACAGCGCCAACCACGAGCTGGAAACGGCGAACGAGTTCCTCGCCAGCGTTTCCCTGAAGATTTCGCGTTATCTCTCGCCGCAGATCTATAAAAGCATCTTCTCCGGGCAGAAGGACGTCGTCGTCCATACCGAACGCAAGCGCCTGACGATCTTCTTCTCCGACATCAAGGATTTCACCGCGACGACCGAGCGCCTGCAGCCGGAAGCCCTCACGGAGATGCTCAACGAATATCTGACGGAGATGTCGAACATCGCTCTGGACCATGGCGGCACGGTGGACAAGTTCATCGGCGACGCGATGCTGGTCTTTTTCGGCGACCCGGAAACCAGGGGTCCGGAAGAGGACGCGAAAGCCTGCCTTCGCATGGCCGTCGACATGCAGCGCCGTCTCGGCGAACTCAAGGACAGATGGCGCAGAAACGGCACCGAAGAGCCTTTCGTCGTCCGCATGGGCATCAACAGCGGCTATTGCAACGTCGGCAATTTCGGCAGCAACGACCGCATGGACTATACGATCATCGGGGCGGAGGCCAATCTTGCGGCCCGGCTGCAATCGATCGCCCAGGGCGGTGAAATCGTCATCAGCTACGAAACCTACGCGCTGGTGAATGAAATCGTCGATGCCCATTCCCTGCCGCCGATCACGATGAAGGGCATACAGCGCGAGATCGTGCCCTATGCGGTGGATGGGCTGACGCTCGGTGCCGATCATAAGAGCCGCGTCCTCAGCGAGCACCTCGCGGGTCTCGACCTGCATCTGGATATGAGCCGGCTGGAGCCTGCCGATCGCCTCCGGGTCAGGAGCGCCCTCAAGGAGGCGATTGCCGCGCTTGACGAAGCCGCGCCCGAGGTCGCCGG
The DNA here is from genome assembly GCF_000172795.2 of Rhizobium sp. CIAT894. Taxonomy (NCBI): domain Bacteria; kingdom Pseudomonadati; phylum Pseudomonadota; class Alphaproteobacteria; order Hyphomicrobiales; family Rhizobiaceae; genus Rhizobium; species Rhizobium sp. CIAT894. The sequence continues at coordinate 3,796,823 of NZ_CP020947.1, forward strand.
ATCGTGATCGGAAAGGGCAAGCGTGATTTTTCCGCCCGCTTCCCACATCCGTCTGGACTTCCCATACCCGATCTGCTATCTGGCATCACCAATCGCAAGGCTGCGGCCGCGCGAACGTTATATTTTTGCCCCTGGCGCCGCGCCGCCGCAGGCATCAACCAACCGAAGGAACGTGATTCTCGTGCAGGTACTTGTCCGCGATAACAATGTCGATCAGGCTCTCCGCGCTCTCAAGAAGAAGATGCAGCGCGAAGGCATTTTCCGCGAAATGAAGATGCGCGACTACTACGAGAAGCCGTCGCAGAAGCGTGCTCGCGAAAAGGCTGAAGCTGTTCGCCGCGTTCGCAAGCTGGCCCGCAAGCGCGCCCAGCGCGAAGGTCTGGTCGCAGCACGCTAAGCGTTGCTGTCGTTTTTTTGACGTTTTCAGATGCATTGTGGCGGGGGCGATAGGTTCGCCGCCGCCTTTTTAGTTTGCCGCTGAAATCGCATATCCGCATACCGGATGTGCCGCATGGGGAAAGCGAGCCCGAATGGCAGTCATCACCTTCAATCCGTCCCGCCCTTGGCGCTTGCAGAAAACCACATTCCTGCCCGCTTTGGCGCTAGCGGCAATGTTCGGCCTTGCAGGCTGTGAGACGACCCCCACCACCGATGCCGTTATCCGCATCGACAAGGCGCAGGGCTCGGAAGAGAATATCGCGTCGCTGACGGCTGTTATCAATGCCAACCCCAAGGACCCCGAGGGCTACAATGTCCGCGGTTCCGCCTATGGCCGCGCCGGCGAATTCCGCAAGGCGCTGAACGATTTCAACACGGCGCTGCAGATCAATCCGCGCTTCTTCCAGGCTTACGCCAACCGCGCCCTCGTCTACCGCAACATGGGCCAGCAGGCCCAGGCGATCGGCGACTACAATGCCGCCCTGCAGATCAATCCGAGCTATGACGTCGCCTATATCGGCCGCGGCAATGTCTATCGCATGGCCGGCCAGGACGATCAGGCCTTCAACGACTTCGACAAGGCGATCCAGCTCGGCACCACCGATGGCCGCGCCTATCACAATCGTGGCCTGATTTATCAGAAGCGCAATCAGCAGGACAAGGCGATCGACGATTTCTCGAAAGCGATCTCGCTCGCGCCGAATTCCGCAGAGCCCTATAACGGCCGCGGCATATCCTATATCGCGCTGAACGACGACGACAATGCGTTTGCCGATTTCAACCATGCGATCGAGCTCAACGGCAACATCGCCGAATCCTGGGCCAATCAGGCGCTCGTCTACGAACGCCGCGGCGACAAGGCGAAGGCCGCTCGGTCCTATCGCCACGCCGTCAGCCTCGATCCCAAATACCAGCCGGCTCGCGACGGCCTTGCCCGCGTCGGCGGCGCCTCAGCCGGCTAGGACTTGGTCGGGCGGCCGAAATATCGGCCGCCGCACAGCTCGTCGTCTTCGATGACATAGCAGGTTGCAACCTGCTCCCGCTCCCCCTAACATGGCGCTGCTTCGATAGCCTGCTATCGGGCGTTCGAACCACGTTGAGGGCGGCTTGCGAGAGATGCGGATCTTTGCTTTCCTGACCGCTCGCGAAAACCGCTGCCGGCCGCCATCGCATGGAACGTGGCGCAATAGATGAAGATTGTCGCGCTGTTCTTTCCCAAGGCCTCGATCGGCACCTATCTCGTCGCCATGGCGGTGGCGATCGCCCTGCCGATCTTCGCCTTTGTGACGCTGCTTCTGCTGCAGCTGGAAGACAACCAGCGTTCGACCCTGCGGCGCGAGACGGCCCAGGATGCGCTCGCCCTTTCACGCATCATCGACCGCCAGCTTCAGGATATGGCAACGACCCTGCGGCTGCTGTCGAGCTCACCGGAGCTTGAAAACGGCAATCTCGCCGCCTTCCATGAGCGTACAGAAACGGCTCTCAGAGACAATACGCTGTTCGTCATCGCCGTCGACCGCACAGGCCAGCAGTTGCTGAACACGCGCCGAGCCTTCGGCACACCGCTTGGCAAGACGGCGAACATGCCCGCCCTTGAAGCAGTCATGGCCTCCGGTCGCATCGAGGCTTCGGACGTCTTTCGCGGCCGCACCAGTGGCGACTGGGTCTATAACGTCACCCTGCCGCGGGCGGGCGATCCCGTCGCAGCCCTCATCATCACCCAGGACGCCAAGGATCTGGCCAAGCTCGTGACGACAGAGGGCCTTGCACCTGGCTGGTCGGCCGCCGTCATCGATCAGAGCGGCCACGTGGTTGCCGCCACGGGCCCGGCCAATCTCGAGCCCGGCACGCCCTTCGATCCGCGCATCCTGCCGGCGTTCACAGCGTCCCGCGGCGTCTTCCAGGACGAGACGATCCTGCCCCACATGCTGCTCGGTTACGCCCGGATTCCCGGCTGGTCGTGGAAAACGGTGATCTGGGGACCGATCGCCCAGGCATCGATCCTCAGCACCTGGCGCTTCCTGATCATTGGCGGCGTGGCACTCGTGCTCGTCGCCGTGCTGGCCGCCTATGCCGTCGCACGGCAGGTGCGCACCACCATCCGCGATATCGCCGAAATGGCGAACCGCATGGGCGAAGGCCATATCGTCTCGCCGGTCGAAACCAGCGTCATCGAGGCGAACCAGGTGGCGATCGCCCTGTCGAACGCCTCCTTCGATCGCAGCCAGACCGAGGACCGGCTGCGTTTCGTCATGCATGAGCTCGTCCACCGCACCAAGAATCTTCTGACGCTCGCCCAAGCCATGATGCGCCAGCTCGCCAAGCAGTCCGACAGCGTCGAGACCTTCCAGGCCACCGTCGCCGATCGTCTCGACGGGCTGGTACGTTCGATCGAGCTCCTGACCAGCGAGCAATGGGGAGGCGTATCGCTGCGGCGGGTGGTGGACATTCATCTGCAGGCCTTCCCCCAATCGCGCGAACAGATCGACATCACAGGCGAAGATTTCGTGCTGAAGCCGGATGCGGTGCAGAATCTCGGCCTCGCCTTGCACGAACTCGCCACCAATTCCGTGAAATATGGCGCGCTCTCCGTGCCGCAGGGCCGTGTCCGCTTCGAATGGCGCGACGTGAGGGAGGAAGACAGGCCGGACGCCTTGCTCCGCTTCACCTGGGAGGAGCGCGGCGGCCCGCCGGTCGTCGAGCCATCGCGCTCGGGCTTCGGCTCCACCGTCATCAAGGCTCATGCTGCCTCGGCTTTCCGCGGTACGGTGCAGGTCGATTTCCTGCCCGAAGGCCTGCGCTGGGTGCTGACGGCGCAGCGCACCATGCTGGAACGGGAATAACCCAGGAACAATCGTCATCTCCACCCGTTTGGGACAGGTCGTTCCAAAAGGAGAAAGGCCATGTTCCAACGAATGATCATCGCAGCCGCGGCACTGACGGCCGCTGCCTGGGCAGTCCCGGCAGGCGCGGAAAGCTATGTCACGCTTGGCCGCCTGGTCTGCGGATCGGATGGCGGCCAGGGCCTGATCGTCACCTCGCAGAAGAACCTTATCTGCACCTATACGCCGGCATCCGGCGGCGCCAAGGCGGTCTATGCCGGCAAGATCGAGAAATTCGGCATTGATCTCGGCCAGACCGGCAAGAGCGTGATGATCTGGCAGGTGCTCGCCAAGACCGGCACGGATGTGCCGCAATTCGCCCTTGCCGGCGAATATTACGGCATCGGTGCCGATGCGAGCGTCGGTGCGGGCGCCGGCGCCAAGGTGATCGCCGGCGGCACCAACAAGGCCTTCATGCTACAGCCGTTGAATGTCCAGGCTCAGGAGGGGCTTAATCTGGCGATCGGCGTCGAGAAGATGACGCTGGTGCCGGGCGAAACCTGAGGATAGCCGCCGCGCCGGCCTCAAATCAAACAGCCGCCCGAAGGGCGGCTGCATCTGCCTCGATCAATGCGCGATAGCTTTGTTGATATCCTCGGTCATCTTCTTGGCGTCGCCGAGCAGCATCATCGTGCCGTCCTTGTAGAACAGCGTATTGTCGATGCCGGCATAACCCGAGCCAAGCGAGCGCTTGACGAAAAGGCAGGTCTTTGCCCGGTCGACATCGAGGATCGGCATGCCGTAGATCGGGGAGGTCTTGTCGTCGCGCGCTGCCGGATTGGTGACGTCGTTGGCGCCGATGACATAGGCGACGTCGGCTTGGGCGAACTCCGAATTGATGTCCTCGAGCTCGAAGACCTCGTCATAGGGAACATTGGCCTCGGCAAGCAGCACGTTCATGTGGCCGGGCATGCGGCCTGCGACCGGGTGGATCGCATATTTCACTTCGACGCCGTTCTTCTTCAGATTGTCGGCGAGCTCGCGCAGCGCATGCTGGGCCTGGGCAACCGCCATGCCGTATCCCGGCACGATGATCACCTTGGAGGCATTGGCCATCAGATAGGCCGCATCCTCGGCCGAGCCGAGCTTGACCGTCTTGTCTGAGGTATCAGGCCCGCCGGATGCCATCTCACCACCGAAACCGCCGAGGATGACGGAGACGAAGGAACGGTTCATGCCCTTGCACATGATGTAGGACAGGATCGCACCGGAGGAGCCGACCAGCGCGCCGGTGATGATCAGCGCCAGATTGCCGAGGGTAAAGCCGATACCGGCGGCAGCCCATCCGGAATAGGAATTCAGCATCGAAACGACGACGGGCATATCGGCGCCGCCGATCGGCACGATCAGCAGCACACCCAGCGCCAGCGACAGCGCCACGACGGCCCAGAAGTCGAAATGGCTTTCGGTGGCGGCAAGCCCGATAATGAAGAGCACGATCAGCACCAGCAGGCTGGCATTGATGAGATGCCGGTAGGGCAGCAGGATCGGCTTGCCGGACATGCGCCCGTCGAGCTTGAGGAAGGCGATGATCGAGCCGGTGAAGGTCAGCGCCCCGATCGCCACGCCGAGCGCCATTTCGATGCGTGCCTCGGTGTGGATCTGGCCGATCTCGCCGATGCCAAAGGAGCCGGGCGTATAGAGTGCCGAGGCCGCCACCAGCACGGCGGCAAGACCGACCAGCGAATGGAAGCCGGCGACGAGCTGCGGCATCGAGGTCATTGGGATGGTGCGGGCGACATAAGCGCCGACGCTGCCGCCGATGGCAAGGCCGAGGACGATCAGCACGAAGCCACCGAAGTTGGGCGTTGCCAGCACCAGTGTCGTCAGGATCGCGATCCCCATGCCGACCATGCCGTAAAGATTGCCCTTGCGGCTGGTGGCCGGATGAGAGAGGCCGCGCAGCGCCAGTATGAAGAGAACGCCGGAGACGAGGTAAAGGAAGGCTGCAATATTGGTCATCGATCCCTCACCTGTCCTTCTTGCGGTACATCGCCAGCATGCGCTGCGTGACCAGGAAGCCGCCGAAGATGTTCACCGAAACCAGCACGAGAGCGACGAAGCCGAAGCCGGTCGCAAGCCCGCTCGTGGAGATGCCGACCGCCAGAAGCGCGCCGACGACGATGACGGAGGAGATCGCATTGGTAACGGCCATCAGCGGCGTATGCAGCGCCGGCGTCACCGACCAGACGACGTAATAGCCGACGAAGATCGACAGGACGAAGATCGCCAGCTGGAAGACGAAGGGATCGATCGCCCCGCCGGTCGCAGCACTTGCCGCTTCGGGGGCATGCGCGGCTGCGGTGGCGACGGCCGTCACCGCGTCGTTCAGCTGCTGCAGCGCCCTGTCCATTGCTTCACTGGCCATCACATGTCTCCCTTCTTCGCGCCGCCGAAGGCGGGATGAACCACATCGCCGGCATAGGTCAGCATCGTCGCCTTGACGAGCTCGTCGTCGAGATTGACGACGACCGTCTTCGTTTCCTTGTTGACCATGGTCTCGAGGAAGGTGACGAGGTTCTTGGCGTAGAGCGCCGAAGCGCTGGCCGCGACCCGGCCCGGCATGTTGGCAAAACCGATCACCCTGACACCCTCGACATCGGCGATCTCGCCGGCAACGACGCCTTCGATATTGCCGCCGCGTTCGACCGCAAGGTCGACGGCAACAGCACCCGGCTTCATCGAAGAAAGCATGGCCCGCGACACGAGCCGCGGCGCCGGCCGGCCGGGAATGAGAGCCGTGGTGATGACGATATCCTGCTTGGCGATATGTTCGGCGACAAGGGCTGCCTGTTTCGCCTGATAATCGGCCGACATCTCCTTGGCGTAACCGCCTGCCGTTTCCGCCGCCTTGAACTCCTCGTCCTCAACGGCGATGAATTTGGCGCCGAGAGAGGCGACCTGCTCCTTGGCGGCCGGGCGCACGTCTGTGGCCGAGACCGCAGCACCGAGACGCCGTGCGGTGGCAATCGCCTGCAGGCCGGCAACACCGGCGCCCATGACGAAGACCTTGGCGGCCGGCACGGTGCCGGCTGCCGTCATCATCATCGGCATGGCGCGGTCATAGACCGCAGCCGCCTCGATAACGGCCTGATAGCCGGCGAGATTGGCCTGAGAGGAGAGAACGTCCATCGACTGGGCACGGGTGATGCGCGGCATCAGTTCCATGGCGAAAGCCGAAACCCCGGCGCTCGCCAGGGCCGCGATCGCCTCGTCGTTGCCGTAGGGATCCATGATGGCGATGACGACAGCGCCGCTCTTGTAACCCGATATCTCCGATGGGCTCGGGCGGCGCACCTTCAGCACCACGTCGGCGGCAGCGGCATCGGCGAAACTGCCGATCCTGGCGCCCGCGGCCTCGAACTCGGCGTCCGGAATGCGCGAAGCCGCCCCGGCGCCGGCTTCGACGACGACGTCGAAGCCGAAACTCTTCATTTTCTTCACGGTTTCAGCGGAGGCCGCAACACGCGTCTCCTCGCCCGCAATTTCCCTTGCCACGAAAACGATATTGCCCAACTGCCCCCTCCTCCGGGTCAGCCAGACCGCCGCAGGCTCCCCCGCGCAGGCCAAGCACCTAAATCACAAAGCTTCGGAGAAGCTCCCTCCCCTCAGAGCGCCGCACATCCTTTCGGACGCACAAAGGACGCTCTGACTGCTTGCATCGACAGATCGCGCTTTCCGAAAATCGATTCCGATTTTCGGGCCACGCACTAGTCGAGATCAGCGGAACAGGAAGGTGCCGATGGCCAGAAGAATGATGAAGACGAAGATGCCGCCGAGAAGGCCGGCGCCGCCGAAGAAACCGGCCGTCATCGCAAGCAGGAGGACAATGAGAAGCATCGAGCCGTATTTCGCGCCGGCGATGAACATGTCGTAAGTCTTTTCATGTTCCTTGTAATCCATCGGCGCGCCGGTCTCGACCGGTCCGGTATGATGTTCGGCCATAAATATCGTCTCCCTGAATGCCTTTGCGCTGCCTTGATTCCCCCGCCTGGCGAGGGACATCCCTGCCTGCAGGAATTACACAATGACAGGCGAAAGCGCAATGCATGAGAATGCCGCAGCCAGGCTTCAAAACCACCTATTCCCAAACGAAAAAACATGAGAGGCGCCGACTGCGGATCTTGTCGTCGCCCCTCGTTGCTCTCACGCGGATCCTCTCCCCGGGAGGGCAGAAAAAATCAGAGCGGCAGGTCGGTGCCGAGTTCGCCCTGCGGCACGAAGCGCGCCGTTGGAATGATGGTAAGCGGCGGCAATGTGTCGTTGGGATTGCGCGAAAACATCATGCGTTGCTCGCTGGCGCTGGAGATGAAGAAGGGGTAGCGCGTCAACAGCTTTCGCCCGACCTCGATCACATTCGTCGACATCAGCGTCACGTCAACCCCGTAACTCTCCGCCAGTCGGCCGGGTACGATGGTATCGGCATAGAAGACCCGCTTGTAGAAGGCGGCATGCGGGGGCCGAACGGACTGAATAACGCGGTCCGCCCGGAAATAGGCTGCCGCAACGATGGCGGGTCTCAGTGTCAGATAGGGAACCCATGGCATGTTGGCGGTGAGTTCCGGATCGGCCGCGAAACGCGCCGGGTCGATCAAGGTCAGGCCGGCGTCCAAAAGCTCATCCATCGCCTCGGGAAAGGCTTCTCCGGATCGGCTGACACGATGCTCCGGCGTCACATAGTGAATTCTAATCGTACTGATCAGTTCACCATAATAGTACAGGCCGAAAATATAGGCATGACTGTCGAAATCGACATCGTCCAACAGACCTTCCGGGGCAAGCGACAACGCGCCGTGGGCCTTGTATGCCTTGTAGCGCAGCCGCTCCACCTCCTCCATGTCTTCGCTGCTCTCAACACGGCGATATTCGACATGGTCCAAAATTTCCAGGATTTTCCTGCTGAAATCATTCCGCGTGAAAAGTGTTTCTGACATTCTCTCGATCCGCTCGTTAACGGATCATTAATCATATGCGGGCGACATTTTCGCAAGGAAATCGGATAATTTCCGCTGTTTTTAAATCATTAAGGTTAACGCGGCCCGGTATGTTCAGCGCAAAAAACGGCCCGTGGCAGGGCGCTCAGGCGACCTTGTTGCGACGGCGTTGCACGACGCGGCGGCCGATGCCCTGCTGTAACAGCGTGATGTTCTTGGAAGGCACTGGCTGCGAGAAAACATAGCCTTGCACAAGATCGGTGCTGCGGTGCTTGTTGAGCAGTGCAAGCTGCTCTTCGGTCTCGACGCCCTCGATGACGATCTTCAATCCCAGCTCGCGGGCGAGGTGGACCGTGCCGCGCAACAGCTTGAGGCGGCGGGTATCCTCGACGATATTGCGCACGAAGGAGCGGTCGATCTTGACGATATCGAGCGGCAGCGTATCGAGATAGCTGAGGCTGGAGAAGCCGGTGCCGAAATCATCGATGGCGATGGTGATGCCGCGGGCCCTGAGCTCCGCCAGGATGGCGCGCACCGCCGCCGGCTCGTCGATCAGGCAGCTTTCCGTCACTTCGAGGTGCAGCCGCGCTGCATCGAGGCCGGAATGGGCAAGCGCGTCGGAGACCACCTGGAGGATGTCGGCATCGCGCAGATCGCGCGCCGAAAGGTTGACCGAGACGGCGATATGATCCGGCCAGTTCATGCATTCGCTACAGGCCTTGAACAGCACGAAGCGGGTGATGTCTGAGATGATGCCCATATCCTCGGCGAGCCGGATGAAGACATCGGGCGGGATCGAGCCTTTCTCCGGGTGCACCCAGCGCGCTAAGGCCTCGGCACATTCGATCCGGGAACCGTCGGCCCGGAACATCGGCTGGAAGACGAGATGCAGCGCCTGCGCCGAAACCGCATCGCGCAGATCCGCCTTCAGCTTCTGCTGCTCGATATAGCGTCCATCCATCTCCCGCTCGAAGCCTGAAATACCGCCCTTGAAGCGCGACTTGCTTTCGAACAAGGCAAGATCCGCCTTGACGCTCCATTCGTCCATTGCGAAGGCAGTACTTTCGAGGATCGCGTAGCCGGCGCTCAGCGAAACGAGGAAGGTCAGCTGATCGACCTCGTAGTTGCCCTGGATCGCGGCGTGTACGCGGCGGATCTCGATATCGAGCGAAGCCGGCTCCTTCGCGTGCGGGAAGAACAGGATGAACTGGTCGCCCATCAGCCGCCCGAGAACGGCGTTGCCGCAGGCCTGCTTGATGCGGGCGGCGATGGCGCAGAGCAGATGATCGCCGATGACGTGACCGCGCATGTCGTTGACATGTTTGAATTCGTCGATATCGAGAACCATGAAGCCGAGTGGTCCGGATTTGCGCTGATGCTTGGTGAGATACTCCTGCACCAGCTGCCCGAAATATTCCCGGTTCGGCAGGCCGGTCAGCGCATCGAAGCGGACCATGTGCATGATCTTCTGTTCTGCCTTCACCCGGCTCGACACATCTTCGAAGATCAGCACGGCGCCGCCATCGGCCCTTCGGCTGGCGGAGAATTCGAGCGACAGGCCTTCGGGAAAATGAATGAGTGTGCGCGACAGGTTGCCTTCGGCGACCTGGGTCAGCTGGCGCAGGATGAGTTCCGGCTGCGAGGCGTCCATGAAGCTGTAGCGCGCGCCATAGCGCAGCACGGCGCCGAGGTCGCGCTCCTTCAGTCGCTCCGGCGCACCGATCTTCAGAAGCTCGCAGGCCTTGCGGTTGACGACCTGGATGCGGTTTTCGGCATCGACCATGACGAGGCCATGCGGCATGTTGTTGAGTGCCGTGTCGAAGCGGTCGGCGATGATGGTGATTTCCCGGCGCGCGATGACATTCTCGTAGAGAAACTCGCGCACGCCATTCGCCATGGCCCGGGTCGTCAGCCAGAAGGGAATGAGGAAGATCGACAGCAGGCCACGATAAAAATCCATTGCCAGCAGGCTGCCGACGATCATCGGCAGGCAGCAGAAGAACGTCTGGAGGTCGACTGCGAAGCGCGAGCCGTAGTTGCGGCCGACGACGGAAACCATGGTCGCCATGGTGACGGAAATGCAGGCAAGCTCGGCAAAGGAATCATGCACGACGAAGATGGCATAGCCGCTGGCGATGCCGAGCAGCGCGGTGGTGCAGGCTCCGCTGGCAACGAGAATCCACTCCCAGCGCTCGATTCCGGCGCGCGACAGGCTCTGCTTGTCGACACGATCGAACTGCCGGAAGATGGCCATGCGAGCGCCGAAGACCAGAAGGAAGGCGGCCGAGAGCAGGATGTAGATGGAGTATTGCGTCTTGGCAGCCACCGCAAGGCACGTTGCAACATGCACGATGACGCCGACAAGAAGCGTCATGCGGTTCCCGGAGAGGGAACTCACAAACGACAGATACACATCTAAAGGGACCCTGTTCGGGTTATCTGGCTTCATCCACACTTTCCCTGTGCGCGGGGATTCTAAGCCCAACCCTTTAAAAATTGATTTCAATGGAATCAAACATTTGGTCAAATTTTCTAAAACCATAGGATGAACTGCACAGCCTACACGCGGCACTGCAGCCTGTCGGCGAGATTATGGAAATATTTTATCCACGCCTGGGTTGCTGAAACATTCGACGCTCATCCGGGCCGGCCTGCGTGCCTAAGACTATGCGCCAATGCCAGGCATTTATCCTTCCAATTTCAAAGGCCGTGGTCTACATCGAGTGCAAGAGGGAAAACTGCCGGAAAACCGGCAGGACAAGAACAAAGGGGAGGCGAATGTCGGTGTTCCTGGCCGCCAGTCGGCTGATCGACGCGATCAGCCAGTTCATGGGCAAAATTGCCGAATATATGGTGCTGTTCTGCTGTCTGATCAGCGCCGGAAACGCCATTGTTCGCTATGCCATGAACTACAGTTCGAATGGCTGGCTGGAGATCCAGTGGTATCTCTTCGCCTTCGTCGTCATGCTCGGCGCCTCGCATGCGCTTCGCAACAACGAGCATGTCCGCGTCGATCTGATCTATGGTTCGGTTTCCGACAAGGCGAAGATCTGGATCGACATCGTCGGCCTCCTAATCTTCCTCATCCCCGTCTGCGTCTTCCTTACCTGGCTATGCTGGCCTTTCTTCACCCTCTCCTACCAGCAGGGTGAAATATCGGGCAATGCCGGCGGGCTGATCCGCTGGCCCGTCAAACTGATCCTTGTTGCCGGTTTCGCGCTGCTTTCCCTTCAGGGTGTCTCGGAACTGATCAAGCGGATCGCTGCCCTCACCGGCCAAATCAGCATCGACACCAAATACGAAAAGCCGCTGCAGTAGCGCGCCCGGGAGGAACGGTTTTGTTTGATTTCGGCATCATTCCGCCGGCCATGTTCCTGGGCATGGTCATTTTCATGCTCTACGGCTTTCCGGTCGCTTTTTCGCTCGCCGCCGTCGGCATGTTCTTCGGCATCATCGGCATCATCACCGGCCATTTCAGCGAAGCGTTTCTGCAAGCGCTGCCGCTGCGCTTTTTCGGCATCGTCTCCAACGACCTCTTGCTCGCCATTCCCTTCTTCACCTTCATGGGAGCGATATTGGAACGCTGCGGCCTTGCCGAGGATCTGCTCGAAGGCACCGGCAAACTCTTCGGCAGCATACCCGGCGGCCTCGCCTATGCCGTCATCCTCGTCGGCGCTGTCCTCGGCGCGATCACCGGCACGGTGGCCGCCTCGGTCATCACCATGGGGGTGATCTCGCTGCCGATCATGCTGCGTTACGGCTACAGTCCGCGCCTTGCCACCGGCGTCATTGCCGCCTCCGGCACGATCACCCAGGTGATCCCACCCTCGCTCGTGCTCGTCGTCCTCGCCGACCAGCTCGGCAGATCGGTCGGCGACATGTATCTCGGCGCCATCGGCCCCTCGATCCTGCAGGTGACGATCTTCGTGCTCTTCATCCTGGTGATGTCGATCATCCGGCCGAAATTGATGCCGCCGCTGCCGAAGGAGGTGCGCGGCGAATTCGACTGGGCGCTCCTCGCGAAGGTGCTGATGGGCATGGTGCCCTCGATCGTGCTGATCTTCCTCGTGCTCGGCACCATCTTCATGGGCCTTGCGACGCCGACCGAAGCAGGCGCGCTCGGCGTCGTCGGCGCCATGGCGCTCGCGGCCCTCAATCGCCGCCTCACCTGGCCGCTGATTCGCGAAGCGATGACGTCGACCACCCACATCACATCGATGGTGGTGATGATCCTGATCGGCTCCACCTGTTTCAGCCTGGTGTTCCAGGGCATGGACGGCTCGCGCTGGATCGAGCACATGCTGTCGGGCATTCCCGGCGGCCCGGTCGGTTTTCTGATCTTCGTCAACATCTTCATCTTCGTGCTCGCCTTCTTCCTCGATTTCTTCGAGATCGCCTTCATCGTCATCCCGATGCTCGCCCCCGTCGCCTCCAGCCTCGGCATCGACCTGATCTGGTTCGGCGTCTTGATCTGCGTCAACATGCAGACGAGCTTCATGCACCCGCCCTTCGGCTTCGCGCTGTTCTATCTGCGCTCGATCGCCGGCAAGGAGGTCAAAACCTCGGATATCTATATGGGCGCGCTTCCCTGGGTCGGCATGCAGCTGATCCTGGTGGCGATCGTGATCTTCTGGCCGCAATCGGTAACCTATTGGCTGGACCATGGCCCGAAGGTCGATCCGAACTCGATCAAGATCGAAGTCCCGGGCTTTGGCAGCCCGCTTGGCCTGCCGCCGATAGGCGGCGGCAGCGGCTCGCCGCAGATCCCCGGCCTCACCCTGCCGCCGCTCGGCCTGCCGGGAGCGCCGCCGGCGCCCGCCAAATAGCGTCACAAAGAAAACCCCCGGACCGAAGATCCGGGGGTTTTGTTATCCGTGGAAATCAAGCGTCAGCGAAAGCTTAAAGCTTCCCGGCCCGCTGCTGAATCATCATGAACGTATCGAAGGTATATTCCGAAAGCTGCATCCAGAGATAGGCGTCCCGCTTGAAGGCGGTCTGGTCGTCGTAGATCTTCTTGAAATACTGGTTGGTGCCCGAGATTTCGCTGTAGATGCCGGTCGCCGCCTGGAAGCACGCTTCCATGATCTCCTGGCTGAACGGGCGCAGCGTCGCACCTTCCGCAACGAGCTGTTTCAGCGCGGTCGGGTTCTTCGTGTCGTACTTCGCCAGCATGTTGGTGTTGGCGTAGGCACAGGCATCGCTCAGTGCCGCCTGATAATGCTTCGGCAGGCCGCTCCATTTTTCGAGATTGAAGAATGCATGCACCGTCGGGCCACCTTCCCACCAGCCCGGATAATAGTAATACTTCGCCACCTTGTGGAAGCCGAGCTTCAGGTCGTCATAGGGGCCGACGAATTCCGCCGCATCGATGGTGCCCTTTTCCAGCGCCGGATAAATGTCGCCGCCGGCGATCTGCTGCGGGATGACGCCGACCTTCTCCATGACGCGGCCTGCCAGGCCGGCAATGCGCATCTTCACGCCCTTGAGATCGTCCAGCGTGTTGATTTCCTTGCGGAACCAGCCGCCCATCTGCGCGCCGGTATTGCCGGCAGGCAGCGCGTACATGCCCTGTGTGGCATAAAACTCGTTCATCAGCGTATTGCCGTTGCCCTCGTAGAACCAGGCATTGGTCAGGCGGCTGTTGAGGCCAAACGGAATGGCCGTGCCGATGGCGTAGGTCGGATCCTTGCCGACGAAATAATAGGAGGTGGTGTGCGCTGCCTCGACCGTGCCGGCGGCGACCGCATCGACGGCCTGCAGGCCGGGCACGATTTCACCGGCCGCGAAAGGCTGGATCGTGAAATTGCCGTCGGTCGCGGCGGCGACATGCTTGGCGATATCCTCGGCACCGCCATAGATCGTGTCCAGGCTCTTCGGAAACGACGACGTCATGCGCCATGCGATCTTCGGATTCTCTTGCGCGATCGCAGGCGCTGCCAATGCCGTTGCGGCGACCGCACCGGCGCTGGCAGTCCCCGCCTTCTTGAAAAACGAACGACGATCCATCAAAAACCTCCCATATAGATGGCACTGCGCGGCCGATCTTCACCCCTACCCGCAGCAAGGGCAAACCTAAGCATGGCGAAGGCCGCGATTCAAGCTTTAGTCTATTAGCCTTTGGCATCAAGACGACAATAAGACAATGCGAACGCGCCCATCAAATCAGCAGCTTAGCGACAAGCGCCGGAGCCCCGGCGCCATTTCCGCCGCAATTTGGCCGCCTGATACAGCCAAGCGTTGACTTGACGACCGTTCTGGCGGCAGAAACGACAAACATAAAGATTTTGACCGGGGCTGATATGACGAAACCGATCGTTGCCATTCCTGCCGATATCCGCAGCTTCGACGGCGCGACCTGGCATGCCGTGCAGCATCAATATGTGAGTGCCGCGTTGAATGCAGCCGGCGTCATGGCCTTCATCGTCCCGGCCTTCGAGGCAGGCTACGACACCGACGCCATCCTCGACCGCGTCGACGGCCTCCTGGTTTCCGGCTCGGCCAGCAATGTGCATCCCTCCCTCTACGGCGCCGAGGCCAATGACAAGGACGGCCCCTTCGACCCCGCCCGCGACGCCACCAGCCTGCCGCTCATCCGCCGCGCCATCGACCGCGCCATCCCATTGCTTGCCATCTGCCGCGGCATCCAGGAGCTGAACGTCGCGCTAGGCGGTTCGCTCGCAAGCGAGATCCAGGAGCAGCCTGGCATCTGGGACCATCGCCGGCCGGAAGGCGTCGACCGCGACGGCATGTACGCCATTCGCCAAAGCGTCCACATCAAGGAGGGATCCTGCATCGCGGGCATTCTCGGTTCGGGCGAAGTCCGCGTGAACTCCCTGCATCGCCAGGCGATCGCCCGCACCGCGCCCCGTCTGCAGGTGGAAGCGATCGCCGAGGACGGCACGGTGGAGGCCGTCTCCGTCATCGACGCCAAGGCCTTTGCCGTCGGCGTGCAATGGCATCCGGAATACTGGGCCGAAACCGACAAGCCGTCGAATAAGCTGTTTGCCGCTTTCGGCGACGCCGTCCGCAGCCATGCCGCCTGCGAGCTGCCGGTCATCCCGGCGCAGGCGATCGCCTGACGGCGCGACGCCGGCGCGCCATCAGGCTCGCTGAGCGTAGTTGGAACGATCAATGATGATCGTCGTCCTCGTCGTCATGCTCATGCTTGAGCCAGGTGCAAAGCTCGGCCGGCAGCAGTTTTTCATAGGCGTCGTCGCTGCCGACGAATTTCCCGAGATCCTTGACGCTGACGAAGCCGACATTCGGAAATTCCTTCGCTGCGCTGCGCAGGAAATCGAAGCGCTCGTCACCAATGCCGACCATGACGTAGTAGATCTGCGATTCGGCACGCTCGGCCTTTTGCAGCAGTTCCCAGGCCGCGTCCCGGTCGGCATTTTCGCCATCCGTGAGGAAATAGTTGATCGCCGGAATCCCCGAACGCGTCTCCTCGCCGAATGTGTCGCGGCTCATGCCGAAGATCATGCCGAGCAGGCCGCCGGCCGCCTCCTCTTCCATCAAACCGTATGTCATCAGGTTCGAGCGGATGACCGGGCCGTAATCGGTGCCACCCCAGAGTACGGTTTTCAGCGCATTGTTGCCGATGATCTCGCGCTCGACGTAACCTTCGTAATTTTTCGCTGTGGCCGGCGCGATCGAAGCCATCTTCTCCTGGTTGGAAAACACCCAGGTATCAATGCGCCCGTCGTCATCGAAATAAAGAGCGACGGGAAGAATACGCTCGAGCGCCGCCTGGACCGCCCCGGACTTGAAAAGGTCGCTCATCGAGCCCGAGACATCGATATTGAGGCCGACCTGCGCCGGAATGCGCTCATGAATGCCTTGTTTCTGAAGGACGAAGCCGACACGGCGAACTTCTTCCTCGGGTTTGTGCAGCTTGAATGTCGTCATCATCGTCCCTCCGGTCTGAGTTTTCCAAGAATGCGCGCATGGATGTCGCGAAGCAGCGATCCGGTGCCGGCCTGCGCCGCTGATTGCGGGCTTCGGGCCGCCGTCAGTGCAGCGGAATAGGCCGCATGCCAGGCAGGCAGTTCCTCGTGCAACAAGCCGTCCCCAGCATGCCCGAGTGCATCCACGTGCCGTGCAAGCGCGGCAACGGTGTGCATGCTCATCTCGATCGTTGCCTTCGTGGCGGAAAGGCTGGCAATTCTCGTCTCGATCGCTTCGGCCTGCGAGGCGTAGTGTGCCTGCCGCTCGCGATCGGAAAGCTGAACTCCGCCGGCGTATTCGACCAGGAAACGCGCCGCCAGGATATGCGCGGCGAGATCGCGATCGAGTGCCGCATAGGCCTTGCCGACGGCGCGAAGCCTCTTTGCGACGGCGGCGATTTCCGGCGCAAGCACGTCGAGTTCTTGCGCCAGCGTCTGCACGCCGGGATAAAGCTGCAAGAAGAGGCTGTCGGGATCGCGCGGCGCCGCCAGCGCCTTGATTGCCTTCAAGACGCGGCCGCGAACGGCAAATACACGGTCCGGATCGAGATCGCCGAGACGCTGGAGCAGCTCGGCGCCAAGACGCCTTCCCCTTGCCAGCGCTTCACTGTCGGCAAGCGCGAGTTCGCTTTCGGCAAGCCTGCCATGCTCTGTCTGCAGGCGCGCGCCGAAACGCACGACATCGTCGAAATAGTGATCGTCGAGATTGGTGCCGTCGACGATGCGCAGCGCCGCCGCCGCGACCGATACGGCAGCGCCGGCATCGATCTTCAGCAGCGTCTCCACGCTGCAGGGAATACGCCGACGAACTTCCCCGGCGCCGAGAACCCGCGGCTTGTCGCCCTTGGGCGTCGGCGGGCGCGGCGAACCGAACAGGACTTTCGGCTGGGTGAACTGCCGGGAAGGCTCGGCAGCGTCAGGCGAGGCGCCTTCAGGAAAAAGCACCTTGGGCAAGCGCCCTGGCTCCTTGTCAGGCGGTCCATCTGCCTTGCCGTTCATCGAACGAGGCTCCGGTTCAGCCGAAATAGGCTTGGATGACGTCACCAAGCCCGGCATTCGAGCCTGCACCGACCGCATGGAACCGCCAGGATCCATCCGGCTGTTTCAGGAAGGAAGCCACCTGGATCGTCGTCTTGCCGGCAAATTCGGCGGTGAGCTGATAGCGGCAAAGCTCGTCGTCCATCGCGTCGCAAACCTCGATATAGGCGTTCTTGACCTTGCCGAAGTCCTGTTTCTTGCGCTCGGCGTCATGGATCGTCGCCCACACGGCAAGCTCGCAAACCTCGTCCGGCAGCTTCGCCAGCACGATCTTGAACTCCTCGCGAAAACCCTCGTCATGGTGACCGCCTCCATGATCGTCGTCGTCGCCGTCCTCGTCGGCTTCCGGCCTTTTCACCAGGCCGCCGCGCCCGGTCCGGTCGTCGCGTTCGTGCCACATCGAGCCGTCGTCGGTCTGGAAGGAACCGTCGGCATTCTTGGTGAGGGACCCTTCCGGATTGCCGGAACTGCGCACGAAAGCATAGCAGAGCGCATGCGAGCCTTCATTGTAGAGCCGCGCGCGGTTCGCATCGCCACCGGGATGAACCAGCGCAAAACAATGCACGTCGAGATCGAAGGCCGGTCCCGAGCCTTCGGGCGGATCCCAGACAAGTCCCGAATGGACGAGCTGGATCTCCTTCTGGATCTGGAATGACTGCCCCTTGTTGAGCTTGAAGGTTGCCATGCGCTGTCTTTCTCCTGAAGTCTCAGATCGGGCGATCGGTCACAATTTGTCGGGCTTGTTCGAGCTTGGTGCGGGCAGCGGCATAACGTTCCTTGTTTCGCTCGCCTTCGGCAACCACCTTGTCGGCGATATCGCGCAGCCGCTGCGCGGTGCCGAGCACCAGATCGGCATCGGCAAGGCGGGTCTCGCCAGCTGCCTTGACCGAGTTGACCGAAACATCCTCCAACACCTGAGACCCATATTGCTGCAGCGACGCGCGCAGTTCACGCCGCATGGCGTTCATCTGCTGGATCGACTGCATCTGGAAGAGCGCGTGCAACCGGATCAGGATCGATTTGATGTCGTTGAATTCCGCATTGGCCGAAGTGACCGTATCCGCAAGGGTCGCAAGCGCTGCACCCCGGGCAATACCGATCGAATCGAGATCGGCCGGCGCCTTGGCATAGGCGGTCTCGAGAACGAGAACCCGGTTCTGGAAGATGTCGAGCTTCTGCGAGAAGTCACGGGCTTCCTGGACTTTGAGCGGATCGCCGGAGGCAGCCTCTTGCGTCAACCGGTCGAGCTCGCGGCCGGCATCGGCAAGGATGCGTCTTCCGGCTTCGACGAAAACACCAAGAGACACGATCGTATCGCGGTATCCCTCCGCCAGCGTGCTCATGCGCGACACTTCAAGGATGAGCTTGCCGCTCTCCTCCGCGATCTCAGCCTCCATCGGCCTGACGAGGTCGCCGAGCGATTTGGCCTTGCTCTGCAGCATGCCGCGAACCTCGTCGGTCACCGTCTTGAGACGCTTGGCGGGGTCGCCGAGGCCGACGGCCATCAACAGGCGTTCGAGGAAATTGCCCTTCAGCTTCTCACGGATGCTTGCTTCGAGCCCTTTGAGATCGGCGTCATTGATGCCGTCCCGGATCGTCCGGAACAATTCGAACAGCACCGGCGACTGCGCATTGGTGATCTGAGAAAGGATGGCGTCGAGCTTGGCGCCGAAACCGCCGATGGCTTCCTGGCCGAAGGTGATCAGATTTTGCGGCTCGATCGTTGCCAGTCTGTACCGTTCTGCGAGATCGACGACCTCGCCGGCTTTGGCAGGCGGAAGAACGACCGTCACGACGGCCGGCAAGCCACCGGTGGAAAGCGTGGGCATCAGACCCTGGCTCGTTTCGAGGGTCTTCGTGTCCGACGCATTTGACTCCGACATGCCGTCAATCCCCCTTTGTTCGGCCCTTTATTCCGCTGCCTGCCGGCGCAATCCCAAAGCGCACGGAAAGGTTGAGAATCTTGGTTGCAAAATCGGCGAGAATGTAACCGAAGGCATCGCGCTGGGCAACATATCGTCCAGGAACAACAGTCGATTGACGGCGCCGGTATAGAGGCCGGGGACCTGGCGCATCTCGCAAAAATCAACGTCCATGCGGCGCGCCTAGCTCTTTTGCGGTGTCTCCGGCACCGGCGTCAGCGCGGTCCCCTTTTCGAACCAGGCAATGAGATTGTCGGCGACGAGATCGGCCATGGCGTTGCGGGTCGGCACCGACGCGGAGGCAACGTGCGGCAGGAGCACCGCATTGGCAGGTTCCAGCAGGCCGGCCGGCACGGTCGGCTCGTCATAGAAAACGTCGAGGCCGGCTGCTCCGAGCGCGCCGGAGGCAAGGGCGGCACCGAGCGCCTCCTCATCCACCGTCCAGCCGCGACCGACATTGATGAGAATGCCGTCCGGGCCGAGTGCTGCCAGAATATCGGCATCGATCGTCTTATGCGTCTGCGGCGTCTTCGGAACGATGGCAATCAGCGTATCCACCGCTTCCGCCAGCCCCTTCAGCGTCGGATGATAATCATAGGGTGCATCGGCATGGCGCGACCGCGTGTGATAGCTGATCTTCACCTTGAAAGGCTCCAGCCGCTTGGCGATTTCAAGGCCGATGCGGCCGAGGCCGTAGAGCCCGATATGGCGGCCCTTGAGCGAGTAGCGCGACAGCGGATAGGCCGTGCCCGGCTTCCAGTTGCCGGCACGCAGCCAGGCCTCGGCCCGCGGCAATTCGCGGATCGTGTTCAGGAGCAGGCCGATCGCCGTATCGGCAACCTCGTCGTTCAACACGTCGGGCGTATTGGTGACGACGATACCTTTTTCGGCGGCGCGCTTCACATCCATACCGTCATAACCGACGCCGAAGCTGGCGATCACCTCGACGTCAGGCAGCTGATTCATCCAGGCGCCGGGAAAGGCACCGGAGACGGCGACGCCGCGGATGCGGCCGGCGGTCTCACCGTCGAGCGCAAGCCTCTCCGCGCGCGGGACGGCGATAATCTCGAAGCGATCCTTCAGCCTTTCGAGAACACGCTCGTGTATCTTCCCGGGAACGAGAATGGCGATGCGGGACATGGCTTTTCCTCTTGGGGCGCGGCGGCGCCTGGGTTCAGGCGCGGGGCCGATGGGGGCTGGTGGACTGGCGAATGCGCATTTCGGGTTTGATCAGATGCATACCGTCGGGCTCGTGGCTGCCGGCAAGGCGATCGAGCAGCGCCCGGGCGGCAAGGCGCCCGACCTCGGCCTGGCCGTTCCAGACGGTCGTCAGTGCCGGCGTGGCGATCGATGCCTCCTCGAGATCGTCATAACCGGTGACGGAAATGTCGCGTCCCGGCATCAGGCCGGCGCGCGAAATGCCGTTCATCAGCCCGATCGCCACGAGATCGTTCCAGCAAACGGCGGCCGTCGGCTTCTGCGGCAGCGACAGGAAATGCACGGCGGCCTCAAAGCCGCCCTGTTTCGAGCGCGGGCCGGGAATGCGCAGGTTCGGATCGACCTCGATGCCGGCCTTGCGCAACGCGTTGACATAACCCTGGTAGCGGTCGCGGCCGGTCGAGGTCTGGTCGGTGCCGCCGATCATCGCAATCGAGCGGTGGCCGAGGCCGATCAAGTGGTTGGTGGCAAGCGAGATGCCATAGCTGTCGTCGCCGCGATAGGTCGGCAGATCCTGCCCTTCCATCGAGCGGGCGACGAGGATCGCCGGCATGCCATTCTCTTCCGCCAGTTGCACGTCCTCCGGCGGCGTGCCGATCGCCGGCGACATGATGACGCCGTCGCCGCCGAGCTGCAGCAGCGTCTCGATGAAGGTGCGCTGTTTCTCGACATTGTCGTAGTGATTGGAAAGGATGAAGGTGTGGCGGCTGCGATCGAGCTCGCTTTCGATCGCCTTCAGGATCTCGCCGTAGAAGGGGTTCATGATGTCGTGCACGACGACGCCGATAATGCCGGAGCGCGAAGTGCGAAGGCTGGCGGCGCGGCGATTGTAGATATAGCCGAGCGCGCGCGCCTGTTCCTTGATCTTTTCCCTTGTATTGCCGGCGACGAGCGGGCTGTCGCGTAAGGCAAGCGATACGGTCGCCGTTGAAATGCCGAGCGTTTCGGCGATCGTCGAAAGCTTGATCTTCTGGACCACGTGTCCTCCTCCAGGCAGCACGCAAGACAGCAAGACCGCACCGGCAAACCGGCGCGGCCCCTTAAAATGTTTAATTAAAAGATTTAACCGGCGGAAGCAATTCGTCTTTCAGGGAAATTTCAGTCTTCATCCGGTTCCTCGATATGAAGGGCCTCGGCCTGCAGATTGCCGTCGATCGCCTTCAGCAGCCGGACGAGATTGCGGATTTCCTTGTCGGAGAATTCCAGCGTCGCCAGCCTGTCGCAGGCCGAGGCCGCCATTTCGATTGCCTGCACGCTGCCGCGGCCAAGTTCGGTGAGATAGACCTTGGTGAGGCGCGCATCCTCGGCATCGGGCTTGCGCTCGAGGAAACCCTGCGCCTCCATGCGGCCGATCGTGCGCGTCATCGTCGGCGCCTTGACGCCGAGCTTCTGGGCAAGGCCGCCGGCCGTCATGCCGTCGCTTTCGGCGAGCGAAAGAATGACGCCGTCCTGGCCGGCATAGAGGCCGCTTTCGAGCAGGTTGCGCGAAAGCACCGTACGCATGGAACGAGCCGCCTGGGTCAGCGCCGGAGAGAGGTCGACGAGCGTATACTCGGTCTGGTCCTTCTTCTTGGACTTGTTCTTTTTGCCGTCCTTGTGCTTCTTTCCCATAGCCATCCCTTTGATCTTTAAGCCCTGGCGCCGCTGCGATATGACATTGCCCAGGATCTCGTCATAAACAAGAGGCAACGACCGGATGATGACGCCTTCGCCCCGCTTCGAAGACAGCGACCCGGCCTCTGCTCCCGGCGCGCACCGCCCGATCGCCGTGCTGCCGCTCGGCGCCCATGAACAGCACGGCCCTCACCTGCCCTTCGAAACCGACACTCTCATTGTCGAAGGCATCGCCGGACGATTGAAGACGGCCTTATCAGCCGGCCTGCCGGTCACCTTTCTGCCCGCCGAATCCGTCGGCTATTCCATAGAGCACATGGATGTTGAAGGAACGAAGACGCTCGCTTTCGACGAAGCGGTCAGCCGCTGGCTCGGCATCGCCGAGCGGCTGGCGAGGCAAGATGTCCGTAAATTGGTGATGCTGAACGCCCATGGCGGCAATTCGCCCCTGATGACGATCGTCGCCACCGAGGCGCGGATCCGCTTTGCCATGCTGGCGGTGGCGACGAGCTGGACCCGCTTCGGCCTGCCCGATGGCTTGATCCCGCCGGAGGAAAAGGCGATCGGCATTCACGGCGGCGATATCGAGACCTCGGTGATGCTGGCGCTTCATCCGGATAAAGTCGATATGGCGAAGGCGGCGGATTTCCCGTCGCGACAAACGGAATTCACCACCCGCTTCAAGCACCTGCGCGCCTACGGGCCGCATGCCTTCGGCTGGAAGATGGCTGATCTCAATCCGCAAGGCGCGGCGGGCAACGCCGCGGCTGCGACGGCTGAAAAGGGCGAGGCGCTGATTGCGCATGCGGTGAATGGGCTGGTGGAACTGCTGAAGGATGTCGATGCCTTCGACGTCACGCAACTGCGATAAAAGGGTGATCTGCATCGGCCGGATGATGTGATCTTATAACATTATAAAACCCTTTGAACTGCCGCGCCCATGCCATTATATGAGACCAACCGTTTGAAGCAGCCGACTGAAGCCGCTCGGCTGCACGCCTAATCCTAGAGGTTCTCATGACCGACGCGATCTCCACCCAGAAGCCCATTCCCGTCACCGTGCTCACCGGTTATCTCGGCGCCGGCAAGACGACATTGCTCAACCGCATCCTTTCCGAAAATCACGGCAAGAAATATGCGGTCATCGTCAATGAGTTCGGCGAAATCGGCATCGACAACGACCTGATCGTCGAGTCGGACGAAGAAATCTACGAGATGAACAATGGCTGCGTCTGTTGCACGGTGCGCGGCGACCTGATCCGCGTCGTCGAAGGCCTGATGCGCCGTCCCGGCCGCTTCGACGGCATCATCGTCGAAACCACCGGCCTTGCCGATCCGGTGCCGGTCGCCCAGACCTTCTTCATGGACGACGACGTGCGCGCCAAGACCGAGCTCGACGCCGTCATCGCCTTGGTCGACGCAAAACACTTGCCGCTGCGCCTGAAGGACAGCCGCGAGGCCGAGGACCAGATCGCCTTCGCCGACGTCGTCGTCATCAACAAGAGCGACCTCGTCACCCCGGAAGAACTCGATGTCATCGACGACATCGTCCGCGCCATCAATCCGGCTGCGCGTGTCTACAAGACCAGCCGCTCCGGCGTCGACCTCGCCCGCGTGCTCGATCAGGGCGCCTTCAACCTGGAACGCGCACTGGAAAACGATCCGCATTTCCTCGAACACGGCCATGACGATCACGTCTGCGGCCCGGACTGCGATCACGACCACCACCATCATGATCACGATCATCACCATGATCACCACGGGCACGACCATCATCACCATGGCGCCCATCAACAGGGTGCGATGTCGGCGATCCACGATGTCACGGTGCAGTCTGTGTCGCTGCGCGGCGGCCAGATGAACCCGGAGCGTTTTTTCCCCTGGATCCAGAAGGTCACCCAGACACAGGGGCCGAATATTCTGCGTCTCAAAGGCATCATCGCCTTCAAGGACGATCCCGAGCGTTATGTCGTTCAAGGCGTCCACATGATCATTGAGGGCGATCACCAGCGGCCGTGGAAGGAAGGCGAAAAGCACGAAAGCCGTCTCGTCTTCATCGGTCGCGATCTCGACCGCGAGAAGCTCGAAGCCTCCTTCAAGGCCTGCGAGGCTGCTGCCTGATGCCGACAGTTGCACCGCTTGATCTCGACGGCCACGTTCTGGCCGTCGAATTTTTAGGTGATGTCCCCTTCTTCGCAAACGCAAACGGCACGTTTCATCGGCTGGATGGCGGCGAGAGGGTTTCAGAAGCCCATCAGGGCATGCTCACCGCCATCCGCGATCCCTACAGCGAGAGCCTGATCTCGGGCGGCGAGGACGGCAAGGTGCTGCGCATTTCCGCCGACGGCAGCGTCAGCGAGATCGCCACCACGCCGCGCAAATGGATCTCGCAGGTCGCAGCCGGCCCGCAGGGCGCTATCGCCTATTCCTATGGCAAGAGTTCGCTCGTGCGCCTTGCCGACGGCACCACCAAGGAATTTCCCGAGGAGCGCACCGTCGAAGGCCTTGCCTTCGCGCCGAAGGGGCTGCGCATCGCCGCTGCCCGTTACAACGGCGTGTCGCTGCACTGGGTCGGCATGAGCGCCAAGCCGGTCGATCTCGAATGGAAGGGAGCCCATACCGGCGTCACCTTCTCGCCCGATGGCAATTTCCTCGTCACCTCGATGCAGGAAAATGCGCTGCACGGCTGGAAACTCGACAGCAAGCCGGGCGCCGAAGCCCGCCATATGCGCATGACCGGCTATCCCGCCAAGGTGAAATCGCTCTCCTGGTCGGTCAAGGGCAAGTGGCTCGCCTCTTCGGGCGCGCCGGCGGCCATCGTCTGGCCGTTCCAGGGCAAGGACGGCCCGATGGGCAAGGCGCCGCTGGAACTCGGCACTCGCGCCAATATCATGGCGACGGCGGTGAAATTCCATCCGCTCGAGGACATCCTCGCCATCGGCTTCATCGACGGCATGATTCTGGCCGTGCGCATCGCCGACAGCAAGGAGGCGCTGCTGCGCCGCCCTGGCAAGGGCGCCGTCACGGCGATGAGCTGGAGCAAGGACGGCAAGCTGCTCGCCTTCGCTTCGGAAGCCGGCGATTGCGGCGTCATCGATATTTCCGCTTGAGCTGTAGTGTCGGCAATGGACGACGCTCCGACGGAAGCTGAGATCGTGACGCTTGCCGCCGCCCATATGCAGGCGGCGGCAAGAATCAGGCGTGTTGCGCTCTGGCAGCGGCTGCCCTGGCTGCCGGATCTGCATACGCCTGAAGAAGAAGAGCAGTACTGGCGCATGCATCTGCTGCCGAACCGCACCATGCTTGGCGCCGCCATGGGCAACCAGCTTGTCGGCGTCATCGCCTATGGCGACGACTGGATAGAGCAGCTCTATATTCTCCCCGACTTTCAAGGCCTGGGCATCGGCTCCCTGCTTCTCGGCTGCGCGATGGAGGAGATGGGCGAGATCAGGCTCTGGACATTCCAGCGCAATGCCGGCGCACGTGCTTTCTACGAGCGGCATGGCTTTACCGCCGGGGAAGAGACCGACGGCGCCGACAACGAGGAAAAGGAGCCTGACGTGCTCTATCATTGGCGCCGTCTTCCGGAACCGACGCTTGGCCCGCAACCGCCTGGCTAGACGATCAGGCCGCAAGACCCGGGAATATCGGGCTTGCCAAATGCCTTGGCCGGGCGAAACATGAAAATCCGCGCAGCGACTGCCTGGGCCGCGACTGACAGAGGAAACGTCAATGCCGAAATCGACCGGCCTCGGTTTGGCCGAGCAGCAGCCGCCGCCTTTGAGCGACACATCCGTCTGGGCGATGATCCGTGCCGAGGCGGCCGAACTTGCCGTGCGCGAACCGATATTGCAGCGGCTGCTGGCCGCAGAGGTAACGGACGCCACCGGCAATAAAGAAATCATCGCCCGTGTTCTGGCCGCGCGGCTTTCGGTGACGCAGGTCGAGGCGGGCAATCTGTTCGATCTCATCCTCTCCACGCTTGATGACGACATCATGCGCAAGGTCGAGGCCGATCTCGCCGCCGTGCGCGAGCGCGATCCGGCCTGCACGACGTTTCTGCACGCGCTTTTGAACCTCAAGGGCTTTCATGCGCTGCAGACGCATCGCATCGCCCATGCGCTCTGGAACGCCGGCCGTCCGGAGATCGCCAGCTGGCTCGCCAATCTCGCCTCGCTGGTCTTCGGCCCGGATATCCACCCCGCCGCCCGGATCGGCGCTTCCATCATGCTCGACCACGGCTCGGGCATCGTCATCGGCGAAACCGCTGTCATCGAGGATGAAGTCTCGATCCTGCAGAACGTCACGCTCGGCGGCACCGGCAAGGAAACCGGCGACCGCCACCCGAAGATCCGCCATGGCGTCATGATCGGCGCCGGCGCCAAGATCCTCGGCAATATCGAAATCGGCGCCTTCAGCAAAATCGCCGCCGGCAGCGTCGTGCTGAAGCCGGTTCCCGAGCACTGCACGGTCGCCGGCGTGCCGGCAACGCTCGTGCGCGTCCACCGCACCGAAGAAATCCCTGCAGAGACGATGGATCAGAATATCTAGCTAGATGTGAGCTTCTGATAGGTTGTTCATTACGTCGCCGATGCCGCCGGTCAGGTGATCGGCACATAGGGGACCTCCATTATTCGGTTGGACTGGTTATTTTCCGACGTCATCTTCTTTAGTTGAAGAATATGGCCCATTTCTTCGTTCTGTTTTTAAATTGGTAATTCTACTGAGCAGAGGCCGCGACGCTTAGGCGATTAAGGGCTTCCCTCAAATTCAACTTTCATATTCATGCCAGAATTGGGCGTCCTGAGTTGAATTGAGGACATCGGTCCGGCCGACGTGGAAAATTCCACGAGCAGTAATCTTTCCGACTTCCAAGATACTTTTGGCGATGATTCCACGATGCCGCCCTGCAAAGAGAAAGAAGCGCACCCTGCCGAAAAGATTGCGCGGTCCTCGTAGTCCACCTTGTCCAATTGCTCTTCGATCGGAAGAACCACGAGCGCAGCGTGGCAATACGGAGAAATCGCTCCGCCGCCGTACCAAGTTGCAAGGATGGCTTTGAATTCTCGGTCGGGAGATTGATATACCTTTACCGACTCGGGATCTTGGAGCTTGCCGTGGAACGTCCACGCAAGCCAAGTTGACGTGAGCAATCCGACAAATGCGAAAGCACAAAAAGTAACTCGAATTAACGCCCGCATTGACACTCTCTACAGCTTCCTCATCGCCTCGCTTGCCACTTCGACCAGCAGGAAAAAACATAACCACGGATCCGCCTCGAACCGGTCCTGACCTCCGCCGTTGCCGACATTCCGGGTCAGAGCGGAACATCTGCGTCATCCGCTCTCACGGCATTTCGTTCAAGCTTTAACGTCACGGCGAAGACGAAATTCTGAGTGCGCTCGGCACCAGTAAACAGCGACGTCTCTGGATGTTCTGCGGCTGATGCTTCCGCCGCCCCACCGCGAGGCGGCCAGCGGAGAGCGCTATGCTGTCGTCGACGTAAATTCCCACAGACCGATTCAGAGCCGATTGCTTGTCAGGATATCCAAGATTGTGTCCACCGGCAGAAGACTTTTGGTCAGCACATCGGAACGTGCCGCCATGCGCGCGTAAGAACTGATCGATGAGTCCGCCGAGACAGCCGTCGCGATGTGGTCGAACTCACCGTTGGCGAGATCCGAAGCTATGTCGTTTATTCTCAGTTGCTTGGTAGCGCGCGTACTTTCCGCGTAAGTTGCGGAGATTGTGTAGGCCATGAATGACTGAACGGCAAATGCCGCTCTGCCAACCTCTTTATTGAATTGATCGAACTCATTCTTGAGGTCATCGAAACTGAATGTGACATTGAGAGTATTCATCAGGAATTCTCGCGATCTTTCATTGTCTTGCGACAGATGTTGTATAGATGTACGAAAAACAAAACAAAGAACAGAGACGTTATGACATTGGCCATATAAAGATTAAAGAAGCCACTCTCTCTAGATCCTATAAGAAAGTCTATTGCGTAGCACTTCGAATTGTCGCATGGCGTCGTCAATCTATAATCTGAGACGTATATGACAACACAAGCCGCTATTAATACTACCGCCGCCACCGATGCGCTTTTTATATTCTTTTCAACTGGTACTTTGCTGAGTCTGTAAAAAATTCCCTCATCAGTCACCCTGGCGCGACGGGCCATCCACCAGGCGATTGGGAAGAAAAACAAAGCGATTACACTCTGCGCAACTAAGAAGATCAGCAGATAGTCAGGGGCTCGAAATCGGCGAAATAAGGCAACAGATGAAATAGTCGCCGCGACCATCAGAATCGCGAAAACGCTATCTAAGCTAATAATGCTTCGTCGAAGTAGAATTCGTCCTATCAAGAACAGGAAGATCAGAAAAAGGAGGATGGGGACGGGCCCGATCGGGGAAAGCGGGCTTGCAGGTACAAAATCACCGTTCACGCTCGGATCCTCCACCAATATGACGAAACGACGGAAAATACCAACCATCTCGATTTGATGCGGTGGCGCATTGCTTGTATCAAATTACCGCTCCTTCAGCGCTTCGCTCGCCACCTCGACGAGTGGCGAAAACACATAGGCCAGTATCCGCCTCGAACCGGTTCTGACCTCGGCCGTTGCCGACATTCCCGGCGAAAGCGAAACATCCGCGCCATCCGCCTGCACCGCATTTCGTTCAAGCTTTAGCGTCACCGCAAAGACCAGGTTCTGCGTCCGCTCGGCACCCGCAAACAGCGCAGTTTGCGGTGCGGCAGCCGTGTCTTCCTCACGGCGCTCAGCATCCGGCTCCGGGATGGCGTCGGTGGCAATCTTGACGATCGTCGCAGGAACCGTGCCGTACTGGGTGAACGGGAATGCATCCAGTTTCACCACCGCCGGCTGGCCGACATGGATGAAGCCGATATCGCGGTTGGGAACGTAGACCTCGAGCTCTAGCGTGGCTCCTGCCGGAACGACCCTCAGGACCTCCTCCCCGGCTGTCACCACCTGGCCATCGGTCGAGATCACGGAAGCCTGGACGACGCCGTCGATCGGGCTGCGCACGGTCATCTGCGCCAGCTCGGCGCGGCTCTTCGCAAGGCGCTGCTCAAGGTCTTCCGCCTGCCTTTCAGCATCACCGAGCTTTTCGGTCTGATCGCTGATGAATGCGCTGCGGGTCTTCTCTATCTCGGCGCCGAGGACGTCGATCCCCGCCACCGCGTCGGCAAATTCGCCCTTCTGGATCGCAAGCTGTGTCCGCTGCGTCTTCAACGTTTCGGTCGCGTCTATCACGCCGGCCATCGGTCCTGCATTCTCGCCGACGAGCGTGTTGCGCATTGCGACCCGCTGCTGGAGCGTGTCCACCAGCGACGCCTGCTCGTCGAGTGTATCCTGGAGGTGATCGCGTTCCCCTTCCTTCTGTCGCATCTGTGACCGCAGGGACGTCAGCGACGCGTCGAGCTGACCAAGTTCGCTCGAAAGGATGGCATCTTCTCGCCGCCGAAGCTTTTCCGGGACATCGGCCGCCCAGTCAATCCGGCCGCTGTGGCTCGTCTCCACCGTGGCGGCGGCGGCCAGAGCAGCGCGCCGGCGCGTGGCTTCCGCCCGAACCGACGAAAGCGCCGAATCCGCATCCTTTTCGTCAGCGACGGCTTCGGCGGAATCCAGCTGGAACAGCACATCGCCGCGATGCACTTCCGTACCGTTGGCTGGCGGGAGACCGACCACCTTGCCGCCGTAGAGCGGCTGGACGATCTTGACCCGGCCGACCGGTTGAATCTTGCCCTGCGCAGTCGCGATAATGTCGATCCGCCCGATATAGGCCCATGCGAGTGCGACCGCCGCGAGCAGACAGATGATCAGCAGCAGCACCATCCCGACCGGAGACGGAGGTGTTTCAAGCACCTCGAGCGCGGGCGCCAGGAAATCATTGTCGGATCTCGACCGCGATGTTGGGGGCGAAGCAGTGAAAGTGCGAACGGCCACAGTCATGCAGGAACCCTCGCATCATGTTGCAGCGCCCAAAGCCGCGCGAAAAGCCCATCCTTCTTCTGCAGAAGCTCGTCGTGCGTTCCCATCTCGATAATGCGGCCGTCTGCCATGCCGACAATCCGCTGACAGTTTCTGACGGCGGCAAGGCGGTGCGCGATGATGATGACGGTCCGGCCCTGGACGATGTGGCGCATATTTTCCTGGACGACGCGCTCGCTTTCGTAATCGAGCGCACTCGTCGCCTCATCGAAGATGAGAAGTGGCGGGTTGGTCGCAAGCGCCCTGGCAATCGCCATGCGCTGGCGCTGCCCACCCGACAGGTTCGCCCCCCGTTCCTCGATGACGGTGTCGTAGCCCTGCGGCAGTTTCGATATGAATTCGTCCGCGCCGGAAAGCCGCGCAACCGCCAGGACCTGGGCTCGCGGCAATGCAGGATTGGCCAGCGCTATGTTCTCGTGGATCGTCCGGTTGAACAGCAGGTTTTCCTGCAGAACAACGCCGATATGCCCGCGCAGCCACGCCGGGTCCATCTGCGAGATATCCATCCCGTCGAGCAGGACCTGGCCCTCACTGGCAAGATAGAGCCTCTGAATGAGCTTTGTCAGCGTCGATTTGCCGGAGCCCGAAGCACCGACGATGCCGACAACCTCGCCAGGGCGGATCTGCAGATTGATTCCCTTCAGGATATCCTGGCCGCCAGGGCGGTAACGGAAGCTGACATTCCTGAACTCGATCAGCCCCCTTGGAGCGGGAAGTGCCAGCCGTGTCGCCGGCGTCCGCTCCATCGGCGTATTCAAGATATCGCCGAGGCGGTCGATCGAAATCTGAACCTGCTGAAAATCCTGCCAGAGCTGCGAGAGCCGCAGCACAGGCGCCGTCGCCTGGCCGGCGATCATATTGAAGGCAACGAGCGAACCTACTGACAGCTCACCGTTGATAACGGCGCGCGCACCGAACAGCAACAGCAGCGCAGTCGTAAGCTTGCTGACGTATTGGATGACGTTCTGCCCGCCGGCGCCGAGAAGCGTCGTGTGGAACGCGGTTTTCACATAGGCCGCGAGCTTTTCTTCCCACTGCGCCTGCATGACCGGTTCCACCGCCGCCGACTTGACGGTCTGAATTCCTATGATCGCCTCGACGAGCAGTTGCTGGCTGACAGCGCCCCGATTGAACTTCTCCTTGACCATGTCGCGAAGCGGAGGGCGAACGAGAAGTCCCACCAGGACGTAGAGCGGGATCGATCCGAGGACGATCAGTGTCAGGCTCCACGAGTAGAACCAGAGAATGCAGAGGAAGACGACCGCGAATACCAGGTCGATCGCGGCAAAGAGCCCCTGGCCCGTCAAAAAATTTCGGATCGTTTCCAGTTCCCGGACACGGGCGACCGTCTGGCCTGCCGAGCGTGTTTCGAAATAGTCGAGCGGCAGGCGAAGCAGATGACGGAAAAGCCGCTGTCCGAGCTCGACGTCGATACGATTCGTCGTGTGCGACAACGCATAGGTTCGCAGATACTGCAAGACGACATCGAAGAGGCCGATGATGGCAATGCCGGCGACCAGTACGAACAAGGTGGAGTAGCCCTTGTGCGTGAGAACCTTGTCGACGACCACCTGAAAGAAGAGCGGCGTGACCAGGGCAAAAATCTGAACGAAGAGCAAGGCGACGAGGACATGGGCAAGTGGCTTGCGGTAGCGCCAGAGGGACGGCAGAAACCATTTCAGTCCGAAGGTCCTGGGATCTGTCCCTGCCCCGCCTAATTTCCGAGCCACGAGAAGCGCACGGGCACCCGTCTCGACAAGCAGCTCGACTGCCGACAATTCACGATCGGCGCGTGTGACGGGATCAATCACCCTATACCGGCCGGCCGGGGTCGGCCCGCCGAGAATGGCGAATGTGCCTCCCGGCATATGAACGATCGCCGGAACAGGCAGATTTCTGAGGCGCGCTTCGGTCAAACCGCAGACGGCCCTTGCCTTCAACCCGACTGCCGATGCCGCCCGCAGAAGATCCAGCTCGGAAGCAACGCCGCTGCCAATTGCAAGCTCATGATGAAGCTGGTTCGGATCGGCCGCAATCCGGTAGAAGGCTGCAATTCCGCACAAAGCACGCAGCCCGGAATCCACCGGTTGCGCTGCCGCATTTGCGATGCCAGGGTCGAGGCTACCCATAGAAAGTCCCATTGTATTGAATGTATAAATATTGCAATCCGGGTCGAACAAGACGCTTCAAAGTCCACAACCCAGGTTATATTTCATTGAGTTGCTTGATTATTAGAAGATATAGCTTCTGCGATCCTGTATATTTCACTCTGGCGGTAACGTGAAATTCTAGCATCAAACGGCGCTCGGGCCTCCGGCAGGTTCCACGCTCTAAACATGCGACGCAGTTTTCCAAAGAACGGAGACACACCTACGCACCGAGCGTCCTGCATAGGACCCACGCCATCGTTCAACGCCAGCAAGCAGGGCGCACGCCAAAAGCGCGCGCTAGCTCGCACAAGAATCTTGACTTAATTTGAGATTTTTTGAGGGGCTTTAATCACTGGCGGGGCTCGCTTCTTCTTGTAAAGGGCAGTTACCTTCGGCTTTAGCAAAGGCTCCTAAAACAACCGGCTTTGACTAATCCTGCCGTGCCCTACGCACGGAAGAACTGGTTACTCCGAGCCCCCGCTCGTCAACGCCAGTTGGTTATTTCATAACTTAGAGGTGGATAGCCAATTCTTGTGAGAAGGACTACCTATGATTTTGTTTTGGTTGCCCCACGCTTAATCGGAGAGAACTATCGGTCAAATCACGGCTCTGTGATATCGTGTGCATTTGGGCCCTGAGGCCATTTTGTCGCATCCCGCTCCCTACGCGCTGCGGCACCCGAAATAATCCGCGCCGCAACTATGAGAGGCCCGCCTGCCTCCATATCAAGCGGCGCGGATATTGCCGTCCGGGAGCAAGGATGTTCACGCCGGCGAGCCGATCGCTAAGCGCCGCGGCGAACCGGCGCGCTGGCCAGCATGCGTCCCGAAGGGACGATCATGCCGGCCGCGCCGTCAAGCCAGCCTTCCGTCAGTTCGAGCGCAAGAAAGCGCGAGCGTTCGAACGGGCCTGGCATGACAAGATGGCGAGCCTTCTCGGCAAAAAAGCCGAAACGCTCATAATAGGCGGCATCGCCGACCAGCAGGACGGCGCCATGCCCGCGCTTCTTCGCTTCGAGGATCGCCGCGCGCATCAGCGCCGAACCGATGCCCTTGCCACCGCAATGCGGCGCAACGGCGAGCGGCCCGAGCAGCAACGCATTGATCGGCGTGCCTTCGTCATTGACGCCGGCCTCGATGTTCCAGAGCCGCACCGAGCCGATGACGTGGCCGTCGCGATCGCGCGCGACCAGCGCAAGGCCCTCGGCCGGAACGCGGTTGCGGCGGATCTTCTCCGACGACTTCTTGCGGCGGCCCGGACCCATGACGCGGTCGAGCAGGTTTTCGCGGGCAACGACGTCCGAAGGATTTTCGGCGTCGATGGTGAAGGTGGTGGGCGCAAAGAATGCGCGGACAGAATCAAGAACAGCGGCCATCTTGGCCTCCCGTACCCAATACCGTTATCAGCGGCGATGAAGGAAATTGTGAAATTGCCGCCCCGGCTGGTTACGGGGCCGGCGGAAACGACCTTAGATGACGTAGGCCTTCAGCGGCTCGAAACCGTTGAACGCGACCGCCGAATAGGTCGTCGTATAGGCGCCGGTGCCTTCGATCAGGACCTCGTCGCCGATCGAAAGGGAGATCGGCAGCGGATAGAGGTTCTTCTCATAGAGCACGTCGGCCGAATCGCAGGTCGGGCCGGCGATCACGCAGGGCTCCATCTCGTCGCCGTCGTGCTCCGTGCGGATCGGATAGCGGATGGCTTCGTCCATCGTTTCGGCGAGACCGCCGAACTTGCCGATGTCGAGGAAGACCCAGCGCGCGTCGTCATTGTCCGACTTCTTCGAGATCAGCACGACCTCAGCCTTGATGACGCCGGCATTGCCGACCATGCCGCGGCCCGGCTCGATGATCGTCTGCGGGATCTGGTTGCCGAAATGCGTGCGCAGCGCCTGGTAGATCGACTTTCCGTAAGCTTCTGCGGACGGAACGTCGCGCAGGTACTTGGTCGGGAAGCCGCCGCCCATGTTGACCATCTGCAGGTGGATGCCCTGCTTGGCAAGCGATACGAAGACGCGCTTGGCATCGGCAAGAGCCGAATCCCAGGCATCGACCTTGGTCATCTGCGAACCGACGTGGAACGAGACGCCGTAGGACTGCAGACCGAGCTGATGAGCGTAGACGAGAACGTCGACGGCCATCTGCGGGACGCAGCCGAACTTGCGCGACAGCGGCCATTCGGCGCCTTCGCCATCGGTCAGCACCCTGCAGAAGACACGGGCGCCGGGAGCGGCACGCGAGATCTTCTCGACTTCCTCATGGCTGTCGACCGCAAAGAGGCTGACGCCGAGCGCATGCGCGCGGGCGACATCGCGTTCCTTCTTGATCGTGTTGCCGTAGGAGATGCGGGCGGCGGTCGCGCCGGCTTCGAGCGCCATTTCGATTTCGGCAACGGATGCGCAATCGAAATTGGAGCCGAGGCCTGCGAGCAGCTTCAGCACCTCAGGAGCCGGATTGGCCTTGACGGCATAGTAGATGGCGCTGTCCGGCATGGCGTGACGGAAGGCGTGGAAATTGTCGCGAACGACATCGAGGTCAACCACGAGGCAGGGACCGTCGGGACGTCGGGTTGCGAGAAAGTCGCGGATGCGCTGGGTGGTCATATCGTTCCCTCTTCCAATTCCAGAGCTCCGGCATGAACCGGAGGACAAAGGGCATACGAGAACTCGCATTGGAACCAGCCGGTGGAGACCCCGGAACCATAGCAAGCGCTCGATGCGCGGATAGTGAACCAACGCCGCGGACGCGGTGTAAGTTCGGCTTTGTCTGCCATGGATTGGAGGGAGAATCCCAACCGCACTTCCGGCAATGATGGTGTGCCTCTTCAGTAACCCCCGCTGATGGAAAGCAGGGAGAGAACAAAAAGGCCCGCACCGTCGTTGCTTCAGGCGTCCTCGCATTTTCCGGTTGGCCGGAATAGCGACTGGAGGGGTTAATTCCAGGTACCTTACCGATTTCCTCACCAATTCGAGGGTTCGGCGGACACCCATGGGCACGTGCGACTTTGGGCTGAGGTGGAAATAAGAATATTCGCCTTCACAATCAAGCGTTTTTTTGATCTTGGGGTCAAAAAAATAATTGAACAAAACAGGCCGATTTGTTCAACATTCACAAACAGCTTCGGGAAAAGTCATGGACACTTTGACACGCATACGCGCCTTCATCGATGTCGTCGAGGCCGAGGGCTTTTCCGCCGCGGCGCGGCGCACCGGCCGTTCGAAGGCGCTACTCTCCAAATATGTGCGCGAATTGGAGGATGAGCTCGGCGCCCTGCTGCTCAACCGCACGACCCGGCAGTTCTCGATGACCGAGGCCGGCCACACCTATTACCGCAGCGCCTCCGACATTCTCAAGGAAATCGACAACCTTGCCGACCTCGTGCGCGAGAACAATGCGCAGTTGAAGGGGCGGCTGCGCATTTCCGTGCCCCGCACCTTCGTCGACGCGGATGTCGGCCAGTCGCTGATCGATTTCGCCCGGGAGAACCCGGATCTTTCGCTGGAGATCGCCGCCGACGACCGCTTCGTCGACCTGATCGAGGAAGGCTTCGACGTGGCGATCCGCATTTCCAAGCTCGAAGATTCCGGCATGATCGCCCGCAAGATCTCCGATTTCCGCGTCCATCTCTGCGCCACCCCGGATTTTATCGAGCGCCATCCGGATCTTGCGCATCCGAGCGACATTTCCAATGTTCCCTTTATCGTCGACACCAATTCGCGCACCCAGGGCAGCATTCGCTTCTACAATCCTGATAACACCACCTTCGCCGTCGCCGTCTCCGGGCCGATAGAGGTCAACAGCCCGCATGCGACATTGCGCGCTGCCCTTGCCGGCATCGGCATCGCCCTCATCCCCGATTTTATCGCCCGTAAGCCGATCGAGAGCGGCGAATTGCTGACGCTGTTTAACGATTACATCCCGACCGACCGCGGTATCTACGCCGTCTACCCGCACCGGCGCTACCTGCCGGCCAAGGTGAGGATCTTCGTCGACTACCTGCACAACTGGTTCAAAAAACACCCCTGATAGCAGCCTTGTGCCGAGATGCGACATCCCGTCCCACGCCTGTCACCACGAAACACGGTCCCAATTCCGTCCCAATTTCTGGCAAGAAGTCGGGGTCACCGAACAGGGCAGCGGAATAAATGAGATATTCGACGATACTGATGGCCGCGCTCCTTTCGCTGGCGCCGGCCGCCGCCTTTGCCCATCCGCACATCTTCGTGGAGGCGCGTCTCGAGGTCGTGGCCGACAAGGACGGTAACGTCGAGGAATTGCGCAATGTCTGGCGCTTCGACGAGGTCTTCTCCTCCTCGGTCGTCATGGATTTCGACAAGAACACCGATCTCAAGCTGGAGCCGAACGAGCTCGCAGAAGTCGGGAAAACCGTGAAGCAATCGCTTGCCGAATACGATTACTACATGAACCTGACGATCAACGGGAAGAACATCACCGTCCAGAAGCCCGACATCATCCATGTCGACTACAAGGACGGCCAGTTGCTGATGTTCTTCGCGGTCAAACCGGCGGAGAAGATGCCGCTGAAAGGCAGGCTCACCTTCGGCGTCTACGACCCGTCGCTCTATACTTCGATCGATTTCCCGACAGACAACGAGTTGGCGACGGTCGGCGACGGCTTCAAGTCCTGCAAACATCAGGTGGTGCGGCCGGATGCGGACGAGGTGATCTCGCAGAACAAGCAGTCGCTGACGGACGCCTTCTTCAATGATCCCACCGGCACCAACATGTCCAAACTCTTCGCCACCCGGCTGGAGGTAACATGCTGACAAAAAGCCTGTCCCTCACCTTTTCCGCTGCGATCCTTGCGCTCCTGGCGGCGGCAAGCCTTGCCCATGCGCAATCGCCGCTCGGTATCGGCACGGCGGAGCCGAGCTTCCAGCCGACCGGCGGGCCGCTCGCACCGCTCTTGCTCTATGTGAACTATGAGCAGCAGGCTTTCTACCGGGCGCTGACAGGCGCGTTGAAGGCGATGCGTGAGGACCCGTGGCAACTGGCATCGCTGACCGGCCTCTCCTTCGCCTACGGCGTCTTCCATGCCGCAGGCCCCGGCCACGGCAAGGCGGTCATCTCCTCCTATATGATCGCCAACGAGATCGAGCTGAAGCGCGGTGTGGTGATTTCCTTCATCTCGGCCTTCGTCCAGGGCGTGGTGGCGGTGGCGCTGGTAGGCGGCGCCTGGCTGGTGCTGCGCGGCACCGGCATCACGCTGACGGCTGCGACCCATGCGATGGAGATCGCAAGCTTCGTCATGGTCATCCTCTTCGGTGGCTGGCTGCTGTTTCGCAAACTGCGCTCGATGGTGGGCAGCATCCCGCGCCGCCGGATGATGGCCACATCTGCCGGTCCGGTCAGCATGATGCTCGACTGGAAGGACAATGCCGCCGAACGCCAGACCTATGTTTTCAACGGCAAGGCACAGGCCGTCGAAGCCGGCCATACCTTCGTTCCCGGCATGGCCTGCGAAACCTGCGGCAATGCTCATGTGGCGGACCCCGCCCTGCTCGCCGGCGACAAGTTC
Organism: Rhizobium sp. CIAT894; assembly: GCF_000172795.2. Lineage (NCBI taxonomy): Bacteria > Pseudomonadati > Pseudomonadota > Alphaproteobacteria > Hyphomicrobiales > Rhizobiaceae > Rhizobium > Rhizobium sp. CIAT894. The sequence continues at coordinate 3,834,523 of NZ_CP020947.1, forward strand.
AGCGCCCGCGAGGCCTGGTCGGCGATCGTTGCCGTCGGCCTTCGCCCCTGCTCCGGCGCTTTGCTTGTTATGACCTTCTCGCTGCTGAACGGGCTCTATCTCGGCGGCGTACTTTCGGTCGCCGCCATGTCGCTCGGCACGGCGATCACCGTTTCTCTGCTTGCCACCCTTGCCGTCACCGCCAAGAGTGCCGCCGTCCGCCTCTCCGGGCGCGGCTCGACCGCCTCGGTCTGGATCGGCAACGCCATCGAAATCCTCGGCGCTTTGCTCGTCATCCTGATGGGCGCCCTGCTGCTCGGGGCCTCGCTGCAAGGATAACTTATTTCCCCCTGCCGCGCTGGTAACGCGCCCGCAGCCAGAAAACCGCGAAAAATGCCATGATCAGGCAGACGCCGACGACGATCGCCAGCGTCGGCGAGAAATTGCCGATCCACAGCACGATGGTCGGCAGAAAATAAAGGACGAGGCCGGCGCCGAGCAGGATGATGGCGGCGGCGGTGGCCTGCGAGCGACTTTCGGGGCTCATGCGAGCCTTTCCTTTTCGAGATCGGCGCGGATATCCTGCAGGCGGCGGATCTGATTGCCGGCGGCGTCGAAATTCTCCGGTAAAAGCCAGGCCTCGAAGGCCTCGTTGATCAGCGGCCATTCACTATCGATCATCGAGAACCAGGCGGTATCGCGGTTGCGGTGCTTGGAAATCATGTGCTGGCGGAAGACGCCTTCGAAGCTGAAGCCGTAACGGGCGGCCGTCGTCTTGCTCGCCTCGTTCTTATTGTCGCATTTCCATTCGTAGCGGCGGTAGCCGAGATCCTCAAAAACGTGCTTGGCCATCAGATAATGCGCCTCGGTGGAAAGCGGCGAACGCTTCATCTCGGGCCCGTGCGCCACCCCGCCGATCTCGACCACGCCGTTTGCCGGATCGGCACGCATATAGTTCGCCATGCCGACAATCTTGCCGGTGGCATTGTCGCGGAAGAGATGGGTGAGCCAGCCGGACTTGGTGTAGACGGTTTCGAGCCAGTTGGCGAAATCCTCGATACCGGAAAAATCGTCCTGCGCGAAATAGAGAAGCAGCGGGTTGATGCCCATGCCGCCAAGTCCGTCCCACAGGGCCTCGAGATGCTCGGCGCGCCGATAGGGTTCGACGGTGACGAAACGGCCCTTCAGCGTGACCGGCTTCGGCGCCGGGCAGCCTTTGAAATTTGCAAGATCGCGCATGTTCACTCCCCTGATCCAGGAGTGGAGTGGATAGGCCAGCCGCCCGACAAAGGCAACCGGCCTGGATGTCACTGTGACAAGGTAACCTTGGCGGAGGATACCGTCGCCTCGATATGGTCGACCAGCTGGTCGGCAAGACCGAGCCTGCCGGCAAGCAGATCGAGATAACCGCGCTCGGCGCGCGAATCCGGCTCGATGGTCAGCCGCGAGGCAGTGTAGAGCTCGACGCGCTGTTCTTCGGTCGTGGCCGCAGCAACGAGTGCGTCGATGTCGGTCGGCGAAGCGAGCTCGCGCTCGATGAAGGCGGCAGCCTCGCCGCTGACATCGGCCGCCTTGATCTTGTCCATGATGAGGGCGCGTTCGGCATCGTCGATATGGCCATCGGCCTTGGCGGCGGCGAACATCGCGCGGATCAGCACCAGCACGAATTCATTGCTGCCGGCAGGCGACGCCGGCCCGAAACCGGATTCGGCAGGCGGCGGCAGGAGAACCGGATTGTTGGCCGAGGGTGCATCCGAAGGCGCTGCGGGCGCCTGCCCTGCCTGGTAATTCTTGTAGGCCTGGTAACCAAGGCCGGCAATAGCGGCAAGACCGCCGATCGCCAGTGCATTGCCGGCAATGCCGCGGCCTGTCTTGGTGCCGAGAAGCGCGGCTGCGATCGCACCTGTCGCCAGCGGGTTGTTTTTTGCCGTCTGAACGGCCTCGCCCGCCCTGTCGCGGACCGAACCGCCGAGACCCGGTACTTGCGAACCCAAGAACTGGTCGAGAAGCTTCTTTGCGTCGAACATTCCTCGTCATCTCCCTGTTTGAAGCTGGAGAGGTACATAGGTTTGCGACTGGTGAAATACAAATAGGGGGCTCGCCGAGAAGCAAGCCCCGAAAGACGAACTCAGGCCTTCAGCGCGGCGGCCTCAGCCGCAAGCCTGGTGATACCAGCCCAGTCGCCGGCTGCGACCAGTTCCTTCGGCGCCACCCAGGAGCCGCCGACGCAGATGACGTTCGGCAGCGAGAGATAATCATTGGCGTTCTTCAGCGAAATGCCGCCGGTCGGGCAAAACAGCGTGCCGGCGAGCGGCGAAGAGAGCGCCTTCAGCAGGGCCGCACCACCGGCCTGTTCCGCCGGGAAGAATTTCAGCACCTGATAGCCTTCTTCGCGCAACGCCATGACTTCGCTGGCGGTCGCAGCGCCGGGAAGCAGCGGCACGTCGGAGTCGGCGGCGGCATCGAGCAGTTCCTGTGTCGTGCCCGGGCTGACGATAAATTTCGAGCCGGCCTCGACGGCGGCTTCCCAATGGGCGGCGTTCAGGATCGTGCCGGCGCCGACTTCGGCGCCCTCGACCTCGGCGGCCACCGCACGCACGGCATCGAGTGCCGCAGGCGTGCGCATGGTGATCTCGATCGCCTTCAGGCCGCCGGCAACGAGCGCGCGCGCCAGCGAGACGGCCGACTTCGCATCGTCGACGATCAAGACCGGAACGACAGGCTGGAGTTTCAGGATGGAAAGGAGCTTCTCTGTTTTCTCGCCCATGGTCTCACGACTTCCTTGAAACGATTGAATTCGCATCCCGAATAGCGCCCCGGCGGGACCTTGTCGAGATAAAACCGGGTCGCATGACAAGATGGGTAGGCAATGCTTGGTAATTGGGCTACCGTGCCAGGATCGTCACAAAAGGTTCACCGATATGGCGAAAGAGATCGAGCGAAAGTTTCTTGTACGCAGCGATGGATGGCGCTCCGCCGTCGAGACGAAGTCTGTCTTGAGGCAGGGTTACATCGCCTCGATGGACGATCGTTCCGCCCGCGTGCGCATCCTCGACGACAGGAAAGCGAAGCTGACGATCAAGATCGGCCGCAGCGCGATCACCCGCGATGAATTCGAATACGACATCCCGATCGCCGATGCCAAGGAGCTGTTGCAGAACGCGATCGGTATCGTCATCGAGAAGACGCGCTACCGCGTTCCGCATGAAGGCTTCGTCTGGGAGGTCGACGTCTTTACCGGCGAGCATCGCGGACTTGTTATCGCCGAGGTGGAGATGACGGCGGAAACGGACAACCCGCCCCTGCCCGCCTGGCTCGGCCGCGAAGTGACCGGCGATGTCCGCTATTCCAACCAGGCCCTTGCCACAGAATACGGGCACGACAGGCATGGCCTATCGCATTCGGCCTGATGCCGGCTTCACCAAAGAGTTCCGCAACGTCGCCGCCGAACAGTTGAACCGGGCCATCGCGATTCTTGAAGAGCGGCCGGACGGTGCGCATGAGGCGATCCATTCCTTCCGCAAGAACCTGAAGCGATTGCGTTCGCTTTACCGCCTCGTGGCCCGCGCGGTACCGGATTTCCAGAGCCGCGAAAACGCCAGGCTGCGCGATGCCGCCCAGTCGCTGTCGGCGATCCGCGATGCGGCCGCCCTCATCGGCACCGCGCAATATCTGCAGCACTCGGCCCGTGGGCCGGAGGAGAGCGAGGCGCTCGGCCGCATCGTCACCATCCTCGAAGGACGCCGTGACTGGATGGCGGATGCCGAAAGCGACCTGGAACAGCGGTTGACGGAAACCTCCGGCGTTCTGCAGCAGGCGATCGCCGCCCTGGACACGGTTTCCTTTGACGGCGGCCACCGTAAGAGTGCCAGCATGCTGGGCAAGAGCTGGCGCCGCACCGCGCGGAAGGCAAAAGCCGCGCTTGCGGCTTGCCGCGGCGAGGCATCCGCCGGCGATTTTCACGATCTGCGCAAACGCACCTACGACTATCGGCTCTACCATGATCTTTTGCGCGATGCCTGGCCCGGCGCAATGAAGGCGAAGAGCGATGCGGCCAAGGAACTGGTCGAGGATCTCGGCCACATCCACGATCTTGCCGTGCTCTCCGAACTGGTCGAGGCCGAGCCGCAACTGTTTACCCGCAATGACGATCTCGCCCACCTGCTCGACGCCATCATCTTCCGCCAGCAGGAAGACCGGCGGCAAGCACTTGTCAAAGCCGAAACCGTCTTTACCGATGATCCCGACGAGGACGCTGAGCGCATCGAGCTTCTCTGGCTGACCGCCGGACGTTGAGGGACGTAAAATCGGGCCGCTTGTGCGCTGTCGGGTTTGCCACTGCGCCGGCGCCAGTGAAATTTCATAAAAAAAACCATTGACCTCAAGTAATCTTGAGGTTCTACCCTCCGACGGTCGAACAAAAAGAGACCGGACCTGCGAGGAAGAAATGATCGCCGAAAATGCCGCCATGCCAAAGCTGCTCGGGCTTTACGAGACGCATCTGACCGTTGCCGATCTCAAGACCTCCACGGATTTTTATCGCGATGTCGTCGGGCTCGAACCGGCGGCTTCATTCGAGGAACGCAAGGTCGCTTTCCTTTGGGTGGACAACAGGAAGACCGGCATGCTCGGCCTTTGGGAAACCGGAACCGGGCCGCTGAAGATGCGGCTGCACATCGCCTTCCGGATGACCGCCGATAATCTGTTGCAGGCGCCCGCCATTCTCAGAGCAAAGGGCGTGGAACCTCTCGGCTTTACCGGTGAGCCGGCGGCGGAGCCAGTGGTTCTCGGCTGGATGCCGGCGCTGTCGATCTATTTCAGGGACCCTGATGGGCATTCGATCGAGTTCATCAGCATTCTCGACGATATCCCCGACCGGAGTTTCGGCGTGCGGGCGTTTTCCGAATGGCAGGCGCGGACCGTCGGCCACCTGAAGGCCACGCCGGCGAGGACATTGCGCAATCCGCCGATTTTCTGTATTTCCGCCCCATGACCGACAGCCTGACACACACCAGCCCGTTCCTCGTGGCCGCGCTCTACCATTTCGTTTCCGTGCCGCGCTTTGCCAGCCTGCAGAGCCCGCTGCAGACGCTTTGCGAGGAGAACGGCGTCAAAGGAACGCTGCTTCTGGCCCATGAAGGCATCAACGGCACGATTGCCGGACCCGATGCCGGCATTGGCGCCGTGCTCTCCTTCCTGCGCGCCCAGCCGGAATTTTCCGGCCTGGAGCATAAGGAAAGCCGCGCCTCGAAAATGCCCTTCCTGCGCATGAAGGTGAAGCTGAAGAAGGAAATCGTCACCATGGGTGTCGAGGATATCGACCCCAACAAGGTAGTCGGCACCTATGTGGCGGCCAAGGACTGGAACACGCTGATTTCCGATCCCGATACGATCGTCATCGACACCCGCAACGATTACGAGACGGCGATCGGCACCTTCCGCGGCGCGCTCGACCCGAAGACGAAGACGTTCCGCGAATTTCCCGATTGGGTGCGCCAGAATACCGGCCTGCACAACAAGCCGAAGATCGCCATGTACTGCACCGGCGGCATACGCTGCGAGAAGGCCACCGCCTTCATGAAGGCTGAGGGCTTCGACGAGGTTTATCATCTGAAGGGCGGCATCCTGAAATACCTGGAGGACGTGTCGCAGGAGGAAAGCCTCTGGGACGGCGCCTGCTTCGTCTTCGACGAGCGGGTATCGGTCGAGCACGGGCTGAAGGAAGGCGAACACAAGCTGTGCCATGCCTGCCGCAACCCGATCACATCAGAGGAAGTCACCTCGCCGCTCTATGAAGAAGGCGTTTCCTGCAGCCACTGCTATTCCAAGCGCACGGAGGAAGACCGGCTGCGTTACCGTCAGCGGCAACACCAGATCGCTCTCGCGAAAAAGCGCGGCCAGCGGCATATCGGCAGCTGAGCCGGGATTTCGCGCATCAGCCTGGCTGTCTGAGGATCACGCCGCGGTCAGGCAGCGCTGATGCGGCGCGCCGGCTCCGCCGCACGTCGCTCGTTCAGCATCGCGGTGATGAGATCTGCTGTAACGGGCTTTCCGAACAAATAGCCCTGCAGACAATCGCAGCCGAAGAGGCGCATGGCTATTGCCTGCTCCTCGGTCTCGATGCCTTCGGCCGTCACCGGAATATCAAGCGAGCGGGCGAGCGCCACCGTCGCCTGCAGCATCTCGCGCTGGCGCTTGTCCTCGTTGACACCCATGACCAGAGAGCGGTCGATCTTGATCCGGTCGAAGCCGAACTGCCTGAGATAACCGATCGAGGAGAAGCCGGAGCCGAAATCGTCGAGCGCCACCTTGACCCCCAGCGCCTTCAGCCGTTCGATCGACTGGCGCGTGCGCTGCGGATTCTGGATCATGTAGCCTTCGGTGATCTCGAGCGTGATGCGCCCGGCCTCGATATCCGTCTGCTTCAGCACGTAGCGTACATAGTCGGCAAAAGCGGGATTGCGGAACTGCCCGGGCGAGACATTGACCGAAACGTTGAGCTCCGGCCATTGTTTGGCCGTCTCGCAGGCCTTGCGCAGCACGAACAGCCCGAGCGATTCGATGAGGCCGCTGGTCTCGGCGATCGGGATGAATATCTCGGGTGAAACAGGGCCGTGACCCGGACGGTTCCAGCGCACCAGCGCCTCGACACCGGTCGGCGCATGCGTCACCGCATCGATGAGCGGCTGGTAGGCGAGCGTCAGGTCGCCGCTTTCGATGGCGATCCTGAGATCGAGTTCCAGCGCATTGCGCTGCTCTCGGTCCGCATCCATCGACGGATCGTAAAGCATCATGCGCGCGCGGCCGGCTTCCTTCGCCTTGTACATGGCAAGGTCGGAGCGACGTACCAGTTCTTCGCGCCCGATCGTGCCGGACGGCGACATGGCGATGCCGATGCTGGCCCCGACGACAACGACACGGCGACCGATCTCCAGCGGATCGACAAGAAAATCGAGGATCTGCTCGGCAAGCTGCAAGGCGGCGGCATTCTCGCTGTCGGAGAGAAAGGCGATCGCAAATTCATCGCCGCCGATGCGGGCAAGGACCGCGCCTTGCGGAATGAGCACGTCGAGCCCGGCCGCAACGGCGCGGATCAACTGGTCGCCGGTGCCGTGGCCATAACTGTCATTGACCTCCTTGAAGCCATCGAGATCGAGATAGAGGAGCAGCACATTGCGCTTGGCTTGGCGCGCCTCGACGACGAAACGGTCGACGGCAAGCCCGAGACCATCGCGATTGGAAAGGCCGCTCAGCCGGTCGCGGAGCGCCTCTTCGCGGGCATTGTTTTCCTCGGCTTTCAGCCTGCGGCCGGCAAACCAGCCGATGACCAGCAGAACCACGAAGAACAGCCCGACGAGGCCGAGCGCCTGGATGACCATCGGCCGCACCTGTGCATAGCCGACATCACCCGGCGAACGCGAGGTCCAGACGAGCTTCTTGAGCGTCGCCCCCGCCGGATCGGCGATCGGCACGAAATAGTCCGCCTCGAAGTTCGCAGGCGCCAGCCTCAGCCCGCCGATGACATAGGTCTGCCCAAGTGCCGCCACCCTGTCGTTGTCCAGATGGCGGGCAAAAACCAGATAGCGGTGCTGGCCGGCGGGCACGTCAAGCGCCCCGGATTTTTTCCGCACCAACGCCACGCCGACAGCGGCTATTCCCCGTTCTGTCGTGACGAAACCAACCGCCTGCGGCGTACCGGTCGGGCCGGCGGCCTTGACCGTCTCGAACAGGGTCCAGAGCGACGGCGCGAAGAAATCCGCAAGCGGCTCCTCCATCGGCTTGCCGTCGCGATAGGCCATGATCGGCTTCTTCTCGTCATCGATGACGATCGCCATGTCGAACAGCGCGCTGTTGACCGACATCTCGCCGTAATTGCTGACCGTCCAGGCCATGCCGTCGGGCGCGTAGACGTTGACGGCGGCGTCGTCCCAGGCAGCGTAATCGTCGAGTGTCGCGCTCAGCTGATCCTCGAAAGTCTTCAACGCCCCGATCGTCGTTTCACGTGAGCGTTCGTCATCGAGAAGATTGGCATTTTCGGCCACGCGCTCGAGCGCCGTCAGCACCATGATGGTCGCAACCGCGACGATGACGGCAAAGGAGAAAAGCACGCCCGTAACGGTAAGGTGACGGCCTACTCCCAATCCCTTGCTCTGCGACTTCCCGACTGTCTGCATCACGGCTCCCTGACCGTCCGACATTGCCAGTCAAGGGTTCAAAAACGTTTAAGCAAACGCTGTAGATCTTTGTGCCCGCACGTGGGGTAACGATCAACCCGGCTTATGATTGCCTTTCGGGAAGTGTGCTGCGAGTTCGCGATACCACCTGCCGCTTTTCTTCACCGTACGGACCTGCGTTTCATAATCGACATGGACGAGGCCGAAGCGCATGCGATAGCCTTCCGCCCATTCGAAATTGTCCATCAGGCTCCAGGCGAAATAGCCACGCATGGGATAACCGTCTTTGATGAGACCGGCCACGACATCGAGATGGTCGCCGAGATAATCGAGACGCGTCGTATCGTCGACCTCGCCGTCGACGACGCCGGTGTTGTCACAGGCGCCGTTCTCGGTGATGTAGCATTCCGGCAGATCGTAGCGGCGATAGAGGTCCTCGACCAGGAGCTTCAATGCCGGCGCATAGATTTCCCAGCCGATATCGGTCTTGACGTCGCTTGCCGGCGGCGCTTTCACAGTCCAGGGGAAATCGCCCTTGCGTTCGGCATCGTCGGTGACACGCTCGGGCGTGTAGTAATTCAGACCCCACCAGTCGAGCTTCTGGTTGATCAGCTTCAGGTCGCCATCCTCGACAACAGGCATGCGGTCGCCGAGCGCCTCGACGAATTCCTTCGGATATTCGCCCTTGAAGACGGGATCGAAGAAGGCGCCGTTGTGGAACTGATGCGCGCGCTCGCCCGCGGCAAGATCGGCCGGGCTTTCGGAGCCGGGGATGATCGAGGCAGCGTTGAGCACGAGCCCGACCGGTACATCAGGGGCTTCCGAGCGGATCGCCTCGACGCCGAGGCCATGGGCAAGGTTCATATAATGCATGGCGTGAAGGGCAGCCTGCATGTTGCGCTCGCCGGGAGCATGAATGCCATAGAGATGGCTCAGCCAGACGATGCACCAGGGCTCGTTGAAGGTCGCGACAGCGTCGAGACGGTCGCCGAGGCGGCTCATCACCGTCTTGGCGTAGCGCTGATAGGCATAGGCGGTCGAACGCGCCGTCCAGCCGCCATCGCCGGCAAGCATCAGGGGCAGATCCCAGTGGTAGAGCGTAGCGAAGGTCTTGATCCCGCGCGCCTTGCAGCCATCGACCAGCCGGTCGTAGAAATCGAGGCCCGGCTCGTTCACCGGACCCGTGCCGTCGGGGATAATGCGCGGCCAGGCGATGGAGAAGCGATAGGCTTCGACCCCCATCTCCTTGATGAGATCGAGGTCCTGCTCCAGGCGGTTATAGTGGTCGCAGGCAACGTCGCCGTTGTCGCGGTTATGGACACGGCCGGGCATATTGCAGAAAGCATCCCAGATGGACGGCTTGCGGCCATCGGCCTTGCCGGCGCCCTCGATCTGGAAGGCGGCGGTGGCGACGCCGAAGGTGAAATCACCGGGAAAGCGGCCTGCAAGCGTCTTCGCATCGATCATCTGTAATCCCCGTCTCTCAGCATGTGGACTGACCGTTGGCCGGGATTTAGCCAAGCCGGCAGGCAAAGTACAGGTCCGCAGGAAGAAAAACTGCAACGTTGCAGTAAGAACGGCAAAGCAGCCGGGAAGGCATCCTTTCATCACCGGGGGTTGCCACGCTTTCCGCCCCGTCCGCTCTCATAACGCGAATGTCAGCAGTCGTGACTTGCTGCCGAGCCCATGATCACTACACAGCGAAGGCATCGCAAACATGAAAGGAATCCCATGCTGTCTTCGATCCATCTGCTGCAGCCGCATCTGCTGAGCCTGCTGCGCATCGTCTCGTCGCTCGTGCTTTTCAGCTATGGAACGCAGAAGATCCTGCACTTTCCGGCAGCGGCAAACGTACCGCCGATGGGCTCGCTCTCCTGGACCGCCGGACTGATCGAACTGATCCTCGGCTTCCTCGTGCTGGTGGGATTCCAGACCCGCATCGCAGCCTTCGTGCTCTCGGGCCTGATGGCTTTCGCCTATTTCATCGGTCATGCGGGAAAGAGCTTTTATCCCGCGCAGAACGGCGGCGTTGCCGCGATCCTGTTCTGCTTCGTGTTTCTTTATCTGGTGGCGGCAGGCGCCGGCCCGCTCAGCGTCGACAACCTGCTGAAGCGTGGCCGCGCTGCTGCCTGATCACCATAAGCAAAACGCCGAGACGACCTGGGTCCGCCTCGGCGTTTTTCATTGGGCCACGCGAATCGGCAAACTCAAACCTTGACCCATGCGCCGTTTTTCTTCGAAGAGGCAACGCAAGCCTCGACGAAGGCCACGCCCTTCACGCCGTCATCGACTGTGGGGTAGACCACAGCCTTGTCGACGGCCTTGCCCTTCTTGCGGGCGTTGATCGCATGCGCGGCTTCCGTATAGATTGTCGCAAAAGCCTCGAGATACCCTTCAGGATGCCCTGACGGCACGCGGGAAACGCGGCCCGCAGCCGCGCCTGACCCGGCGCCGCCCCGGGTGATCAGCCGCTTCGGTTCGCCGAACGGCGTATACCAGAGGTAGTTCGGGTCCTTCTGGGTCCATTCCAGCCCGCCTTTGGTTCCGTAGACGCGAACCATCAGGCCGTTTTCATGGCCGGGCGCCACCTGGCTGCACCAGAGCATGCCTTTGGCCGGCTTCTCCGATCCCTTCGCCTTGAAACGCAGCATGACGTGGGCATTGTCATCCAGCCGGCGGCCGGGAACGAAGCTGTCGAGATCGGCAGCCAGGCTGTCGAGTTCCAGCCCGGTAATGAAGGAAGCAAGATTATAGGCATGCGTGCCGATATCGCCTGTGGACCCGCCGACGCCGGACTGCGCCGGATCGGTTCGCCAGGCCGCCTGCTTCTGGCCGGTCTGCTCGACCGCTTCCGTCAGCCAGTCCTGCGGATATTCGGCCTGGACCACTCTTATATCGCCGAGTTCGCCGTTGGCGATCATCTCACGCGCCTGACGCACCATCGGATAACCGGTGTAATTATGCGTCAGCACGAAGAGCGCGCCGCTCTCGTCGGCAATTTTCTTCAGTTTTTTCGCATCGGCAAGGTTCGATGTCAGCGGCTTGTCGCAGATGACATGGATGCCGCGCTTCAGGAATTCCTTGGCCGCATCGTAGTGCACATGGTTCGGGGTGACGATCGCCACCGCCTCGATACCGTTCTTCAGCTTCGCCTCGCGGATCGCCATCTCGCGGTAGCTGGAATAGGTCCGCGACGGATCGAGGCCGAGGTCGCGGCCGGACTGCACGGCCTTCTCGGGCGTCGACGACAGGGCGCCGGCGATGAGATCATATTGATCGTCGATGCGCGCCGCGATGCGGTGCACCGCGCCGATGAACGCGCCCGCGCCGCCGCCCACCATGCCGAGCCGGATGCGCGGCTCGCGGGTCTGTTCGGATGATGCTTCGATTACCATTCTTGTCCTCCTGGAATTTAACTTGGTGCGGATGCGGCCCCTCATCCGGCTGCCGCCACCTTCTCCCCGTTCTGACGGGGAGAAGGGATATGCCGTGACCTCTCCGTCCCTCGCTAACGTCTCACAAGGCACGTCCCCTCTCCCCGTCAGAACGGGGAGAGGGTTAGGGTGAGGGGCAGTTTCGCGGCAAGAACCTATGCCTTAAAGCCCCAGCATCCGCCGATTGGCGGCCTGATCCGTGCCGCTGCCGGCAAAATCGTCGAAGGCTTTTTCGGTGACGCGAATAATGTGGGCGGCGACGAACTCGGCCCCTTCGCGGGCACCGTCCTCAGGATGTTTCAACGCGCATTCCCATTCGACCACGGCCCAGCCGTCGAAATTATTGGCCGTCATCTTCGAGAACACGGCACCGAAATCCACCTGGCCGTCGCCGAGCGAGCGGAAGCGGCCGGCGCGCTCCACCCAGCCCTGATAGCCCCCATAGACGCCCTGGCGCCCGCTCGGATTGAACTCCGCATCCTTGACGTGGAACATCTTGATGCGGTCCTTGTAGATGTCGATATTGTCGAGATAATCGAGGCACTGCAGGACGTAGTGCGATGGGTCGTAGAGCATGTTGGCGCGGGGATGGTTCTTCACCCGCTCCAGGAACATCTCGAAGGTGATGCCGTCATGCAGGTCCTCGCCCGGATGGATCTCGTAGCAGACGTCGATGCCGTTTTCATCCGCATGGTTGAGGATCGGCGTCCAGCGGCGGGCAAGTTCGTCGAAGGCGGTCTCGACCAGACCGGCGGGACGTTGCGGCCAGGGATAGACGAAGGGCCAGGCAAGCGCGCCGGAGAAGGTCGCATGCGCCTTGAGGCCGAGGTTTTTCGATGCCGTCAGCGCCATCTTGACCTGCTCGACCGCCCATTCCTGGCGCGCCTTTGGATTGCCGCGCACTTCGGGGGCCGCGAAGCCGTCGAAGGCTTCGTCATAGGCCGGGTGAACGGCGACGAGCTGGCCCTGCAGATGGGTGGAGAGTTCCGTGATCTCGATGCCGTTTTCGCGCGCCTTGCCGGCGAATTCGTCACAATAATCCTTGGAGGTCGCGGCCTTCTTCAGGTCGATCAGCTGGCTTGCCCAGCTCGGCACCTGGACGCCCTTATAGCCGATGTCGGCCGCCCATTTGGTGATTGCGTCCCAGGAATTGAAAGGCGCAGTATCGCCCGCGAACTGGCCAAGGAAAAGGCCGGGGCCCTTGATCGTCTTCATGTCAGATTCCTCCCTGAATATCGACCGTAAACGTTTCTGAAATGTTGTAGCACGCAATTTGGCAGGCGCAAGGCACCTTCCCGCCTTTGCTTCGCGCATCGGCACGCAGGCCGGATGAGACAGGCCTGCGAACTAATCATGATGGGCTTTGACGGGCAAGAGGTACGTGCAGCATTTTCGGCTGTGCGCCGAAGGCAAGCATAAAAACGCGCCCATCCTTTCGAATGGGCGCGCCCTGCAGTCGATGGATCAGAACGGAGAATCCGGGAAATAGAAGTCCTTGGCATTGTCCTTGGTGACGAGTGTTGCGTCGAGGATGTAATTGCCGTGGACCGGGACCTGATCGTAGAGCGCCGCCGCCGTGAGTTCCATTGCCGTGCCGACCATTGCCGGCGGGTAGAGAACGTCGACCGGGATCAGCTTGTCGCCGTCCATGACCTTCTTGACCATGTCCTTGGAGCCGGCGCCGGCAACGACATACTTGATGTCGGTGCGCTTGGCCTGCTCGATCGCCTGCAGAACGCCGACGGCCATGTCGTCGTCCTGGCACCATACGACGTCGATCTTCTGGTACTTCGTCAGGTAGTCCTGCATCACCTTGAAGGCATCGTCGCGGTTCCAGTTGCCATACTGGCGATCGAGAACCTTGACCTTGGAACCGGCAATGCCCTTGTCGAAACCGTCCTGGCGCTGCTGGTCGATCGGGATCGGCAGACCACGGATGATGACGACTTCAGCGTCCGGAGTCTTTTCGGCAATGTACTTGCCGGCGACTTCGCCGAGAGCCGGGTTGTTGCCGGCGACATAAAGGTCGCGCACGGAATTGTCGTTGTTGCTCGGCGCGCGGTCGACGAGAGCGACAAATTTGCCCTTGCCTTTGACTTCCTTGATGGCGTTGACGAGCGGATCCGGGTCCGACGGCAGAATGACAAGGGCATCGATGCCCTGCGTATCGAGATCCTGCACAGCGTTAGCCTGGCTGGCGGCATCCGGCGAGGTCTTGACGATGACGTTGAGACCGGGATGTTCGGCCATCAGCAGCTTGGCGACGCGTTCGGCATGGAAGACGACGCCCGAGGTCCAGCCGTGGTCGGCAGCCGGAATGGAGACGCCGATGGTGAATTTCTTGTCCTGGGCGTGAGCGGCGCCGGCGAACGTCACCGCCGCAACCGCGAGACCCAACATCAATTTCCGCATGCTATTTCCTCCCAATGACTTCAGGGACTTGTTCCATCGGGACCGGACGCCCTGTAAGCCCGGCCGAATTGTAAACCCGGTCGAATGAGCCGGTCAGATCATGATTTGCGCACCAGCGAGCGCTGGACGAACATGGCGATGATGATGATCGCCCCCTGAATGGCGCCGATCAGATATTCGCTGATGAAGTTCGAAAGCAGCATGATGTTGCCGACGAGCTCGAGGATGAAGGCGCCGCAGATCGTGCCCCAGACCCTGCCGGCGCCGCCCTTCAGCGCCGTCCCGCCGACGACGACGGCAGTGATCGCCTGCAACTCCCACAGGATGCCTGTCGTTGCCGAGGTCGAGCCGAGACGCGGAACATAGAGCAGCACGGCGATGGCGACGCAGAGCCCCTGGATGACGAAGGCGATCGTCCGCACGCGGTTGACCGCGATGCCCGAATAGCGGGCGACATCGCTGTTCGAACCGACAGCAACGACATGGCGCCCATAGCGCGTGCGATAGAGGATGAAGGCCGCAACAGCTGTCACCGCCAGGATCACCACGATCGGCAGCGGCACGCCGCCGATATTGCCGAAATAGGCGGGACGATAGAGCGTCTGGATATCGGCCGAACGCAGGGTGATCGCGCCGCCCTGCGACAGCCATGTCGTCAGGCCGCGATAGATGCCCATCGTGCCAAGCGTGGCGATGAACGGCTCGATCTTGCCCACCGTGGTGATCAGGCCGTTCGCCAGACCGCAAAGTGCACCGGCAACGATCGTGAAGACGACCGCGACCGTCAGCATCAAAGCCGGATTTTCGATGGCGCCCGAATTCATCAACAGGATCATCAGGCTGGCAACGAAAGCCACCATCGAGCCCACCGACAGGTCGAGATCACCTGCCGATATCACGAAGGTCGCGCCGACCGCGATGATGGCGATGAAGGCGCTGCGGGTGGCGACGTTGGCAAGGTTGGTGATGCCGATGAAATTGGGATTGACCAGAGCTCCGACGATCAGGAGCAGCGCCAGGGCGACGAAAGGTGCGACCGCACGCAGATCGACATCCCGCCAGGATCGGCGCCGGATTTCCCTGGTCTCCTCGTTGACACTCATATCCAAAACCAACCTCCCGTCCCATATTTTCTGGGCATCTTCTCTGTCGTCCGGATCGGCGAAGCCCTGCTTCAAAGCCTCAGGCCGCCGCCTTCTTCTTGAGCCCGGCGGCGTAACGCATGATTTCCTGTTCGGAAATCTCGTCTCCTTCGAGCACGCCGACGATATGTCCTTCGCGCATCACCACCACTCGGGTGCAGAGGCCGATGACTTCAGGCATCTCCGACGAGACGACGATGATCGACCGGCCGTCCCGGGCGAGCGCCGAGATGAAATGATAGATCTGCTGCTTGGTGCCGACATCGATGCCGCGCGTCGGTTCGTCTATGATGATGATGTCGGGCTCGGTCTCCATGACCTTGGCCAGCAGCAGCTTCTGCTGGTTTCCGCCGGACATGCGGCCGGCGATGATATTGCCGTCGCGAACCCTGATGTCGAAACGGCGTTTGGCCTTCGCCAGTGCAGCCGCCTCGCTGGCTGGGCTGAGATAGCCGTGGCGGCCGTGCCTTTCGAGCGATTGCAACGTCAGATTGGCCACCATGCCGGAGCGCAGCAGCAGCCCCTTCGACTTGCGGTCCTTGGTCATGTAGGCAAGCCCGCAGCGATTGGCGGCATGCACGTCGCCGGAAGGAACCGTTTCGCCCTTGATGACCACCTCGCCGTCAAGACGGCTTCGCAAACCGGCGATCGCTTCCATCAGCTCGGTACGGCCGGAGCCGATCATGCCGGAGAAGCCGATGATCTCGCCCTTGCGCACCTCGAAGCTCGCATCCTTCACATAGCCCGTCGACACCGAGGCAACGCGGAGCACGACCTCCTCGTCCACGTCAGGTTCGACCTTGGCGGGATAGAGGCTGGAAAGTTCGCGGCCCACCATCAGCTGCGCGATCGATTCCCCATCCAGAATGGATGTCGGCGACGTCTTGATCCACTGGCCGTCGCGCAGGACCGTCACCCGATCGGTCAATTCCATGACCTCGTCGAGCTTATGGGAGACGAAGACGAAGCTCGTGCCCTGGTCGCGCAGCTTGCGGACCTGCTTGAAGAGCATATTGGTCTCTTCCCGCGACAGCACCGCGGTCGGCTCATCCATGAACACGACCCGCGCATCACGGCTGATCGCCTTGGCGACTTCGACCATCTGCTTGTCGGCGATGGAAAGCGTGCTGATCAGGGCATTCTCGTCGACATGCGAACCCAGCACATCGAGAACCTTGCGCGTCTCCGATCGCATATATTTGCGGTCGAGCACGCCGAACCGCGTGACTTCGCGCCCGAGAAACAGGCTCTCCGTCACCGTCAGATGGTCGGCGAGATTGAATTCCTGATGGATGATGACGATCCCCAGCGCTTCCGCTCCGCCATTCGGCGGCAGCACGACAGGCTTGCCGTCGAGCAGAATCTCGCCGGAACTCGGCTGCTCGAAGCCTGACAACACCTTGACGAGCGTGGACTTGCCGGCGCCGTTCTCACCCATGAGGGCATGGATTTCGCCGGCACGGAGATCGAAATTGACGCTGAAGAGCACCTGCACGCCGCTGAAGGATTTGCATATGCGCCTGGCGGACAGCACCACGGGTGCGGTGTCGGCGGTCTCCACGGTCATCATGCTCTCCCCCAAGAGCGTCTTGCATCCGGCGGAAGGCACCGGCGCTGCTCCATCACCTTGAACTAGCGCACATTCCCATTTTGAAAACCGCTTCCTGTTTTCGGGTGCTGTGAGCTGCGGCTCCCATCCGCTTTGAAGTTTATGTAAACCTTTACATCACCTATGTAAAGGTTTACATGGTGGATTTACGCAGATCCGTTGAAGCCTGCCTTTGACCTCTCGACAAGTCTGTGTAGTGTCGCGGCGAAGACAGCCCAAGGCAGAGCTCAGTGTCGAATTCCACGCCCGCAACCATCGAAGACGTCGCCCGGATCGCCGAGGTCTCCATCGCGACGGTGTCCCGGGCGATCCACATGCCGGAGAAGGTCGCCAACTCCACCCGTCTCAAGGTCAACCAGGCGATCGCCGTCACCGGCTACACCACCAATGCCATGGCCCGCAGCCTGAGGCTCGGCCGCTCCAACATGATCCTCGTGGTGGCGCCTGATATCGGCGACCCGAATTTCTCCAACATCCTTGTCGGTCTGGAGAATGAGGCGCGCGCGCACGGCTACGGCGTCCTGATCGGCCACACGCAGAACGACGCCCAGCGCGGGCTGGAATATCTGAAATTCTTCAACTCCAACCAGGCTGCCGGATTGATCCTCTTCACCGGCATCCTGCCCTTCGGTCATCAGACCATGACCGCGCGGCTGCCGCCGAGCGTCGGCGTTTTCGAGCCCGTCTTCAATGGCGGCATTCCCTATGTCGGCGTCGACGATACCGAGGGGGCGCGAAAGGCGGTGGACCTGCTGCTGGCCGAAGGACATCGCAAGATCGCCTTCATCGGCGATTCGCGCACCCGGCTTGCCTTTATCCGGCGCCGCATGGGATATGATGCCGAACTCGATGCGGCCGGCATTCCGCCCGATTTGAGGATCGTGCTCGAAGGCGACGGCACGATTGAAAGCGGCCGGCATGCGGTCGAACAGCTTTTCATGCGCGACACGCTGCCCACGGCCTTCATGTGCGTAAACGACCAGACGGCGATCGGCGTCATGATCGGGCTTGGGGCGCGGGGCTACGATATTCCAAGGGATTTCTCGGTGACCGGTTTCGACGACGTGCCGCAGGCCGTCTTCATATCGCCGTCGCTGACGACGATCCGCCAGCCGCGAACGGCGATCGGCAAACAGGCCATGGCGCTGCTGTTGGAACTCTTGTCCGATGGCCGGCCGGCCGAGACGGAAATCCTGCTGCGGCCGGATCTGGTGGTTCGCAACTCCGTCTCCGCACCGTCGCGCCAATGGTTCAAGCGCTGAAGACGCTATAATAACCAGCTACAAAAAGCTGCGCCGGCGACCGTGGGCCGCCGGCGCGCTTTATCAGACGTAACGATTGACGACGTTTTCGAGCAGTTCCTGCTTGCCGGATCTCGGCTGCGGGTTCACGTCCTTGGTTTCGACCCAGTTGGTGATCTCGTCCAGCGAATATTCGCCGCGGAAGAGCTTCTGGGCCTCGGCCGATTCCCAGCCGGCATAACGATCGGCGAGCGGCTGCGACAGGGCCTTGTCCTCGATCATCCTGGCGGCGGCTTTCAGGCCGCGGGCGCAGCAATCCATGCCGCCGATATGGCCGATCAGCAGATCCGCCGGATCGAGCGACTGGCGGCGCAGCTTGGCGTCGAAGTTGGTGCCGCCGGTCTTGAAGCCGCCGCCCGCCAGGACGTGGTAATAGGCGAGCGCCATTTCCGGAACGTTGTTCGGGAACTGGTCGGTGTCCCAGCCGGACTGGTAGTCGTTGCGGTTCATGTCGATCGAGCCGAAGATGCCGAGCGCATTGGCGAGCGCCAGCTCGTGCTCGAAGGAATGGCCGGCAAGGATCGCATGGCCCTGCTCGATATTGACCTTCACCTCGTTTTCCAGACCGTGCTTCTTGAGGAAGCCGTAAACGGTGGCGACGTCGTAGTCATACTGGTGCTTGGTCGGCTCCTGCGGCTTCGGCTCGATCAGGATCGTGCCCTTGTAGCCGATCTTGTGCTTGTATTCGACGACGAGGTTGAGGAAGCGCCCGAGCTGGTCAAGCTCGCGGCCGATATCGGTGTTGAGCAGGGTTTCATAGCCTTCGCGCCCGCCCCAAAGCACGTAATTCTCGCCGCCGAGCTTCTGCGTGGCGTCGATGCAGGTCTTGACCGTCGCAGCCGCGAAAGCAAAGACATCCGGATCCGGATTGGTGGCTGCACCCGACATATAGCGGCGGTGCGAAAACAGGTTCGCCGTGCCCCAGAGCAGCTTGGTGCCGGTAGCGGCCTGCTTTTCGGCGAAATAATCGACGATCTCGTTCAGGTTCCTGGTGTTCTCGGCAAAGTTCTTGCCTTCCGGGCGCACGTCGGCGTCATGGAAGCAGTAATAGGGCGCACCCAGCAGCGAGAAGAATTCGAAAGCGACGTCGGCCTTCAGCTTGGCAGCCTTCATCGTGTCTTCGAACCAGGGACGCAGGAAGGTCTGGCCGCCGAAGGGGTCGCCGCCCGGCCAGGTGAAGGTGTGCCAATAGGCGACAGCAAAACGCAGATGGTCTTCCATGCGCTTGCCGAGAACGATCTCGTCCGGCTGGTAATAGCGGAAGGCCAGCGGATTGGTGCTGTCGGGGCCTTCATATTTGATCTTCTGGATATCGCCGAAAAATCCGGTGCTCATCTTGGGTCTCCTTGGGTTCGTATTTTTTCGAAGCTCTGAATTGATGGTCTACGCCAGAGGCCCCCTCATCCGCCTGCCGGCACCTTCTCCCCGAAGGGGAGAGGTGGCCCGAAGGGTCGGATGAGGGGGCCGCTGGCTCAAACTCTCAATGCGCCAGCGACTTGATCGCCGGATAGAGTGCGCGGTAGCGCTTGTAGGCATCCTCATAAGCGGCGCTCAGCGCCGACACCGGCTCGATCGTGCCTGATGTCACCGGCGGCGTGCAGACAGCGATCGGATCCGCACCCGTTGCCGCAATCAGACCGAGACGGGCTGCACCGAAGGCCGCGCCGAAATCGCCGTCGGCCGGCAGGTCGACCGGAACACCGAGCGCGGTCGCGATCGACGCCAGCCAGTAATGCGAGCGCGAACCGCCGCCGATCGCCGTGACGCGGGCGATGCTGGTGCCGGCCGAGCGTAGCGCTTCGAGATTGTCGCGGATGGCAAAGGCCACACCTTCGAGCACCGCCTGGGTGAGCACGGCACGGCTGCTTTCATGTTCGAGGCCGATAAAGGCGCCGCGGATGACCGCATCGTTGTGCGGCGTCCGCTCACCGGAGAGATAGGGCAGGAAGGTGACGCATGTGGGCGTCTTCAGCGTCTCGCCGAGTTCGCCTGTGAGATCGGCAGCCGACTTGCCGGTCACGCCGGAATGCCAGTTGAGCGCATCGGTGGCCGAGAGGATGACGCCCATCTGGTGCCAGGTGTTCGGCAATGCGTGACAGAACGCATGCACGGCGCTTTCAGGCTTCGGCAGATAGGAACCGTTAGCGGCAAAGAGAACGCCTGATGTGCCGAGCGAGACGAAGGCGGCGCCGTCGCTGACCGTGCCCATGCCGCAGGCGGACGCCGCATTGTCGCCGGCGCCGCCGGCAACGACGACATTGCCGGATATGCCCCATTGCGCCGCCAGTTCGGGCCGCAGCGTACCGGCCTGCTCGGTGCCTTCGACAAGCGCCGGCATCTGCTCCTCGGAAAGATCGGTAGCGGCAAGCAGCTCGGACGACCAGGCGCGTTTGCCGGTATCGAGCCACGAGGTCCCGGCCGAATCCGACATTTCGGAAATATATTCGCCGGTCAGCCAGAGACGCAGATAGTCCTTCGGCAGCAGCACCTTGGCGATCTTGGCGAAGATATCTGGCTCATGCTTCTTGATCCAGGCGAGTTTCGGCGCCGTGAAGCCGGGGAAGACGATATTGCCGGTGAGGGCACGGAAACGCGGATCGGCATCGAGGGCGGCCGCCTCGACATGGCTGCGCGTGTCGTTCCACAGGATGCAGGGGCGCAGGACCTTGTCGCTGACATCAATCAGCGTTGCGCCGTGCATCTGGCCGGAAAGGCCGATGCCCTTGACTGCGGCAAGCTCTTTCGGATGTTTTGCCTTGAGGCCGGCAACGGCCTCCTCAGTGGCACGCACCCAGTGGGCCGGCTCCTGCTCCGACCAGCCGGAATGCGGACGCGAAACGTCGAGCGAACCGTTGGCCGAGCCGACGATCGTCTGATCGCCGTCGATCAGCATCGCCTTGACGCCGGAGGTTCCGAGATCGAGACCGAGATACATCTGGTATTCTCCTTTGCCGTTACGGCAGATTGTCTTTCAGGAATATGTCGAGACGGATGCGCTCCTGCGCTTCGATGACGGCAAGCCCGTCCGCCTTGGCCTTCAGCACGCGGATGGCGCTGCGCACCTCATGGCCGGCGTCCTGGTTGAGGATCGCATCGATCGTGCCGTCGAGGAGCGCCGCACGCGTATGGGCGGTCAGTTCGTGGGCGACCACGGTCAGCGTCCGATCGACGGACTTCTCTTTCAATGCCCGGATCAGGCCGCGATTGCCGGCGCCGAGACTGTAGACACCGACGATGCCGGCATTGTGGGAAAGCGCATCAGTGACGAGCCTATGGGCGACCTCGGGGTCGTCGCGACCTTCGAGAACCGGCAGGATCGCCAGATCGGGAAATTCCTCGGCCATGACGGCGGTGAAACCCTCCAGCCGCTCGCGATGGTCGCGCACCAGCATGGAGCCGGCAAGAACGGCGATCTCACCTTTTCGAGCTCCTAAAAACCGGCCGAGCAGCCGGGCAGCCGTACGACCGGCCGCAATGTTGTCGATGCCGGCATAGTGATGGCGCAGCGACCCCGTCAGATCGGAAACCAGGGTGACGATCGGAAATCCCGCCCGAACCAGCCTGTCGACGACATCGCGCACCTCAGGTGCATCGGTCGCAACCATCGCTATGCCGCAACGTTTTTCCTGGGAAAGCCCTTCGAGCACCGAGACGAGTGCCGCCGGGTCGAATGCGGATACTTCGATGGTACGGATATCGGTGCGCTCGGCCGACGACCGGAGGATCGCCTGCCGGATCTCGGCATTGAGCCCGTGCATGAAGGAATTGTCGCTCGCCGGCAGGATGAAGACCAGCGGATAGGTGCGTCCCTTCGCGAGATTGGCGGCGGCGACGTCCCTGATATAACCAAGCTGGCGGATTGCGCTCTCGACCTTCTCCCGCGTGACGTGACGCACACCGGGACGCTGGTTGAGAACCCGGTCGACAGTCGCGAGACTGACACCGGCGGCAGCGGCAATATCGTGAACAGTTGGTCTCATCATTCCTCCCGACGAGACCCTTAGCGCCAAATTTGATGTACGTAAATCAAAAAATCGAACAGGCCGGTTTCCTTATCGATTTTCCGGCATTGCTCGCCCGATTCGGGCTGATCGGCCGGTGATCATCCGCCTGATCGCACGGAAGCTGCAAAACCGCAACAAAAAGGCCCTCCGGAGAGGGCCTTTTCAAGGGGCGGCAGGCCGGAGGTCAGTGGCCGCCACCGCCTCCCCCGCCTTGCGGCGCGGGTTTCTTGATCATGGCGACACCGAAGATCATTGCGACAAAAAGCGCAGTCAGGATCAGGAAGATATCGCTGAAGGAGAGGATCACCGCCTGCTTGGTGGCAAGGCCGACCATCTGCTTGATCGCGACCGAAGCGCCATCCATGCCGTATGTGTTGAAATTGGCGGTCATGTTGTTCATCTGGTCCACCGCCGCCGGATTGCCCCAGTCCATATTCTCCCGCAGCCGCTCGTAATGCACGTCCTGGCGGTTGGTGAGCACGGTGTTGATGACCGCGAGGCCGACGGCGCCGCCGAGGTTTCTGGTCAGGTTGAACAGGCCGGATGCGCCGCGGATGCGCGAGGGCGGCATCGTGCCGAGCGCGATATTGTTGATCGGCACCATGCACATCATCAGCCCGAAACCGCGCAGGATCTGCGGAATGAACAGCTCGTAGAAATCCCAATCCGCCGTCAGGTGTATCATGATGTATGTGCCGGCGGCGAAGCTGGTGAAGCCGATCACCATCATCAGGCGCAGGTCCATCTTGGTCGACAGCTTGCCGGCGATCGGCGCGGTGAAGAACATCGCAAGCCCGGAGACGAACATCGTCTCGCCGATCATCAGTGAATCATAGCCGCGGATACGGCCGAGATAGACCGGGTAGATATAGGTGAGGCCATAAAGGCCGATGCCCATCACGAAGGAGAAGATCGAGCCGAACGAGAAATTCCGGTTCGCAAAGGCCTTGAGATCGACGACGGGGAACTCCACCGTGAAGGCGCGATAGAAGAAGACGATTGCTCCAACGCCGGAGGCGACGGCGGCAATCGCGATGGAACTGTCGTTGAACCAGTCGTTCGAATTGCCCTCTTCGAGCACATATTCCATCGTGCCGAGGAAGATGCCCATCGAGATCAGTCCCCACCAGTCGAACTTCTTGAAGAGCGACAATTCCGGCTTGTCGAAATCGATGAAATTCCAGGTGACGATCGTAACGATGATGCCGGGAACGATATTGACGAGGAACAACCAGTGCCAGGAGAAGGCGTGGCTGAGATAGCCGCCGACGGTCGGGCCGATGGTCGGCGCCAGCGTCGCGATCAGGCCGATGATCGGCGAAACGATGCTGCGCTTCGACGCCGGGAAGATGGTAAAGGCGGCCGCGAACACCGACGGGATCATGCCGCCGCCGATAAAACCCTGAATGGCGCGGTAGACGATCATCTGGTCGATATTCGTCGCCGTCGCGGCGAGCGCGCTCGCCATGGTGAAACCGGCCGCCGAGATCGCGAAGAGATACCGCGTCGAGATGATGCGCGCCAGTGTGCCCGAAAGCGGGATCATGATCACTTCGGCGATCAGATAGGCCGTCTGCACCCAGCCGACTTCGTCGCTGCCCGCCGAAAGACCGGCCTGGATTTCGGCAAGCGAGGCCGAGACGATCTGGATGTCGAGGATCGACATGAACATGCCGAGCACCATCGCGAAGAAGGCGATGAGCTTCCTCGGATCCATGCGCTCGTCGGCGTGGGCGGGCGCTGCCGGAATCGTTCCCGCTGTTGCTGTCGCGCTTCCGGCCATCGGACCACCTCCGCCTTTTCTTAAAGGCTTACTTGCCCGGCGCCGTGCGGGTATCGACGTCGACGACGACGCTGAGACCCGCGCGCAGGCGCCCGCTGTCAAGCGCATCCTGCGGCAGCGCGATGCGCACCGGCACGCGCTGGATCACCTTGGTGAAGTTGCCCGTGGCATTTTCCGGCGGCAGCAGCGAGAAGACCGAGCCGGACGCCGGCGAGATCGATTCGACGGTGCCGACAACAGGATGGTCGCTATAGGCGTCGACATGGACGTTGACCTTCGAACCGGGAACCAGATGCTGGATCTGCGTTTCCTTGAAGTTGGCGTCGATATAGAGCTCATGCACCGGAACGAGCGCCATCAGCCGCTGGCCGGGCGAAACGAGATCGCCTTCCTGGACCGAGCGGTTGCCGACGATGCCGTCATAAGGCGCCTTGAGCACGGTGAAGGAGAGGTCGCGGGCAGCCTTGTCGCGCGAGATCTCAAGCGACCGGACCGAGCCTTCGGCCTCCTTGCGCTGGGCCTGGAGAATGGTGATGTTGGCCTGCGCGGCCGTGATGTTGGCGTCGCCGCCGGCAAGATTGGCCTTGGCTTGGTCGAGGGCGATATTGGCGTTGTCGAGATCGGCAGCCGTGCCGACCGACTTCGCCTGCAGCTCGCTCTGGCGCTTCTGGGTGATCTCTGCGCCGCGAACGGCCGCTTCGAGTGCCACCTTCTGCGCCTGCGCCTGCACGAGGCTGGCATTGGCGCCTTCGATCTGCGCGTCGATGCGCTGCAGCGAAAGCTGTTCGGTGGCGATCTGGGCCTGGGCCAGGTCCAGGGCGTTCTGATAGTCGCCGTTATCAAGCGTGGCAAGCACGTCGCCCGCTTTGACTTCCTGGTTGGCGACCACATTCACCTTCGCGACGTAGCCCGTGACCTTCGGCGAAATCGTTGCAATATCGCCCTCGATATAGGCGTCGTCGGTCGACACCATGAAGCGGCCGTTCGTCCACCATTCGTAACCGTACCAGCCGCCGCCGGCGAGAAGAGCAAGCACGACGATCGGCAGTACCGGACTGCGGCGCTTCTTCGCAGCGGCGGGTGCGGCGACCGAAGCCGGCGCCGACTGCGCCGGGGCAGACGGCTTTTCCAGGGCTTCCGCCGTCGGAGCCTCGGCGACGACCGCGACCTCGGCCTTTGCCTCTTCGGCTCCGGCATTTTCGCTGACGATCCGCGCGACGTTGCTTTTCTGGTTGCTCGACATGGCCACTTACCGATCTTGGAGTAATTCATCGAACTGAACGGTTCGGTTCAGTTGACATAAACCTGTTTTATCGTCATATCAAGATGTATAGAACCAATCGGTTCGATTTCTTTAACGAAAATGCGAAACCGTGAATACGGTTAAGGAGACATGACGCTGAAACCCGACCATGCCGCCGTCTTCAGCCCCCCCGCTGCCGGAGGCCGATTTGCCGCGGGCGAAGATCCGGCCAAGCGCCAGCAGATTCTTGCCGGCGCCAAGCGCGTCTTCATGAAAATGGGTTTCGACGCCGCCAGCATGAACGACGTGACGCGCGAGGCCGGGGTCTCCAAGGGAACGCTCTACGTCTACTTCACCAACAAGGAAGAACTGTTTTCGGCGATGATCGAGGCCGAGCGCGCCGCCTTCGTGGCGGCCGTGCGCACCGCGCTTGCCGAACATGACGATCCGGAAGCCGGCCTGTACGAATTCGGGATAAGTTTCGTCACCCATATGACCGACGAAAAGGTCATCAATGCGATGCGCACCGTTCTCGGCGTTCGCGACCGCATGCCGGTGCTCTGTCAGCGCTTCTTCAAGGGCCCGGAAAACCTGCGCACCATCATGCGCGACTTCCTGGAACGGCATGTCGCCGAAGGCACGCTTGAGATCGACGACATCGATCTGGCCGCCGGCCAGTTCCTCGATCTCGCCAGCGGCAGTTTCTTCAAGCTGCGCCTGTTCGGAACCATGGAAGAGCCGCCGCATCGCGACGAAATCGAGCGCGTCATCCGCGGCGCGATCCGGGTCTTCATGGCCGCCTACAGCGTGCGCCGGCACGAAACCGCCTGACCGCCTCCTTGACGGTGGCCGCGTATCGCCCAAAATTCCGCAACGACGATCAAACCCGGCTGCCGGCTTTTCTCTAAGGAAGAAGTCGCAACCGCTGCATAACTATGCAGCAATTCACAGTGCTACAGCGTCCTTTGCGCGTCTCAAAGGACGCGCGGCGCTGTAGGGAGTGAGAATGAGCGCCATCGCACGGGCGATCTGGTTCATAGAGAGCCATTTCGAAAGCGATCTATCGCTGGAAGAGATATCCGAGGCCGCCGGATTGTCGCGCTATCATCTGTCGCGCGTCTTCGGGCTCGTCACCGGCCACTCGATCAGCGGCTATATCAGAGGACGGCGCCTCAGCCGCGCCGTGCCTGCGCTTGTCGGCGGTTCATCCACCATTCTCGAGGTTGCGCTTTGTGCGGGCTACGGCTCGCACGAAGCCTTCACCCGTGCCTTCCGCGACCAGTTCGGTGTGACGCCGGATGCGGTGCGCAGGCAGGGGCACGCCCGTAACCTTGTCCTGCTGGAGCCGATCAGAATGGACCCCGCCCACCTCAACGACCTCGAACCGCCCCGCTTCGAAACCCTTCAGCCGATGCTTTTTGCCGGTCTGCAGGAGATCTACGCCTATGGCGGCAATGCCGCCATCCCCTCGCTCTGGCAGAAGTTCAATGCCCATTTCGGCCATATATCAGGCCAGAAAGGCAACGTCGCTTACGGCATCTGCACGCATATCGACGGCGAAGCGGAGAAATTCCGCTATATGGCCGCCGCGGAAGTCGCCGACGCCGGTGATCTGCCGGCGGATTTTGCCACACTCAAGCTGCCGGGGCAGCGCTACGTCGTCTTCACCCATCGCGGCCATGTCTCCGGCATTTCCGTGACCATGCACCGGATTTTCGGCACCTGGTGGCCGACCTCCGGCCTGGAACACGGCGCCTTGCCCGACATGTTCGAGCGTTACGACGAGCGCTTCGACCCCTATACCGGCATGGGCGTCACCGAAATCTGGCTGCCGGTCAGAGCATGATGCCGAAAATTGCGAGCGGTTTTCTCATGACATCATGCTCTAACTCTTTAATTTAGAACAGGATTCAAATTTAAGGCCGACCCGGCCTTAAATCATCCTGTTCTAGGGAATAAAAGTCACACCAATTTCGTATATCCCCTTGCGGCGCTTGCGTGGCAGGCCGCCGATACTACATTGCGCGCGTCATCCAATCATGTGACGCAAGAGGGATATACGCTGATGCAGGAAATCATGACGCTCATTCAGGATCCGGCCGCCTGGGTGGCGCTCATCACGCTGGTGGTGATGGAAGTCGTTCTCGGGATCGACAACCTGATCTTCATTTCCATTCTCACCAACAAACTGCCGCCCGAGCACCGGGAGAAGGCCCGCAAGATCGGTATCGGTCTTGCGCTGGTCATGCGCCTGGCGCTTCTCGGCACCGTCGCCTGGATCGTGCAGTTGACCGAGCCGCTGTTTACGGCCTTTGGCCACGGCTTTTCCTGGAAGGACCTGATCCTGATTGCCGGCGGCCTGTTCCTCGTCTGGAAAGCCACCAAGGAAATTCACCACACCGTCGACCCGATCGACCAGCAGGAGGATTTCATCGCGACATCCGTCACGACGGGCTTCGCATCGGCGATCGGCCAGATCCTGCTGCTCGACCTCGTCTTCTCGGTCGACAGCATCATCACCGCCGTCGGCATGACGCCGCATCTGCCGATCATGGTGATTGCCGTCATCGCCGCCGTTACCGTCATGCTGGTCGCCGCCAACCCGCTCGCCAACTTCATCGAGAGGAACCCGACGATCGTCATGCTGGCGCTTGCCTTCCTGCTGATGATCGGCACGACGTTGATCGCCGAAGGCATGGGCTTCCACGTGCCGAAGGGCTACGTCTACGCCGCCATGGCCTTCTCGGCGCTGGTCGAGGTGCTGAACATGTTCGCACGCAACGCGCGCAAGCGGAAACGCGAAGGCGCGCATTGAGGCTGATAGGAGGGCGCGCTGCAGCCAGCGCGCCCTCTCAGCGCCGGCAAGCCGTTGCGGACGCGGTTTTTCTTGACGCGCC